>JAJKHV010000090.1 GCA_021154855.1 Solirubrobacterales bacterium
AACAAGTACCCGCTGAAGACGCGAGACGACCTCTCGATGGCCTACACACCCGGCGTCGCCCGCGTCTGCCAGGACATCCACGACGACCGCTCCAAGGCCTTCGAGTTCACGATCAAGAAGAACACCGTCGCGGTCGTCTCCGACGGCAGTGCCGTGCTGGGCCTCGGCAACATCGGCCCGGAGGCGGCGATGCCCGTCATGGAGGGCAAGGCGATGCTGTTCAAGGAGTTCGCCGCCGTCGACGCCTTTCCGATCTGCCTCGACACCCAGGACGCCGGCGAGATCATCAAGGCGGTCGAGCTGATCGCGCCGACCTTCGGCGGCATCAACCTCGAGGACATCTCCGCCCCGCGCTGCTTCGAGATCGAGGACGCGCTGAAGGAGTCGCTCGACATCCCCGTCTTCCACGACGACCAGCACGGCACCGCGGTGGTGACGATGGCGGCGCTCTTCAACGCGCTGAAGATCGTCGGCAAGCCGATCGCGGAGCTGCGCGTGCTGATGGTCGGCCTCGGCGCCGCAGGGGTGGCGGTGACGAAGATGATGCTCGCCTGCGGGGTCACCCACATTGTCGGCTGCGACCGCCAGGGGGCCCTCTCGACTGGGCGCGAGGACTATCTCTCCGGCGAGATGACCGGGATCAAGCGCTGGTATTCGGAGAACTCGAATCCCGACAAGCTGAGCGGACAGCCCGACGACGTGATCGAGGGAATGGACCTCTTCATCGGCCTCTCCGGGCCGGGCACGATCGAAGCGGCGTCGCTGGCGAAGATGAACGACGACGCGATCGTCTTCGCGATGGCAAATCCAAACCCCGAGGTGATGCCCGAGGAGGCGGCGCCGCACGTGCGGATCATGGCCACCGGGCGCTCGGACTACCCGAACCAGATCAACAACGTGCTCTGCTTCCCAGGCATCTTCCGCGGCGCCCTTGACGCCGGCGCACCGCGGATCACCGAGGAGATGAAGCTGGCGGCGGCCAAAGGCATTGCCGAAACCGTCGCCGAGGACGACCTCGCCGAGGACTACATCGTGCCCAGCGTCTTCAACCGCGACGTCGCGCCGAAGGTCGCCGCGGCGGTGGTCGAGGAGGCCAAGCGCGAGGGAATCGCCCGCTTCAGCGAGGAGACAGGGACCTTCGCCACGGTGGAGGTCGCCCAGTAAGTGAAGGTCCTCGTCAGCGGAGCCAGCGGTTCGATCGGGTCGGCGGTCTGCGACTCGCTGCTGGCCCGAGGCGACACAGTGGTCGGGCTGACGCGGGACGCGTCGAGGGCGCGCAGCACCAACCCAGCCGTCAGCTGGCACGCCTGGGAGCCGACCCTGGAACGCCCGCCGGCGGCGGCTTTCGACGGCGTCGACGGCGTGATCAACCTGCTCGGGGAGAAAATCGACCAGCGCTGGACCGAGGACGCCAAGCAACGGATCATGGAGAGTCGGCGCACCGGCACCCACAACCTGATCGGTGCGATGGCCGGCCTGGAGAAAAGGCCCCGGGTCCTGGTCAACCAGTCGGCGATCGGCTTCTACGGCAACCGCGGCGATGAAATCGTCGACGAGTCAAGCGAGGGCGGCAAGGGCTTCGACGCCGAGGTCGTGCGCGAGTGGGAGAAGGCGGCGCGCGAGGCGGAGGGAATCGGCGTGCGCCTCGTCATCGTCCGCACCGGCCAGGTGCTCGACCCGCGAGCGGGCTTTCTCAAGCAACTTCTGACTCCCTTCAAGCTCGGCGTCGGCGGCCCGCTTGCGGGCGGCAATCAGTACGTCTCCTGGGTTCACATCGATGACGAGGTCGGCATCCTGCTCTGGGCGCTCGACAACGACAAGGCGAGCGGTCTGGTCAACGCAACGGCGCCTGATCCGGTCACCAACAAGGCCTTCTCGAAGGCCCTTGCCCGCACGATCAACCGGCCGGCGGTGCTGCCGATTCCAGGTTTCACGCTTGACCTGATGTACGGCGGGGAGTTTGGGAAAGTGCTGCGAGGTGGGCAGCGGGTCATGCCTCGGCGGACCTTGGAGCTTGGCTATGAATTCGAGCATCCAGAGCTGGAGGAGGCGCTTAGAGACTTGCTCTAGCGGGGAGAAGGGCGAGCGCCCCCTCCCCAAACGAGCGGCAGGAGCCGCTCTTGAGTGTTTGGGGAGGGGGCGCTCGCCCTCTCTACGGCTCGGGCTAGCTCTCGTGGAGTGCTTCGCGGAGCGACTGGCGAAGGGAACCTGAGCCCGATGCTTCTATGAGCTCGAGCAGGTGAGCCATTGCGGCTTCTCCTGAGCTTGCGGAGATCCACGGGACCTCGGCGGTTTCCAAGATCGGGTGGATGAAGCGGGAAGCGCTTGGGTCGGAAGCTTGCAGGTAGGCCACCGTGGTCGAGTCCTCGGTGGCTCTACGAGCATTCGCGCCAAGCGTTGCGAGATCGAGCTCGCCATGGCTCCGTGCGCTTGCGAGGCAAACAGCTTGCACCCGAAGCTCCCCGCCACGACCGCCCTGCCTCGCAAGAACTTGCTTGGCGCCAGCGCACAAAGGTGCTTCCACGTAAGCAGTAACGGTGGCATCCTGAGCAACACCTTCCCCCCCGCCGCAGCCAGCAACTGCAATCACGGTGAAGCCAGCTGCCCCGACCAAAGCCTTGCGCAAGACGCGAGAGCGAAGGGTTCCCCCTCCCAAAACACTCAAGAGCGGCCCCGCCGCTCGTTTTGGGAGGGGGAACCCTTCGCTCCCCTGCCTTGCACGAGAGCCCGCGGCCCGCTCGTTTTGGGAGGGGGACCCTTCGCTCCCCTGCCTTGCACGAGAGCCCGCAGGCCGCTCGTTTTGGGAGGGGTCACCCGACCCTCCCCTGCCTAGCCAAAGAAAACCTCAGCCTCTGAATAGAGAGACTCCGGCACAGTCTTCAGCTCCGCCGTCGCCTCGCTCAGCTCGACGAGCTGGATATCCGTACCACGCAACGCGGTCATCTTGCCCCAGTCCCCAGCGTCGGCCGCATCGATCGCGTGCAGGCCGAAGCGCGTCGCCAGCACTCGGTCGAACGCCGTCGGCGTGCCGCCCCGCTGGACGTGGCCGAGCACCGTCGCCCGCGCCTCCTTGCCGGTCCGTTTCTCGATCTCTCCCTCCAGCCAGTGCGCGATGCCACCCAGAGCGACGTGGCCAAATTGATCGAGCTTCTCGTTTCTGGTCTCCGACATGCCCCCAAGCGGCTGCGCCCCCTCGGCGACGACGAGAATCGGCGCGAACTGGTGCTCGAAGCGGCGGCCGACGAACTGGCAGACACGCTCGAGGTCGAAGGGGAGCTCGAGGATCAGGATCACGTTGGCCCCGCCCGCCAGGCCGGCGTGGAAGGCGATCCAGCCGGCGTGGCGGCCCATCACCTCAACGATCAGGACGCGATGGTGGCTGTCGGCGGTCGTATGCAGGCGATCGATCGCCTCCATCGCGATGTTGACGGCGGTGTCGAAGCCAAAGGTGTAGTCGGTGGCGCCGAGGTCGTTGTCGATCGTCTTCGGCACGCCGACGACCGGTACACCGTGCTCGTCGTAGAGACGGGCCGCGGCGCCGAGCGTGTCCTCGCCACCGATCGCGATCAGCCCGTCGACGCGATCGTCCTCGAGCCGCTGGGCAATTCGCTGCGCCCCGCCATCCTCCTTGAACGGGTTGGTCCGCGAGGCGCCGAGGATCGTGCCGCCGCGGGGCAGAATGCCGCGCACCTCGGGAACGCCGAGCGGGCGGCTGTCGCCCTCGAGAGGACCGCGCCAGCCGTCGCGGTAGCCGACGAACTCGTGACCGCGGTGTTCGACGCCCTTGCGGACGATCGCCCGGATGACCGCGTTCAGTCCCGGGCAATCGCCGCCACCGGTGAGCACTCCGATCCGCATCGGCTCAGATTAAAGCGGCCGGCCACACGGCAACGCGGTAGGTTCGGATGAAACTGCGAAGGGAGCGAAGATGAGCGATGCGATCGATATGGGCGCGGTCCGGCAAGCGCAGCAGAGGACCTGGTCAGAGGGCGACTTCGCGATGGTCGCCGGAATGGTCGAGATGGTGGCCGAGGAGCTGGTCGAAGCGATCGAGATCGTGCCCGACGAGCGGGTGCTCGACGTCGCCTGCGGCAGCGGCAACGGTGCGCTCGCCGCAGCCCGACGAGCCTGGGGCAACACGGTTGGGGTGGACTTCGTCCCCGCCCTGCTCGAGCGTGGGCGGGAGCGCGCCGCTGCGGAGCGACTCGAGGTCGAGTTCATCGAGGGAGACGCCGCCGACCTTCCCTTCGGCGAGGGCGAGTTCGACGTCGTGATCTCGATCTTCGGTGCGATGTTCGCCCCCGAACACGAGAAGACCGCGGCCGAGCTGCTCCGCGTCTGCAAGCCCGGGCCGGATCGGGATGGCCAACTGGGTACCCGACGGCGGCGTCGGCAAGATGTTCATGACGATCGCCAAGCACGCGCCGCCGCCGCCGGGCGTTGTCCCGCCACTGCTTTGGGGCACTGAAGATCACCTGCGCGAGGTGTTTGGCGAGGCGATCTCAGACCTGCGGGTCGAGCGCCGCAAATCGCGGCAGACCTTTCGCTCCGCCGATCACTTCCTCGAGTTCTTCCGAACCTTTTTCGGGCCCACCAAGGTGGCCTACGAACGAGTGGGGCCGGAGGGCGAAGCCGCCCTCACGGCGGATATGAAGGCCTACCTCGAGGAATACAACAAAGCGGGCGACAGGGCACTGGTGCTCGAACCCGAGTACCTGCAGGTGATCGCGACGCGCGCTTAGTCCGAGCTCGGGGTGAAAGCCCGAATGGTGGCGCCGATCGCCAGGATGCCGAAGAAGATCACACCGGCGACGCCGCCGCCCTGGCCAAGCACGGCGTAGGCGACGGTCGTCGTCGCCAGGGCGAGAAAGAGGGTGATGACCATTCCCATGCGGCAGGAATCCTATCCAGCCAGGCGGTTGCGGTGGATCTACCTTCTCGCGAAGGCGGCGCGTGTCTCGCGCAGGAAGGAGCCGACGGCAGATGCCGCGGCCTCGGGGCCACCCCCCTCACCAGCGGCACGAACCAGGCGGCTGCCGATGATCACTCCATCGGCAACCTCGCCGACCTGAGCGGCCTGCTCTGGCGTTCCGATGCCAAAGCCAACGGCGACCGGCACCTCAGCCTCGGCCTTTGTCGCGGTGACAAGCGCGGCGAGCTGCGGCGGAATCTCATCGCGCTCGCCGGTGGTCCCCACGGTCGAGACGACGTAGACGAAACCCTGGGCGACGGCGCAGATCTGGGCGCGGCGCTCGGGCGGCGTGGTCGGAGCGATGAGGGGCACCAGCGCCAAGCCGAGCTCGGCGAACGCCGCCCGTACCGGCTCAGCCTCCTCGAGCGGCAGATCGGGCACGATCGCCCCGGCGGCCCCGGCGGCAGCGGCGCGGCGGGCGAACTCGCCAACCCCACCGTGCGCCAGCACCATGTTGGCGTAGACCATGAAGACGACCGGGACCCGGCCCGAGATCGCCTCACAAAGCTCAAAAGCCGTCTCCAGCGTCGCTCCTGCCTCGAGGGCAGCCGTGGCGGCAGCATGAATAGTCGGCCCATCGGCCAGCGGGTCCGAAAACGGCACCCCAAGCTCAACCAGGTCGGCACCGTTGTCCGCATAGGACTCAGCCACAGCCAACGAGCTCTCACGATCGGGATACCCAGCCATCATGTACGGCATCAAGGCCGGCCGGCCCTGGTCCTCCGCCACCCGAAACGCCACCTCGATCCGCTCCACCCCAGCTGAAGCGCTAGGGCTGGGGGCAAGGGGGTGACTCGACAGAGCCTCCCCGCTGTTGCTCTGACGAGTCACCCCCTTGCCCCCTTCGCCCCACCGCTGTCGCTCTGACGAGTCATCCCCCGACGCCCTCGCTCTGCGCATTGACCTCAGCCAGATCCTTGTCCCCGCGCCCCGAGAGACATACGACGTCATAACCCTCGCTCGCTCCACCGTTCTCGAGCAGCCATGCGATCGCATGCGAGGACTCCAGCGCCGGGATGATCCCCTCCAGCCGACAGAGCTCGGCAAAAGCGGCGAGCGCCTGGGCGTCGGTCACCGAGAAGTAGCTGGCGCGACCACTGTCGCGCAGGAAGGCGTGCTCGGGACCAACGCCCGGATAGTCCAGGCCGGCGGAGATCGAGTGCGCCTCGAGAATCTGTCCCTCCTCGTCGGCGATCACGGATGAGAGCGAGCCATGCAAGACGCCAGTGGCGCCGGCGCCGAGCGAGGCGCCGTGGCGGCCAGTGTCGAGCCCCTCACCCGCCGCCTCCACGCCGATCAGCTCGACGCCGGCATCCTCGACAAACGGAGTGAAGATGCCAATCGAGTTCGAGCCACCGCCCACGCAGGCGATCACCCGCGCCGGCAGCGCACCCTCGGCGGCAAGCGCCTGCTCACGCGCCTCTTCGCCGATCACCCGCTGCAGATCGCGAACCAGCGCCGGGAAGGGCGCCGGCCCAACCGCGGAGCCGATCACGTAGTGGGTGGTCTCGACGTTGGCGACCCAGTCACGGATCGCGGCGCTGACCGCCTCCTTCAAAGTCCGCGCCCCCGCCTCGACCGGGACGACCTCGGCGCCGAGCAGACCCATCCGCTCGACGTTGGGACGCTGCCGGCGGATGTCCTCCGAGCCCATGTAGACGACGCATTCGAGGCCGAACAGGGCGCAGGCGGTCGCGGTGGCGACGCCGTGCTGCCCGGCGCCGGTCTCGGCGATCACCCGCGGCTTTCCCATCCGCTCGGCGAGCAGTGCCTGGCCAATCGCGTTGTTGATCTTGTGGGCGCCGGTGTGGGCGAGGTCCTCGCGCTTCAGGTAGACGCGGCGGGCGGCGCGGGCGGAGAGGCGGTCAGCCAGGTAGAGCGGCGTCGGACGGCCGATGAAGTCGCGGTGCAGGAGGCGCAGGCGCTCGTTGAAGGCGCGGTCCTCGCGCGCCTCCGCCCAGGCCTCGGTCAGCTCGTCGAGGGCGGCGATCAGCGTCTCCGGCACATAGCGCCCGCCGTAGGGGCCGAACCGCTGCTCGATCGCGCTCATCCGGTCGGGACGCTAGCGGCCTTGGCGGCATCGAAGAACGCCGCCATCGCCGCGTGGTCCTTGCGCCCCGGCTCCACCTCCACCCCACTTGCGACGTCGACCGCAAATGGATGCGTCAACTTGATCGCTTCGGCGACGTTCTCGGGCCGCAGCCCGCCGGCGACAATCGCGGGGATCTCCGAACGCCGCTCGCGCAGCAGGTTCCAGTCGAAGCTTTCGCCGCTGCCACCCCAAAGACCGCCCTTTCCGCGCCGGTCGAAGAGATGGAAGTCGGTGCGAAAGACCTCGGCGCCATGAATCTCCGCCCCGCTGGCGACATGGATCGCCTTGGCCACCTTGACCCCGGTCCGCCGCGCCACCTCAGCGCAGAACTGCGGACCCTCCGCGCCATTCAGCTGCACCATCGTCAACCCGGCCCCCTCAACAGCCTTCGCAACGTCCTCCAGCTCGGGATTGACAAAGACCCCAACGACCTCGCACTTCCTGCGAAAGGCAGCACAGATAGCCGCCGCTTCGCCAGGCGGACAAGCCCGAGGGCTCTTGTCGTAGTGGATCAAGCCAATAGCCCAGGCCCCAAGCAGCACGGCCTCAGCTGCATCGTCCAGGTTGGTGACCCCACAAATCTTTACGCGCATAAGCGCAGAGTACGGAAGCTTGGCTTGCGGCATCTGATAGCGGCCCGCGCCTAGAGGATCGTCAAGGGCAGAGATCCCCCGCGAAACAGGGAGCGCCGCGTGGCCCTTCCCCAAACACTCCAGCGAGGCTCCTGCCGAGCGTTTTGGGAAGGGCCACCCGGCGCTCTGTCAGTCCGCCGCCTATTCAGCTGATTTGGGCCGCACGCCGAGCGTCACCGTGACAGTCTTTTCTTCGTCATGGCCCCGCAACAGGGTCAGCTCCATCTTGTCACCCGGCTGGGCGCTGTTGACCGAGTTGATCACGTCTTCCATCGAGTTGATCGGCTTGCCGTCGACTTCGGTGATGATGTCGCCGCCGAGCGTCACCTTGGCGCCTTCGATCGTCGCTTCGGTATCGCCGCCCTCGACGCCGGCCTTGTCCGCCGGGCCGTCTTTAACCACTTCGTTGATCAGGACGCCTTTGTCGACCGGCAGCTTCAGCGCCTTGGCCACAGCGGGCGTGACGCTGCCGCCGTTGATGCCGAGGAAAGCGTGCTTGACTTCGCCGTTCTGCTCGATCTGCTCGGCCACTTCGCGGGCGGTGTTGATCGGCACCGCGAAGCCGATGCCGACGTTGCCGTCGTTGCCACCACCCGTCTGGATCTGAGAGTTGATCCCGATCACCCGGCCTTCGGAGTCGATCAGCGGGCCGCCTGAGTTGCCGGGGTTGATCGCGGCGTCGGTCTGGATCACGTGCGAGATCGAGAAGCCGTTGGGCGCCTGGATTTGGCGCTGCAACGCGGAGACGATGCCCGCGGTCACAGTGCGGTCGAGGCCGAACGGGTTGCCGATCGCGACCACCGGATCGCCGACCTGGACCTTGGCGGAGTTGCCCAGCGAAAGCGGGTGCTGCTGGCCGGCCGGCACGTCGACCTTGAGCAGAGCTACGTCGGTTGCCGGGTCGGCGCCGACCACTTCGGCTTCGTGGCTGGTATCCGACGACCCCAGCCTGACCTCGACCTTCGTCGCGCCTTCGACCACGTGGTTGTTGGTGAGGATGTGTCCGTCGTTGTCGATCAGGAAGCCGGAGCCGGTGGCGATCCCGCCCCCGCGCGATTCTCCTTCTTCGAACGGGTTCAGCGGCGAGGACGTTTCTTCGGGCGCCTCGGTCGATTCGATGAAGGCGACTCCCGGTCCATCGTGGCTGTAGATCTGGTTGACCGTGCTGGAGTCTTCGCTTTCCTTGTCGGCAACCGGCGCGGTGAGCGGCGCCGGTATCGCGGTCGTGGTCGTCGTCTTCGAATCGATCCAGCCCGCCGAGATCGCGATCGCGAAGAAGGCGGCGACAACCGCGCCGCCGAGGAGTGCCGAGCCAAATGGGGTGCGCAGAAAACTCTTCATCGTGTGGAAAATGTAGGCGGCGACCCTCAGCGATTCCTAAACGGCCCGCAAAAGGCGATTAAATTTGAGCGGCTTCAGGGCAGGTGATGCTCACGGGTGCCCTCGTCGACACCGGTCAGCTCGCGGGTCTTCGCCTCAGGATCATCGGCACTCATCAGCGCCCCGCCGATCAAGACGGCGTCGACCCCGACGCGCTCCAGCTCCTCCAGCTCGGCACGCGATGAGATGCCGCTCTCGGCCACAGCGGTCTTGCCTGCCGGCACGTCGGGCATCAGCTCATAGGTGGTCGAGATATCCACCGTGCCGGCGTCGAGATCGCGATTGTTGATCCCGATCACCTCAGCGTCGAGCTCCAGGGCGCGCTGCAGCTCCTCGGCGTCGTGTACCTCGACCAGGCAGTCGAGGTCGAGTCCGCGAGCCTCCTCGTACATCGCCCGCAGCTCACGGTCCGCGAGGGCACGGACGATCAGCAGCACGGCGTCGGCGCCATGGACCGCTGCCTCGTAGAGCTGGTAGGGATCGACGATGAAGTCCTTGCGCAGAATCGGCAGGTCGCAGGCCGCGCGAGCGGCGCGCAGGTCCTCGAGCGAGCCGCCGAAGTGGCGCTCGTCAGTCAGGATCGAGAGCGCCGCCGCGCCGCCGCGCTCGTAGGCGCCGACCTGCTCGGCGACTGTGGCGGAGGCGGCGATCTCACCGGCGCTCGGCGAGCGTCGCTTGAACTCGGAGATCAGGGAAAGGCCGGGGCGGACCAGCGCCTCGTTGAAGGGGCGATCCTCGCCGCGGCCGGAAAGGCGCGACTCGAGGTCCGCCTGCGGAACCCGCCCGCGGCGCTCCTCCACTCCCTCTCGCGCTCCTGAGATCAGCTGCTCGATCATTGCCACTTGACAGCCGAAGCCTAGACGGTTGATCCGAATTGACGTATTCGGATCAACCGTCGTGGACGGCCAGCGCGGCGGTCGTTTCGGCGAGGCGCTCGAGCAGCTCGCGCGCCGCCCCGGAATCCACAGCCGCAGCTGCGCTCTCGACGCCCTCGCCGAGGCTCTCAGTCTTGCCGCCGACGTAGATCGCGGCGCCGGCGTTGAGCAGGACCAGGTGGCGGCGGGGGCCGGCCTCACCACCCAGGACGGCACGGCAGGCAGCGGCGTTTTCCTCCGGGCTCCCCCCCGCCACGTACTCGGGCTCGGCTTCGGCGAAGCCGAAGTCGCCCGGCTCGACGAAGCGCTCCGCCGTGCGGCCGTCCTCGACCTCGATCACCCTCGTGCGCGCCGAGATCGAGATCTCGTCGACCCCGTCGTCGGCGGCGACGACCATCGCCCGCACGCTGCCGAGGCCGACCAGCGCCTCGGCGATCGTCTCCTGGTAGTGCCGATCGGAGACGCCGAGCAGCTGGCGCGGCGCCCCGGCGGGGTTGGTGAGCGGGCCGAGGAAGTTGAAGATCGTCCGCACGCCGAGCTCCTTGCGCACGGGCACGACGTAGCGCATGGCCTGGTGGTGGTGCGGCGCGAACATGAAGCCG
>JAJKHV010000091.1 GCA_021154855.1 Solirubrobacterales bacterium
CGTTGATCGCGACGGCCGCCTCACGCAGCTCACCGCTGTAGCGGTAGCCGGGGTCGACGACGCCGTGCTCGATCACCGTCGTCGGCGTCTTCCCGGCATCCCAGAAGAGGTCGTTGAAGTGGGTGACGTGGACGAGCCGGAGATCGTCGCGGTCGGCGACGGGGTGGCGCATCTCGGCGATCCGCCCCTGCGGCGCGTTGTGCTCGACGTAGACGGCGGGGAGGTCGCGTCCGGGGCGGCGCCCGAGCCACTGCTCGCAGAGCTCGAGGTCGCGGGGGCGCTGCAGGATCACCAGATCGATCTCGGCCTCGCCCAGCTCTGCCGGCGGGAGCTCGCGCGCCGATTCGGGCCAATCCCAGGTCCTCGCCCGGCCGCGACCGTCGGGACCACGGTCGGGCAGGACCGGCAAGAGGTACTCGTGCCCTCCCTGCAGCAGCGAGGTGGTCCAGGAGCCGTGGACGTGCCAGAGCAGGATCTTCACGCGATCACCTCTTCGGCGGGCCCTGTCGCGGCGGCGCCGGCGAGGCGCTCGAGCGCGTCGGCGACCTCGATCGGCCCCACCTCGGCCAGGCAGGGATGGCCCTCGACGGGGCACACCCGGGCACGGCAACCAGCACACGGGACATCGCGGTTGAACAGCTCGTGCGGGACTCCCCAGGGCCGCCAGCGGACCGCCGGCACGGTCGGCGCGAAGAGCGAGGCAACCGGGGTGCCGACGGCGGCGGCGAGATGGGCGGGGCCGGTGTTGGCGACGGCGACTCCGGCGGCACGCGAGAGCACCGCTGCCAGTCCGGCGAAGTCGCAGCGGCCGCCGAGATCGACGGCGCCCGGCGCAGCGGCGACGACGAAACGACTGAGGGCAGCCTCCTCGAGCGTCCCGGTGACGACGACGGGGTGACCGCGGCGGCGGAGGGTCGCCGCCAGCTCGGCCCAGCCGGCGGGCTCCCAGGCCCGCGCCGGCACCGAGGCTCCGGGATGGATGACGAAGAACGGCGCCTCAGGAAGGGGAGGGGGGTCGGCCTCGAGGCGGACTTCGAGACGGCCATCGTCGGCCGGGTCCAGGGAGTGCCCGGCGGCCTCGACCAGCGAAAGCGCCCGATCGACCTCGTGCAGATCGTCGCGGACGCGATGGCGGACGTCGAGCAGCGACCCTGGGTAATCGACGCTGATCGCGGCGATCCGCGGCACCCCCGCGAGTCGGAGCAGCAGCGCGGTCGGCAGCGGGCTCTGGTGAAATGAGGTGAAGATCACCGCTTCGTGCGGCGCCCGCTCGGCGACGGTGGCGATCAGCTCGTCGCAGTCCTCGCTGCCCACCGGCCCCGGCTCGGGATCGATCCACGGCGCCGTCCAGGCCAGCACCTCGTCGACGCCGGGCAGCAGCCGCGCCGCGGCGGCGCCACGCTCGCCGCAGAGCAGGGTGAGCGGCCCCCCCGAGCGCGCCAGAGCGCGGATCGCCGGCCCGACGAGGAGCACGTCGCCGAGGCTGTCCTGGCGGACGGCGAGGACGCCCCTCATGCCGCGATCTCCACTTTGGGATGCGCCGGCGCTGAAGCATCCCTCGCGCTGCGGAGCCTGCCCTGGGCCTCCGCGCCGAGCAGGAGGTCGACGGCCGCCTCGATCGTCGCCGCCACCCGCGGCGCCCGTCGCACGTCCTCGGTCTGAGTCCGTTCGGTCGGGACGAGGATCGCCGCCGCGCCGGCGGCCTGCGCAGCCTGCACGTCGGCGGCGATGTCGCCGATCACGAGGCAGTCCTCCGGGCGCACGCCGAGCCGGGACGCCGCCTCCAGCACCATTCCCGGCGCCGGCTTGCGGCACTCGCAGCCCTCCTCGGGGCCATGCGGGCAGAAGATCCACTCGTCGATCGGCCCGAGCAGGCGCTCGGCGGCGCGGTTGACCGCGCCCACCTGCTCGGCATCGATCAGGCCACGGGCGACGCCGCTCTGGTTGCTGATCACCGCCAGGGGCAGGCCGGCGGCGCGCAGCCGCGACAGCGCCCGGCCGGCACCGGGCATCGGCACGGCCATTTTCGGATCGCCGTTGTAGGGGACGTCGACCAGCAGCGTGTCGTCGCGGTCGAGCAGGACGGCTCGTGGAGTCAGCCGCCCGGGCCCCGGCTCGGCGCTCATGCGGGGCCCACCAGCGGCGAGCAGGCGGGGCAGCCGCGCGATCCCGGCCGCCCACCAGGCGCTTGCTGCCAGCGGCAGGACCGCGCTCGTCACCGCCATTCGGGAGACCTCGCCGACGGTGCGCGGCCCTGGAGCGATTCTCGCCACCGCCAGCTCGGCGCTCGCTCCGAGCCAGGCGGCGGCGAGGGTGGTTGCGGCCCGCCGCTTTCCTGCCACGGCGGCCGCGGTTGTGCCGGCAAGCGCGCCGGCGGTAAGCAGGTGACGGCGCCGGCGCCCGCGCGCGGCGCCGGCCCAGCGGCGCCAGTGGCGGCCATGCAGGGCACGCATCAGCACGTCGTCGGCGTTGCCGCGTTGGCGCCCAACGCTGGCCCAGAAACCGGCCGGCGGGACCGGGTGGGAGTTGGCCCGCTCGCCGCGGGTGATCTGCCAGCCGGCGCTCAGCAGCCGCAGGGCGAGGTCAGCGTCCTCACGGTAGGCGCCTGCGAAGCGCTGGTCGAAGCCGCCGACCGCGGCCAGAGCCTCACGCCGGAACGCCATGTCCGCGGTGATCCAGCGCGCCCCTTCGAGGCCGGCGACGTCGCGCTGCCAATCGGTCGGCGGGCTGCTCGGCAGCGGCACACGCAACCGGCCCTGCGAGGCGGCCACCCCCGCGGGGAGGCCCTGCAGGTCGGCTTCGAGCCGCTCCACCCAATCGGCCGCGGGGATGACGTCGTCGTCGAGAAAGGCGATCCACTCGGCGCCGGCGGCGCGCCAGCCGACGTTTCGCGCCGCCGCCGGGCCGCGGCCGGGGCCGCGGACGGTAGTTACGAACTCGGGCAGGGAGAGCGGGGCAGAGGCCTGGCGACGGTCGTCGACGACGAAGACGCGGGCCCGCTTGCCGGCAAGCTGCGGCGCCAACGCTTCGAGCAGTCGGGAGAGCGATGACCGGCCGACGGTCGGAACGACGATGTCGAAAGGACGGACGGACGCGGTGGGTGGCTCGGCGGATTCCACCTAGGCCACCCCCGCGGGGACGGCACCATCGAGGCGTCCGTCGGCAGTGCTGAAAAGACGCTCGCGAGAGACCAGGAAGGACCCGATCGCGAGCAGGTCTACGGGGGCCGAGCCGAAGCACTCGAGCGCGTCGCGCGGGTCATCGACCATTGGCCGGCCGGCAGTGTTGAGGCTGGTGTTGATCACCACCGGCACCCCTGTGCGCCGCTCGAACTCGTCCAGCATCCGGCCGACCAAGGGCTCGACACTCGGATCGACGGTCTGGATCCGGGCGGTTCCGTCGACGTGGACGGCTGCCGGGATCTGGTCGGCCCAGCGCTCGTCGACCTCGTGGGTGAAGAGCATGTAAGGACTTGGGAACGGCCCCGAGAAGAGTTCCGCGGCACGGCGCTCGAGGACCATCGGCGCGACAGGGCGGAACTGCTCGCGGCCCTTGATCTCGTTGAGCCGCTCGAGGTTCTCCGGGTCACGCGGATCGGCGAGCAGGCTGCGGTGGCCGAGCGCCCGCGGTCCCCACTCGCTGCGGCCCTGGTACCAGGCGACGACGCCGTTGGCCGCGAGCCGCTCGGCGACCGCCGCAGCCACGTCGTCGCAGCGCTCGAAGGGAACGGCGGCGCTGCGTAGCCGCGCTTCGATCTCCTCGTCGCTCCAGCCGCGCCCGAGCGCGGCGCTCTGCAGCGGCGCCGGCGCGGCGCCGAGCTCCTCGCTGAGGTGGGTGGCGGCGCCGAGCGCGGTGCCGGAGTCGCCGGCCGCCGGCTGCACCCAGATCTGCTCGAAGGCGGTCTCGCGGGCCAGCCGCGAGTTGGCAACGCAGTTGAGGGCGACGCCGCCGGCCATCGCCAGCCGCGTCTCGCCGGTCTGCTCGTGCAGCCAATCGCAAAGTTCCAGCAGCACCTCCTCTACTCGCCTCTGCACGCTGGCGGCGAGGTCGGCGTGGCGCTGAGTCCAGTCCTCGCCGCCCGCGGCGAGGCGCGGCGCCAGCTCCTCCCAATCGACCGGCAAGGTGCGGAAGCCGCCGGCGCCGTCGGCGCTGACCAGCTCTCGGATCCGCTCGAGCATCGCCGGCCGTCCGTAGGAGGCCATCGCCATCACCTTGTACTCATCGGAGGAGCGGCGGAAGCCGAGGTGGGCGGTCAGCTCCTCGTAGAGCAGGCCGAGCGAGTGCGGCAGCGCCTGGGCCGCCAGCGGCCGGAAGCGGCCGTCGCGGCGGTGGCCGGCGAGGTGGGAGGTTCTCTCGCCGCGACCGTCGAGGACGAGCACCGCGCAGGAATCGAAGCCGGCGCCGTGGTAAGCGGAGGCGGCGTGGGCCAGGTGGTGGGGGACGAAGCGGACCTTGCCGGGATCGAGGCCGGGCAGAGCGGCGGCGAGAAACTGGGGCGCCCGCTCGGCGAAGCGCGTGCGCAGCCAGTCCCAAGGGTCTTCGGTCAGCCCCTCGCCGGTGGCCAGCCCCGGGTCGTAGGAATAGGCGACGGCGTCGAGGTCGGCAGGTTCGAGGCCCGCCTCGCGAAGGCACCAGGCGGCGGCGAGCTCGGGCAGCTCCCAGGTCGCGAAGGCAACCGGCGGCTTGCCGTGCTTGCGGCGGCTGAGCCGCTCCTCTTCGACCGCGGCGACGGTCTCGCCGTCGATGATTAGCGCCGCGGCGCTGTCGTGGAAGACCGCGTTGATGCCGAGAACCGCAGTCAAGACGTCACCCTCAATGGTTCTCCTCGGTTGCACGTCGCCAAGAGGCGCCTTTGGCTGCCAAGCCCATGCGTCGCGTATGACGACCCGAGTGATTGGCGGAAGAGAGTCCGAGAGCAGTCGCGGTTGCGCGCCTCTCTCGGCGTGGGAGGCGGCTACCCTGTCTCCGCGACCCCAAACGCCGCTCGCCTCTGCCGATCAGCTCAGGCGCCGCTGGGGGGCCGTGGAGATTCCGAGGCCGTCGGCGATCGCGAAGAAGGCCGCCGCGAATGGGCTGGAGGAGGTCCGCTGGCGCAGCGAAAGCCAATCGATCTGCTCCCGCAATGCCCTCGCGATCAGCAGGGTCGAGGTGTAGTCGGCGGAGTGCTCGTCGATTGCCAGCAGCTTGGTGACGAAGATGTCGTCGAGCGCCATCACGCGGATGTACATGCCGGCAACGCTCAGCTCATCGCCGCGCTCCAGCACCTGATCGGTGATCCGCACCCCGGCCGGCTCGAAGATCAGGTCGATCAGGACGTCCCCGTCCCAGGCCTTGAACAACCACTGCTCGGGTGGCCGCTCGGTGCGCATCCCGGTCCGGGCAAGCGTCGAGAGGGCACGCTCGGCGTCCTCGGCGCGAAGCATCAGATCGACGTCATTGCTGGACGGCGGGCCGCCCCGCGCCCAGCAGCCGAGGCCGCCGCCAAGCAGATGGGGGATGCCGGCGGCTTCCAGCGCCGCGGTCGCCGTCTTGAGGCTGTTGATCAGAGTGGGGCCGGCCATCGCTTTTAGTCGCAGTTACCCGGGTAGGAGGTCCGCATGCCTGGCCAGGTTCCGCCCCCATCGCCGCGCGCCCTTCGCGTCGCCGGGGCGGGCGACATCCATTGCCGCGATGCGATTCAAGATCGCGTCTTCGACGCCTTCTCGTCGCTGGATGGAGAGGCCGACCTACTGCTGCTGGCCGGCGACTTGACCGGCGAAGGCGAGGTCGAGGAGGCGGAGATCCTCTGCGAGGCGGTGTCGCGCAGCTCGTTGCCCGTCTTCGCCGTGCTCGGCAACCACGACTGCCACGCCGGCAATGCCGCCGAGATCGCCGATCTCCTTCGCGCCGCCGGCGTGATCCTGCTGGAGCGTGAAGCGAGCCGCCTCGAGGTCAGCGGAGTCGAGGTCGGCGTCGCCGGGGCGAAGGGATTCGTCGGCGGCTTCGCCCCAAGCCAAATGCCCGATTTCGGTGAGCCTTCGCTACGCGCCGTCTACGCCGAGACCGGCGAGGAGGTCTCCGGTCTCGATGCCGGCCTGCGCGAGATCGCCACCTGCGCGATCCGCCTGGTCGTGCTCCACTACTCGCCGGTCGAGGCCACGCTGGACGGCGAGCCGCGCGAGATCTTCGCCTTCCTCGGCAGCGACCGCCTGGCGGCCCCGATTCTGGAGCACGGGCCCGACCTCGTCGTCCACGGCCACGCCCACGCCGGCGCCGCCGCCGGGCAGATCGGCGAGACACCCGTCCACAACGTCTCCCAAACGGTGATCGGCGGCGACTTCAAGATCTTCGAGCTGGCTGTGGAGCTGGAGCAGGGCCCGATCCGCTGAGCGACGGCCGCGCCCGAGCATGGTTCTCTGGGCGCTCCGGTCATGCTCACGGCGAAAGAGAGATCGGACGATGACGTGCGATCTGGGACGTTTCGCCGCTCCTGCCACCGGGAAGCTGATCGGGATGGCTCCGGCGGCGCAGATCGGATACTCGCTCTCCAGCGAGGAGCACGACGCGCCGAGCCTTGTCCGCAACGCGGCGCGAGCGGAGCAGGCCGGATTTTCCTTCGCCGGGATCTCCGACCACTTCCACCCCTGGATCGACAAGCAGGGCGAGAGCCCGTTCGTCTGGGGCGTGCTCGGTGCGATCGCCGAGGTGACCGAGCGGCTCGAGCTGGTCACCGGCGTGACCTGCCCGACGACCCGGATCAACCCGGCGATCATTGCCCAGGCTGCGGCGACGACGGCCTCGCTGATGCCCGGACGCTTCGCGCTCGGCGTCGGCAGCGGAGAGAACCTCAACGAGCACATCCTCGGCGAGCGCTGGCCGCCGATCGTCGAGCGCCAGCAACGGCTCGAGGAGGCGATCGAGGTGATCCGCAAGCTCTGGCGGGGGGAGCTGACCAGCCATCGGGGAGACCACTATCTGGTCGAGAACGCCCGGCTCTACTCCCTGCCCGATGAGCTGCCGCCGCTGTTGGTCGCAGTTGCTGGCGAGAGCTCGGTCGACTTGGCCGTGCGAGCCGGCGACGGGATCATCGGGGCCGCCCCGGTGGCCGAATCGGTTGAGCGCTTCCGCGCGGGTGCCGGCGCCGACAAGCCGGCTTATGGCCAGCTTCACGTCTGCTGGGCCGCCGAGGAGGCCGACGCGCGTCGCACCGCGCTGGAGTGGTGGCCCAACGGCGCGGTCAGCGGCAGCTATTTCCTCGAGCTGACGATGCCGGCTCACTTCGAAGAAGCGGCGGAGCTGGTCGGCGAGGAGGAGATCGCCGAGAGCGTCGTCTGCGGACCCGATCCCGAGCACCACCTCGCCGCGATCCGCGAGTACATCGAGGCCGGCTACGACCACGTCTACGTCCACCAGGTGGGGCCCGACCAGGACGGCTTCCTCGGCTTCTACGAGCGAGAAGTCCTGCCGGCGCTGCAATGAGCCCGCCGTCCCGACGAGTCCGCCGTCGGCGGTCGATGCCCTCGCTCAATCAAGCATTTCCGGGGTTGGCGCAGCGCCTCGGTGGGATTCCAGCTGGGCGATGAGTGATAGCAGCAGGCGCTCGGCCCCGGCGCGGCCGCCGAACTGGACCGCAGTGGGAAGGCCTTCCCCGTCGAGGTCCCAGGGGACCATCGCGGCCGGGCGGCCGACCAGGTTCCAGAGCGGCTGGAAGGCGACCGCCGAGGTGTCGAGGTAACCGGTCACGATCGCGCCGCGGTCATTAAAGCGGCCGATCGGATGCGGCCCTTGGACCGAGCCCGGGAAGAGCATCAGGTCGCAGCCGTCAAGCGCCTCGTCGAGGGCTCGGCTCGCATCATCCTCGATCCGGTCCGCAATCTTGAGCGCCGGCGAGAGCGTCCGTCCCAGCCGCGCGACCGAGCGGGTCCTCGATTCCAGCCTCTCGCTGTGCGGCAGCAGCGAGACGTCGTCGGCGATGCCGCCGAAGTAGCGCGCATCGATGGCCAGCGAGACCGAGCGCGGCAACGGCGGGTCGCGCTCCTCGATCGAGTGGCCGAGGGAACGGAGCGCGTCGGCGGCTTGGCAGACCGCGCGGTGCCTCTCTTCGTCGAGTTTGCCGCCCATCCCCGGTGGCGGCTTCAGTGTCATCGCGATTCGCAGGCCACCTGGGGGCGTCGGCTCGAACGGTCCCTCGGCAACGGCATCCATGAAGGCGGCGGCGTCCACGGCGCGGCGGGCGATCGGGCCGTTGACGACCATCCCGTGCCAACCCGAGAGAGCCGCCGGCCCCGGCACCACTCCCCGGCCGGGCTTGAAACCGAGCACCCCGCACCAGGCCGCGGGGTTGCGCAGCGAGCCAGTGCCGTCGGTCCCGTGAGCGACTCCGCACATTCCGGTGGCCACTGCCACGGCGGAGCCCCCGGAGGAACCGCCCGGCGTGCGGGACAGATCCCACGGGTTCCTGGTGGCGCCGAAGGTCATCGACTCGGTGAAGCCCCAGGAGTCGAGCTCGGGCACGTTCGTCTTGCCGATCACGATCGCCCCGGCGGCGCGCAGCCGGGCGACCACGGGCGCGTCGGCCTCGGCGCGGCGCTCGCTCGCGGTCCCGTAACAGGTCAGCTCGCCGGCGACGTCGGTGTCGTCCTTGATCGCCACGGGCACCCCGCGCAACGGTCCCGCCGGGGGGTCCTCGGCCTCCGCGAGGGCAGCTTCGGCGCGGACGGTCCTGAAGGCGTTCAGCCGGTGGTCCAGCTGGCGGATCCGGGCCAGGGAGGCAGAGACCACCTCGGCGGGGGTGACCTCGCCGGCATCGACGCGGCGCGCCTGCTCGGCGGCGCCGGCGAGCTCGATCGCGTGCGGCTCAGGCGACACGCGCCCAGCTCCGGCGGTCGATGACTTCGGTCCGGCGGGCGAGGTCGGCGAGCAGGCCGGGCATGTCGCCGACGCCGAAGGCAGCCCGCTGGCGATCGGCGCCGTTGCCATCCCGCGCTATCGCCTCGATCGCCTCGAGCTCGCTCGCGCAGCCGAGCTCTCGAGCGTGGCCCTCGACCCGGGCCAGCGCTTCTGCGGCCACCTCCCGGACCGGCAGGAGGTCGCCCCGCCCGTTGGGAACCTCAGCTCGCAGTCCATAGCGGTTGGCCGCGAAGACGTGCTCGGCCAGCGCCTCGCGCCGCGGGATCACGCAATCACCCTCGCTCAGCTCCAGCTTTGCCAGGGACTGGATCAGGGCGGCGATCCCGGCGGTTCGCTCCGCCGTGCACTGCACGTCCGGGCAGCGGACCTCGACCGTGCCGAGCAAGGGGTGCGGCCGCACGTCCCACCAGAAGTACGTGTAGTCCTCGACCTTAGCCGCCCGCGCCAGGTCAGCGGCGGTCTCGCAGAACTCTTCCCAGCAGGTGAACTCCCGCGGCACTTCAGAACGTGGGTAGCTGCGCAGGATCGCCGTGCGAGCGCTCGCCAGGCCGGAGTCGACGCCATGCCAGAAGGGCGAGTTGGCCGCCAGCGCGTCAATCAGAGGAACGTGCACGCGCATCGCGTTGGCGACGCGGATTGCGCTCTCGGGGTCGGGCATGCCGACGTGGACGTGCAGGGCACAGGTCGGCGTCCGCAGCACTCCACGCAGGGCATCTTCCACCGCCGAATAGCGGGGGGTGTCGTGGAGCGAGGCGTCGCCGAAGCGGCCGTCGGGATGGGTGCCGGAGGCGATCATCGCGCCTCCTGCCCGGCCGATCTCGAGCCGCAGCTCGGCCAGCGAGTCGACCGCTGCCGCCACCGTCTGGCAGGGAGGGGAGATCAGCTCGATGACCGCCTCGAAGATCTCCGCCTTGACGCCTCCATCCGTGTCGCCGAGGGTCGCAAGCACGCGGTCGCTGTCGGCCTTGAGGCAGAGCCGCTTGGGATCGACGAGGAGCAGCTCCTCCTCTATGCCGATCGAGAAGTCAGGGGCGCGGCCGAACCGGTGCTCTCCTGGTATCCAGGTCATCCGGCCGGAACCTGGTCGCGGCTGAGCGGGCAGGTGAGGCAGCGGGGAGCGCCCGAGCTGGAAACCGAGATCGCCATCAGCCGACCGCTGCCTCGGCGAGGGTGAGGATTCGCTCGGGAGAGAGCACGGGGACCTTCGGGGTCCTCGCGACCAGGGCGGCGATCGAGATCACGTCCCAGCCGGGGGAGAACTGGTTGCGTTGCGGCAGCTTCGAGCCGAGATCCTCGTAGAGAGTGAGGAGGGCATCGACCGCCGCGAGCGCATCGTCACTGGCGCTGCCTTCGGTCCGGCAGGCGGCGCGGGCAAGATCAAGCGCTTCGCTGGGTTCCTCGCCGCGCTGCATCGGCTCCAGAGCCGTCATCAGGAAGACGTAGGCGCGCTCGGCAAGCGGGTCGAGCGGCTGGGCGGCGGCGACCGGTCCAGGCGGAAGCGGATCGCGGCGCTCGACCAGCCGGCGAAACTGCCCGCCCACCACCGCCCGCACGTCGTCGGGCTCGAGGCCGGCCTGCACTCCGCATCGCAGCGCCCCGAGCATGCCCGCGATTGGACTGCAGTAGGGGAAGTCGCTGGCGGCAAGGATTTGGCTCGGTGGCAGGATCGCGAACATCGCGATCAGCTCGCTGTGGCTCCACCAGGAGGTGTCGAAGAAGAGGTTGGGGTGGGAGGGAACCTCGCGCCAGAGCCAGCCGAGGTCTGGAAGGCCGCCATGGGCGAGGATCAGGCGGGCGTTCGGATGGGCCTCAGCGATCTCCAGCGCCGTGCGGCCGACTCCGTGGTCGGTCGCGTCGCTGTGAATCACGATCGGCAGGCGTTCGGCGTCGGCAAAGGCGAAGACGCCGTCGAGGCGCCCGTCCGAGAGGTCGAACTCCTCGCCCGCAGGGTGCAGCTTGAGGCCGCGGGCGCCCAGCGCGATCCCCGCTTCCGCCTGCTCGAGCGGTGAGTCTGCCGGGTCGAGGCGGGCGAAGGCGACCAGCGCACCGTCGCTCCCCTCTGCGCTTTCGATGAGCCGGCGGTTGGGCTCGCGGTAACCGCCGGGCTCCTTGAGGGGGAAGACCGCGGCAGCGGCGCCGGCCCGGTCGAGGCTGTCGGTCAACTCCGAAAGGAGACCGGAGAACCCGCTCGGATCCTCGACGCCGACGTGGGTGTGGGCATCGAAGAGATCCAGTGGAGTGAGCGGCTCGACGGCAAGGTCAAGCCAGGGGGCAATGAGGGCATCCGAGTACATGCTGTTCCCGTCGTCTGAGGGCTTCTGCTGTTGGCTCCCCCGTCGGCTGCCTCTTAGCAACGACGTTCTCGGCCTGTACCGAATCCGCGGCGCCTGTTGACGGGGCGGACGCCGAGCTACTACCCCAGGGCAGCGGCGCGCTAACCGCGCCGCTTCCTAAAAGTTCGCTGAAGATCGGCGCGACGGGTGTCGGGATCGGCAGCCGGGGTATCTGCTGGCGATGGACGTCGACCAGCTGCGCAAAGAGAACGAAGAGAAGGCCGAAGAAGAGCAGGAGCGTGGTCCGATCAAGTCGGACCCTGGCTCGGCGCCGGTGGGTGATGCGGTTGAGGACTTCCACAACCGCGACGCGCTCGCCTTCGGCATCCCGGCCCACCGTGCCGGCACCGGGGAGGTCCAGCACGACGCCGCCCGCTGGGCGGGCCCGCAGGCCTTTCGCGCCGACCCCGGGATGAACAACGGCGTCGATAACCGCCACCAGTCATGGCAGGTCGAGTCGACGGCGATGGAGCTCTTCGCCGAAGCGGTCGGCGCTGACCAGACGCTGTTCTCGACCAACGGCAGCACCCTGAACGTCCACGTGGCATTGCTCGCCGTGGCCCATCCCGGCGAGAGCGTCGTGATGGCCCGCAACGGGCACAAGTCCGCCTTCGCCGCCCTGGTGCTTTCGGGTGCGATGCCGATCTACGTCGACCCTGTCTACGACGAGCGCTGGCAGGTCGCCCACGGGGTGGAGCCGGACGAGCTCGACCGTGTTCTCGCCGCCCACCCGGAGGCCAAGGCCGCGATCATGTTCACGCCGACCTACTACGGCGTCTCGGCCGACGTCAAATCGCTCGCCCAGGCGGCTCATCGCCACGACATCCCGCTCGTCACCGACGACGCCTGGGGCCTCGACTACAGCTTCTGCAGCCGCCTGCCGCCATCGGCGTTGGAGTCAGGGGCGGACCTCGCGATCGGCAGCGTCCACAAGACCCTGAACGGGTTCGGGCAGACCTCCGTTCTGAGCACCCAGGGCGACCGGATTGACAGCGAGCGGCTCGAACTCGTCTTCGAGCTCGAGCAGTCGACCAGCGCCTCGGCCCTCCTGATCGGATCCATCGACGCTGCCAGGCGCCAGTTTCAGCGCGAAGGCGAGGAGCTGCTGGGGGCGGCGATCGACCGGGCGCTACTGCTTCGCGAGGCTGTCGAGCTGATCCCCGGCCTCGATCTGCTGCCCGAGAGCGTCGCCGGTGGCCCCGGAGCCTTCGCCTTCGACCCCACCCACGTCAGCATCGACGTCGTCGGCCTGGGCCTAACCGGCTTCTCGGCGGCGGACTGGCTGCGCGATCACCAGCGCATCCACGTCGAGCTCGCCGACCACCGCCGGATCATGCCGCTGATCACCTTCGCCGACGGCAACGAGAACATCGAACGGTTGATCCGGGCGCTGCGCGAGCTCGCCAAGAGCCATGCGGAAGCCGATCCGGCCCCCGACTACGACATCGCCGCCCCGGCCGAGTTGCGGATGGAGACTGTGATGCTGCCGAGGGAGGCCTTCCTTGGCAAGACCGAGGATGTGCCCTGGCGCCAGAGCGCTGGGCGGATCTCCGCCGAGATGATCTGCCCCTATCCGCCGGGCATCCCGATCACGGCGCCCGGCGAGCGCTTGACGGAGGAGGCGGTCGACTACCTCGAGCAGATCGTCGCGATGGGCGGGATGGTCGAGGGCGCGAGCGACGAGAGCCTCGAGACCTTCCGCGTCGTCGCCTGAGCGCACTCTCAGCCACTCTCTTTTTCGGGTCGGCAGGCGACCAGATAGGCCGGCCGCGATCGAAGAAACCGAGGCGCTCGCGAGTTTCAGATCACTCCGATCTGGGGAAGTAGGTCCCACGGGCTGACCGTCTCCAACGGCCGTCGGCTTGACTCGTCTAACGGTAAGTAGCCGCCACCTCCGAGGGGGGCCTTCGAACCGAAGCCACTTCGGATTGGAGAATGCATGCGGCAAAGCAATGGGACCTTGGCGAGCGCGCTTCGCTATGACAGGGGCTCGATCAAAGCCGGGATCGTCCACATCGGGGTTGGGCGGTTTCACCGTTCCCATCAGGCCGTGTATCTCGATCGGCTCGTCCACGAGGAAGTATCGGATGAGTGGGGAATAGTCGGTGTCGGCCCGCGCAGTGACGGGAATAGGGCTGAGCTGCTGCGCCAGAACTGCCTCTACTCTGTGCTGGAGCGGGCACCGAGCGGAGACCGCGTTCGTGTTGTCGGATCCTTGCTCGATTACCTCTCTGCTCCCCGGCAACCGGCCCGGACACTCGCCGCGCTCGCCAGCGATCGAACGAAGGTCGTCAGCCTCACCGTGACCGGCGACGGCTACGAGGACGGGGGTACCGCCCCCGAATTGCTCGTTGAGGCGCTGCGGGTGCGTCGCGAAAATGGCACTCAACCATTCACGGTCCTCTCCTGCGACAACCTGCCCGAGAACGGGATGGCGGCGCGTCGCGCGGTTGTGTCCCGCGCCCGGCTGCGCGACGAGCGCCTGGCGGACTGGATCGAGCAAAACGTCTCTTTCCCGTCCTCCGTGGTCGACCGGATCACCCCCGTCGCCGAGGACAGCCATCGCCGGCTGCTCGAACGCCGCTACAGGATTCGCGACCTGGCGCCAGTCGTCTGCGAGGACTTCTCCCAGTGGATCGTCGAGGATGACTTCTGCAACGGGAGGCCTCCGCTCGACCAGGTCGGGGTCCGCTTCGTCGCCAACGTCGGCGCCTACGAACTGCACAAGAAGCGTTTGCTCAACGGGACCCATAGCGCGATCGGATACCTGGGCCATCTGAGCGGGCACGAGCGGATCGACCAGGCGATCTCCGACCCGCTGCTCCGAGGCTTCGCCGAGTCGCTGATGGAGGAGGTCGCGCCGCTGCTGCCTGGCGTGCTGGGCCTCGACGTCGACCACTACCGTGAAACCCTGCTGGAGCGCTTCGGCAACCCGAGGATCGGCGACCGGCTGCAGCGGCTTTGCGCCCGCGGCTCGACCAAGATGCCCGCCTACCTGCTGCCGTCCCTTCAGGAGGCCGTCGAGCGGGGCCTGCCGCATGCGACGCTCACGCTGGCGCTCGCTGCCTGGATTCGCTACCTCACCGGCTTCGATTTCGAGGGCCGACCGTTCGAGGTCGAGGACGCGAAGTGGCACGATCTGCGCCCCCTGGCGCGTTCGGCGCCGGCGGATCCTCTGCCGCTGCTCGAGCGGCGCGACATCTTCGGGGCGCTCGCAGACCACGCGTCCTTCGTCGACCGGCTGAGGGAGGCGGTCCGAGCTCTCGACGCGGGTGGTCCCGTCGCTGCGACCGAGGCCTGCCTCTACTCCGAAAGGGCCCTGGCCGCGTGACGTTCAGCTTCCCCGATCTCCCGCTCGAGGCGTTGCTCTGTGACGCCGACGGGTGTCTTTTTCCCTCGGAGGTGCCGGCCTTCGACGCGTCCGCCGAGGTGACCAACAGCTTCCTGGCGGAGATCGGCTCCTCCACGCGTTTCAGCGCCGAGGAGCTGCGCCTGGCGACGACCGGGCAGAACTTCCGGACGACCGCCGCCGCCCTCGCTTCGGCCGAGGGGAGGCGGCTGGCGCCAGCCGCGCTCGAGCGTTGGGTCGAGGTCGAGCGGAAGACCGTCACGGCCCACCTCGGCAAGGTCCTGAGGCCCGATGCGAGGGTTGGCGAGCCGCTCGAAAGGCTCGCCGCCAGTCACGCGCTCGCGGTCGTCACCTCGAGCGCTCGCGCGCGCCTCGACGCCTGTCTGGCGGCGACCGACCTCGAGGGCCTCTTTCGTCTGGAGAGGCGCTTCAGCGCCGAGAACTCCCTGCCTGTCCCCACGAGCAAGCCAGACCCCGCGATCTACGTTCACGCGCTCGAACAGCTGCGGGTGCGACCGCGACGGGCACTGGCGATCGAGGACTCGGCCCCCGGGGCGACGGCAGCGGTTCGCGCCGGCTGCCTGACGGTTGGAAACGTCATGTTCGTTCCCGCGGCGGAGCGGGCTCAGCGGAAGGCCGACCTCGAAGCCGTGGGCGTCATCGACGTCATCTCGTCCTGGGAGGAGCTGGAGCCGCTGCTGGAGTCCGTCGCGGTGGGGGCCGGTCCTTGAGCGAACGCAGCCTCCGCAGCTATCTGCTGCTGCCGCGCCCCGGAGACCTGATCAAGGCCTGGCTCTTCCCCGCTGTCTTCGCGCTTGGCGTTCTCGGCGCCGGTGGAATCGGCGCGGGTGAGCTGCTGCGGGCGGCGATCGTCTGGTTGGCGTTGGAGCTGCTGATCTATCAGGCGCGCTACCAGTGGAACGACATCCGCGGTTTCGCTGCCGACCAGCGCCACCCGGACCGGAGGTCACGCGGACGCCTCCCCGGGCCACCTTCGCTGGGGCCGAAGCACATCAGGGCAAGCTCGTGGGTTGTCCTGATCAGGCTCGGCCTCGTCGCCCTCCTGGCGCTGGGGCTGGCGCCGCTTGGCCTTCTTTGGCCGCTCCTCGCCCTGACCGTCGCGGTCTTCGGGGTTGCTGTTCTCTATGAGGCTTTGCGGCCTGAGCCCTCCGCTGCCGGCGAGCCCGTGCCGCCTCCGCTTACGCCAGGGATCGCGGCGCTCTGGTGCGTTGTCGGCGCGGGTTACGCGATCCGAGGTGTGGCCGGTCTCTCGCTGGCTGTGGACCTCGTCGCCAACTCAGCGCTGCTGGTCTCGTCGATGGTTGCGTTCTGGGCGTTCGGCATCGCCTTCGTGACCGGCCGTTGGGCGCTGGAGGCACTGGCCTTCGCCCGCCGCGATGGCCGCGGGCGGGTCAAGTGGCAGGTCGAGCAGGGCCAGGCCCGGGAGCACTCGCTGGCCCTC
>JAJKHV010000092.1 GCA_021154855.1 Solirubrobacterales bacterium
GTCGGCCGGTACGGCGAATGGTACGGGACAGTTGGGGCAGGTGCAGTGGGAGATGTCGTCGACTGCGAATGCGACATGGCGGATGCCCGGGGTGTTCGCCGGCGCGTGCCCGTCGCCGCTCCGGCCCGAGGGAGCGTGAAACTTCGCCAGCTCGACTCGTCCGTGGCCGTCCGGAGTCTCCAGCATCGCGATCTGCGCCCGGACCCCCTCGAGCCCGACCACGCGGTCCACCCAACCGCCCTCGACCGACCCCTCGCCCTGCAGCGTGAGCCCGAGCTCGACGAAGAATGCCGTCGCCGCCGCGAGGTCGTCGACCACGATGCCGACGTGGTCCATGCGCTGGATCGTCATCGGCTCGACTGTAGCGACACGACGTCCCTGGCTACGGGTCTCGATTCCTAGGAGTCGGTCGCATACTCCTCGTCGCTGACCTGCTTGCCCCAAGTGACCGGGCTGCCCGAGTCGTCGACCTCCTGCATCGCCAGGTGGGTCATGAAGCGATCGGCCGTGGCGCCGTGCCAGTGGTTCTCATCCGGCTCGAAGTAGACGCGGTCGCCCGGGCGGATGACCTCGATTGGGCCGCCCTCCCGCTGGCAGAGGCCGATGCCTTCGATGACGAAGATCGTCTGCCCGAAGGGGTGGGTGTGCCAGGCCGTACGAGCCCCCGGTGTGAAGTGGACACTGGCCGCCGCCAGCCGCGAAGGCTCCGCTGCCGTCGCGACTGTGTCTATGTAAACGGTGCCGGTGAACCAATCGCTCGGGCCGACGTTGGTCTCCAGCGAGTTCCTCGTGATCTTCATTTCGCACTCCTTTGCGGTGGCTGTCGTTTCGCCTCTGGGATGACGATTGACCGCGTCACGGCTGGACCATCACCTTCAACGCCTCGCGCTCGTCCATCGCCCGGTAGCCGTCGGGAACCCCGTCCAGGTCCACGGTCCGGTCGAAGACCCGGCCGGGCTCGATCGTGCCGTCGAGGATGTCGGGAAGCAGCTCGTCGATGTAGGCGCGGACCGGGGCCGGGCCGCCGCCGATCGTGACGTTGCCGTAGAACGAGGTCTGTCCCCCCGGCATCGGCTCGCCCTGGGGAACCCCTACTCGCCCGACGGCACCGCCTGGTCGGGCGATTTCGATTGCAGTCCGGGTCGACTGATCGAGGCCGACGCACTCCAGCACCGAGTCGGCGCCGAAGCCGTCAGTGAGCTCGCGAACCCGTTCAACCGCCTCCTCGCCGCGCTCTGACACGACGTCGGTGGCGCCGAACTCGCGCGCCAGGTCGGTGCGCTCGGGATGGCGGCCGAGAATCACGATCTGCTCGGCGCCAAGGCGCTTGGCGGCGATGACGCCGCAGAGGCCGACCGCACCGTCGCCGACCACCGCGACCTTCTTCCCGGGCTCGACTCCGGCGACGACCGCCGCGTGGTGGCCGGTCCCGAGCACGTCTGAGAGCGTCAGGAGGGCGGGCATCAGCGCCTCGTCGGCTTCGGCCGGAAGCGCGTAGAGCGTTCCGTCGGCCTGCGGGATGCGGAGCGCCTCGGCCTGGGCGCCGCCGACCTCGCTGCTGCCGAAGAAGCCCCCGTGGATGCACTCGGTCTGCAGGCCGTCCTCGCAAAAGAGGCAGGTGCCGTCGGAGAAGGCGAACGGCATCACGACGAGATCGCCGCATTTCACCGTGTTCACCTCGGCGCCGATCTCCTCGACCACGCCGATCGCCTCGTGGCCCATCGGGCGTCCGCCGTCGGTCGGCTCCATGTTCTTGTACGGCCAGAGGTCGCTGCCGCAGATACAGGCGCGGGTGACGTGGATCAGGGCGTCGGTCGAGTCGACCAACTTGGCGTCGGCAAGGTCCTCGATGCGGACGTCACCGGCGCTGTGCATGACGGTGGCTCTCATGAATTCCTCCGGGTCTTTTCTTTACGAGTGGTTGCAAGGGTGTTGGACAGCTTTGGCTGGCTGCCTCGGCGGGGCATGAGGCACGGCTACCCTCGATCCGCGGACCGCAAAGCGGGCGACTCCCCTTGCCGGTACTGCAATTCGACTACGAGGTCTTGGCTCGTCGCCGTTGGCCGGCTCCATGCCTGTCAGAATCGCGCCGGAAAGTACGACCGACTTGCACATAGAGAAACTGGTGGCTGAAGCCGACCTTTCGAATCCAATCCTGAACTCCCCGTTCGACCCGCCCGAGCGTCACTTCGAGCTCGGCGAGCGCGGACCCACGGGGGAGATCAGGGAGGGGCGCCGGCCAAGTGAGTCATTCATCCCGGTCGCGAAGCCGACCAAGGGCTCGGGCAAGCAGCAGGCTCTCGACTTCGATGCGACCGGGGAGCGCCTGGAGCAGAACTCGTTGATTAACGACATTCGCCGCGAGGTAGAACGCTGGCGAGCGGGCAACTGGAATGGTGTCACCCCTTACACCCGCAAGCTGCTGGCTCATTGGACCGCAGGGCCTCATCGGGATGACCCCGTCTTCTTCTGCCAGCGCGAGGCCGCTGAGACCGCAATCTTTCTCGCCGAGGTCGCCGGCCGCCACGGCAGCGCCGACTATCGGCGCCGGCTCGAGCCTCTCAACGCCGAACAGAACTCGGGCCTTCCCCGCGTCGGCCTGAAGATGGCGACCGGGACTGGCAAGACCGTGGTGATGGCGATGCTGATCGCCTGGCAAACGATCAACAAGGCGATGGCGCCGTCCGCGCGCGCTTCGCGAAGCGATTCATCGTCGTGACGCCGGGGATCACGATTCGCGACCGGCTTGGCGTGCTCCATCCCCAGCGCGACGACAGTTACTACCGCGAGCGCGACCTCGTCCCGCCGGACTTGTGGCATGCGCTGCTCAAGGCCGAGATCGGGATCGTCAATTACCACACGTTCCTTCCCCGCGACGCGAAGGAGATCAAGGGGATAGCCAAGAACACGCGCAAGCTGCTCCGCGGCGGCAACGGCGAAGAGGCGGATGCCTTCCGCGAGAAACCCGCCGACGTCGCAGCGCGGATGCTTCGTGACCTCGCAGGCGGAAAGGGAGGAATCGTCGTCCTCAACGACGAGGCGCATCACTGCTACCAGGACAACCTGGATCCTGACGAGAAAGCGGACAAAGAGGACAAAGAGCGCAACCGCCAGGCGAGGGTCTGGTTCCGGGGGCTCGAGGAGCTGCAGGGGGCTGCTCCGGTCAAGGCGGTCTACGACCTCTCGGCCACGCCTTACTACCTGAAGGGCACCGGCTACAGCGAGGGCTTCATCTTCCCTTGGGTCGTTTCGGATTTCTCCCTCATGGATGCGATCGAGTCGGGAATCGTCAAGGTGCCGCGCATTCCCGTCGACGACGACGCCAAGGAGGACCAGGTCGTTTACCTGCACCTGTGGGACAACATCCAGCCGCCGCTGCCGAAACGGGTCAAACGCAGCGAGCTGAACGTCGCCGGCTGGACCATCCCGAAGACCCTCGAGGGCGCGCTCCAGAGCCTCTACCGGAGCTATGCTCGTGGTTACTCCCGCTATCGGAATGAGCTGGCAGATCTCGGCGAGCCGCCACCCGTGATGATCGTCGTCTGCCCGAACACGGCCGTGTCGAAGCTCATCTTCGATTGGATCTCAGGTTGGGAGAAGGGGCTTGACGACAGCACGACCACGCTTGTGCCGGGCGAGCTCGAGCTGCTCTCGAATGTCGAGGACGGGACCTGGACAGCGCGACAGCGAACCATCTTGATCGACACCGTTCAACTCGAGTCGGGCGAGCCGCTCGGCAAGGACTTCAAGCAGGACGCCGCACATGAGATCGACGCTTTCAAGCACGAGCTCCGCCGGCGGAGCCCGGGGGCCGACGTTGCCAAGGTCGACGACGCCGCCCTGCTCCGCGAGGCGATGAACACGGTTGGCAAGAAGGGCAAGCTCGGCGAGCAGATCCGCTGCGTCGTCTCGGTCGGGATGCTGACCGAGGGCTGGGACGCAAATACAGTGACGCACATCCTCGGAGTTCGTCCGTTCCGCAGCCAGCTCCTCTGCGAGCAGGTGGTGGGGAGAGGACTACGGCGACGCAGCTACGCCGTCAACGAGAACAACCGCCTCGAGCCCGAGTACGCAGAGGTCTACGGGGTGCCTTTCGCTTTCATTCCGTCAGACAAACCCGTCCCCAAGCCCCGCGCCCCAAGGCCGGCGGTCGAAGTTCGCGCCGTGCCAGAGCGAGAGGAGCTGGCGATCGAGTTCCCAAAGCTCGACGGTTACAGAATCGAGCTGCCCGACGAGCAACTCCACGCCGACTTCACCGGCGATTCCCAAATGCACCTCGATCAGGCCGGGCTCGCGCTTTGGGTCAAGCACGGAGCGGTGATCGGTGAGAGCGAGGAGGTGGATCTCGACCAGATCCGCGAGGCGCGTCCGCAGGTGGTTGCCTTCGCGCTTGCCCGGGAGCTCACCCGGCGACAGTTCGCGGCGCACGACGGCGCGGCGCGCCCCTGGCTCTTTCCCCGCCTGGTCGAAATCGCCGGGCAATGGCTTGACCAATGCGTGACGACGGATCGCGAGGTGACCACGGGGCACCTATTGCTGGCTCAGCCTGGAGCGGAGGCGGCGGAGAAGATCTACGGAGCGATCGTCCGTTACGGGGAGGACCGGGATCGCCCCCAGCTCGTGATGCCGATCATCCGCACGTTCGACCCCCATGGCTCGACCCGCGAGGTGAGCTTCCTGACGCGGAAGGTCGTGATGGATCCGCCGCCTGAGAAGTCACACCTCAATCATGTCGTCCTCGACGGCCCTCGCGGCAACACCTGGGAGGAGGGGTTGGCGCAGCAGCTGGAGAATGACGGGCGTGTCGCCGCCTATGTCAAGAACGAGCGCCTCGGCTTCACGATGCCCTATGTTCACGAGGGCCGTAGCCACGACTATGTGCCTGACTTTCTGGTCCGCCTCGTGCGGAAGGATCACCGAGAAGACGTACGGACGCTGATCGTCGAGGTCTCGGGCAGCCAGAAGTCGCCGGGCCCAACCAAGGCGAAGGCGACGACCGCACGCGACCAGTGGTGTGCCGCGGTTAACAACTGGGGCGAGGACGGTCGATGGGGCTATGTCGAGGTACACGACCCCTGGAAGGAGTGGCATCGCCTCGACGCGGCGATCGACCGCCTCTATGGGGATGACCGCGAGCTGCTCGGGCTTGCGGACTGAAAGGGTTCGGCGGATGGCACAGCGAAAAATCAGACCGAAAAACCCGAAGCCCGTCGAGGCGATAACCCACGCCGACAAGCGCGCCAACCTGCCCACCGCCGACGCGCAGGAGTTCGTCGCGCCTGAGACCGAGGCGCCTGTGTCCCTTCGCTATCCGCGCGACCCGACGCTCGACCCGCAGCTCGTCTGGAAGGGCAAGGACGAGCTGGATGGTGAAGATCTGGTTGCCGACGCGCCGCCGATCTACATTCAGGAGAAGATCGATCCGCGCGTCCTAGTCGAGAACCTGCGGGAGACCGCCGCGAAACGGGAGGACGAGCCGGAGCTGCACCTATTCGAGACCTTTGACGGTCTCGACGAGCTCGACCTGGTCGAGTTCTACCGTCACGACGCGAACTGGTCGAACCGGATGATCCTCGGCGATTCACTCAACGTGATGGCGTCCCTTTCCGAGCGGGAGGCGCTGCGTGGCAAGGTCCAGATGATCTACGTCGACCCGCCGTACGGGATCAAGTTCAACTCGAACTGGCAGGTTTCGGCGCGCAAGCGCGACGTAAAGGACGGCAAGATCGAGGATGCCACGCGCGAGGTCGAGCAGATCAAGGCGTTCCGGGATACCTGGGAGCTGGGAATCCACTCGTATTTGACGTATCTACGTGACCGACTGACCGTAGCCAAAGATCTCCTTACTGAGAGCGGCTCGTGTTTCGTGCAGATCGGCGACGAGAACGTGCACCTCGTGCGGTCGTTGATGGACGAGGTCTTTGGTAGTGAGAATTTCGTGTCGGCGGTCGTCCTCCGTACCACGAGCGGTGCCGGAAGCCCCTCCGGCGGGACCCTGACGTTGGCAGGAGTGCACGACTACGTCATTTGGTATGCCCGGGATCGCGAGAAGATCAAGTATCGGCAACTGTATGCGGACAAGTCGACTGAACAGGGAGGCTCGCTCTATCGCCGTGTTCGGCTTGGTGACGGGGGCGAGCGGCCGGCAACCACGGAAGAGATGCTCGATCCGGCAACGCTGCCGGCAGGGGCCCGGTTGTTCAGGCCGGACAACCTAACGAGCCAGAGCTCCCCGGAGAGCGCAACGTTTGCGGTTGATTTCGACGGTCAGTCGATCCGGCCAGGCAAGGGTGGTTGGAAGACCAACCCGGCTGGCATGACCCGATTGCGCGCGGCTAGGCGCCTTTATCTCACACAGAACGACACCCTGCAGTACGAGCGGTACCTGGACGATTTCCCGGCCATGCCGCTGAACAACGTCTGGACGGACGTCGGAACCGGCTCGTTTACCGCCGACAAGGTCTATGTGGTCCAAACCAACGTAAAGATCATCCAGCGCTGCCTCCTCATGACCACCGACCCCGGCGACCTCGTACTCGACCCCACCTGCGGCTCCGGCACCACCGCCTACGTCGCCGAGCAGTGGGGACGCCGCTGGATCACGATCGACACGTCCCGCGTCGCGCTCGCGCTTGCCCGCCAGCGGTTGATGGGCGCCAAGTTCCCTCACTACGTGCTCGCAGATTCACCGGAGGGTCGGGAAAGGGAGGGTCAACCGGGGGGAGCGCCGCTGCCGCCGGCTAAGACCGAGGGGGACATCCGCCACGGATTCGTCTACCAGCACGTCCAGCACATCACGCTGAAGTCGATCGCCAACAATCCCGACGTCAAGGAGGGCATGAGCCGGAAGGAGGTCGACGAGGCGATCAGCCGACACGCTGAGTTCGAGCTGCTCCATGACAAGCCGTACGAAGACAAGCAAAAGGTTCGCGTCGCGGGGCCGTTCACAGTCGAGAGCCTCTCGCCCCACCGCTCGCTTGCTTTTGCGGGAAGCGCAGTGGACGGGGGCGGGACGAGGAGCGCGGACGCGCACCGGCCGATGAGGAAGGAGCCCTTGGACGACGGCTCGCGCGGCGACGCGCAGTTCGAGCAGACCATCCTCGACAACCTGCGTAAAGCCGGCATCCAGACGGGCGAGAAGGACAAGCGGCTCGAGTTCGACGCACTCGAGCCCTACGCTTCCACGCACATCCAGGCGATCGGCGAGCGAAATGGAGCAGACAACGACTCTGCGAGACGCGTCGGGATCACGATCGGCCCCCAGTACGGAACGGTCGGCCCCGGTTTCATCAAGGACGCCGCGCGTGAGGCGAACCGAGCTGGTGACGTCGACTTGCTCTGCGTGCTCGCCTTCGCCTTCGACCCGCAGGTCGTCGGTACTGCGGATGACGGGTACGTGACCGCAGAGGGCGGCTTTGCCAGTGTCGCCGCAGAGCGCCGGCTCGGCAAGGTTCCAGTTCTCCTCGTCCGCATGAACGCCGATCTCGTGATGGGCGATGAGTTGAAGAAGACCGGCGCGGGGAACCTCTTCACAGTGTTCGGAGAGCCCGACATCGAGCTGGTCGCCGAGGGCGATCAGCTCCGGGTGGTCCTCAACGGCGTCGACGTCTACGACCCGAACACCGGCGAGGTCCGCTCGAACGACACGGACCAGATAGCGCTCTGGATAATCGACACCGCCTACAACGGCGAGTCGTTCTTCGTCCGCCACTGCTACTTCACCGGCGGCCAGGATCCTTACAAGCGCCTGAAGACGGCGCTCAAGGCCGAGATCGACCCTGACGCCTGGGCCACGCTCAACGCGACCGAATCGAGGGCCTTCCCGCGCCCCGACTCCGGCAAGATCGCCGTCAAGGTGATCAACGACTATGGCGACGAGGTCATGAAGGTCTTCGAGGTCGAAGAGAGCTGAGGGCGCGTGCGAATCGCCGGTAAGCGGCGACGCGCGGATTGGCAGAATCGCGGCATGCGGTTCACGCGTTTGGAGCTGGAGGCCTTCCGCGGCCGCGAGGTCGACGATCTCGTGGGGCCGGGGCTCAGGCTGCTGTTTGTCGGCATCAATCCGGGCCTCTGGACGGCCGCGGTCAAAACCCACTTCGCGCATCCCACCAACCGCTTCTATCCGGCATTGGCTACGGCCCGCATCACCGATTACGAGGTCGATCGAGTCGCCGGAATGAGCGAGGCCGATCGCGCGCATCTCGTCGCCCGGGGGGTGGGGATCACCAACCTCGTGCGGCGGGCGACCGCGCGCGCCTCAGAGCTCTCGCGCGAAGAGCTGGGCGAGGGCGGTGCGCGGCTACAGCGGTTCGTCGCCGAACACCGGCCTGCGGTGGTGGCGATCGCCGGCGTCACCGCTTACCGGGATGCGTTTGGGGCGCGAGGGGCGGCTTTGGGCCGGCAGCCGGACACGCTCGAAAGCGCGATTCGCTGGTCCGGCGCGGCGCTCTGGGTGGTCCCCAACCCAAGCGGGCTCAACGCCCACGAGACGGTCGCGACGCTCGCCGCCGCCTATGCGGCGCCGGCCACCGAGGCCGGCGTCATCGCGCCTCGACGTCCCGACGGCAAGGCGCGCAGGGAAGCGGCGGCCGAGCCCCCGGCTAGAGGCACCCGATGACGCTTGCGGGGGCCGCTCCAGGGGGAGTCCGGAAGCCGACCGGATGCCCCTTGACGTAGATCGTCTTGACTGCCGGCCTGCGCCTGAGGTGGCCGTGGGCGATTTCCCTTGCCGCGGCAAGGATCTCCGACGGCCACCCACGACCGTGGCCAGGCAATGCATTCCCCCGATAGCCCTTTTCCCGGACCATCTGCAGAAGGACCGGCCAGTCGGGAGCCGTGCCCATCGCGTCGACCGCTTCCTGCGCCGCGGCGCCATCCCCGGACCGGGTCGCGGACAGCCAGCGCCGAAGCCAGTCGCAAGCGACTGCTCCCGTTACCGACTTCCCGAGCATGAAGCGATCCGTGAGGGCGCTTTCACTCTGCAGTGCGGAGGTACCCGAGCCTGGTGACACGTGAAAGTGCAGAGTGGAGGCATCGAACCCCGGCGGCACGGGGATGCCGTGGAGCATCTGCCTGATCGCCGCCGAGCGAGCCGCGGGACGGATGACTTCGGCCGGCATCGCACCGAGCCAGGCATCGACGCCAACCGAGCGCAGTGAATGCAGCACGGCCTCGTATTCCTCTTTGCTTGCAAGCGTGCCGGTGATCTCGATGAAGACGTTCCCCTGTGGGGAGAGGACCGTCGAGAAGTTGGGGCGTTGTCCGGCGTAGTGGAAGGTGGCCGCCCGCTGGCCGAGGAGAGTCGAGGTCACCGGCGTGCTGACATGGCAACAGGCATGACCGTCTTCGCGCAACCTCTCGCGGTAGAAGCGAGCGGGATACCAGGTGAGGTTGAGCTGGCGCCCGCCAGGGCCGTAAGGCGGATGCACGCCGTCGCTGTAGATCAGTTCGCCCGTGTCGACTTCGAAGCTGCGGGCATGGACGACCGACCAGCCGGGCAAGGTGACGAGCAAGCGGGGATTTGCTTCGGCGACCTCGACTGCAGCGGCAGCGAAGGTCGGACGGGCGCCGTCTCGGACCGACGTGACGGAGCCGCCGGAGAGGAGGATCAGCGCAGCGATCACCGCGACGCAGGCGAGGCCGCCGAGGCTGAGGCCGAGCGAGGCGCCGCGATGCCGCGAGAAAACTCCGCGGCGAGCCGCACGGGTGCGGACGGCGTCCTCGCAAGCGACGCGATCGCCGGGCGGAATCGGCCGAGAAGGAGATTCGTCGGCCGCGATCACCCTTTGCATGGCGAGCGAGAGCTCCGCCTCGGTGATCGCCGTTCGCAGCTCCGTCGCGGAGAAGGGATTGGCCGCCCGCATCCTGGCGAGCGCATCGTCGTTTCGGCCCTTGCGGATCATTTGGTCTCCTCGGCGGGGTTGAAGGCTGTTGCACGGTCCTCATGGGGTGGCTTTCCGGCCGCTTCGAGCTGCTTCGCGAGCTTGCGGCGGGCGCGGTGCAGCCGCACTCGGAAGGCGCCCGGGGAGCAGCCGAAGACCTGTGCGGCGTCGCGCGTGTCGAGGCCGTCCCAGGCGATCAGGCGCAGGACCTCGCGCTCTGGCTCCGCGAGGAGAGCGAAGGCGGTAGAGAAGGCGTCGCGGCGATCGAGCGATTCGGCAGGGCTGGGCGCCGGCTCGAGGCCCCCCGTCTCGTGCGCCAGCCGCAGATCGAGGTTGTGGCGGCGGCGGGTCGACCGGTATTGGTTGGCGATGACGTGAGCGGCGATTGCATACAGCCAGGGCAGGGCCGGATCGGGAATGCGGTCGCGTCGGCGCCAGGCGATCGCGAAGGTCTCTGCGACCACGTCCTCGGCAATCTCGCGCCCGTAGATGCGCCGCATCAAGAAGGCCAGCAACTGCGCGTAATGGTCGCGGAAGCAGCGCTCGAAGCGGTGGCGATAGATGTCTGGGACCGCGTTCGGCGGATCGTCAACGGGAAGCATCTGAGAGTAAGTGTGCGGTCAGGCACAGTTGTTACAGCAGGCCTGCCGTTTTTGATTCATTGAGGCGCCGAGCAGCCGGCCATCGGACAACCATCAAGAAAGCGACAGCAACCATGAAGAAGAAGAGCGGCTCGAAAGGGGCGGCTGGAGGAGACTCCCCCGCTCAGCTGATTGACGCGAGAATCGAGGAGCTGAGCGATTGGCGGGGGGAGACGCTCGCTCGAATCCGAGAACTCGTCAAGCAGGCTGACCCCGAAGTGGTCGAGGAGTGGAAATGGAGAGGGGTTCCGGTGTGGTACCACGCCGGAATGATCTGCACCGGCGAGACCTACAAGAATGTCGTGAAGATGACCTTCGCAAAGGGGGCCTCCCTGGAGGACCCTTCAGGCCTCTTCAACTCCAGCCTCGAGGGGAATACCCGGCGTGCGATCGATTTCCACGAGGACGAGCAGATCGATGAAAAGGCGTTGAAGGCGCTGATCCGCGCCGCGGTGGCATTGAACATGTCCTCAGCCGGCGGCTAAGGCTGCTGGGGCTTGGCGACAGTGCTGACGTAGTAGAAGCCCGCCATGAAGCGCTCGGTCTCGACCGGTCCGTACCTGGCGAGGTCGCTCCACGGATCCGAGTACGCATCGCCTGGGGCATACTTGACGAGGAGCCGGGCGATTGGGGCGAGCAGGCTGTAAGGGCCGCCCTGCGTCAACCCCATGTCCATGACGACGACGCGCGAGCAGGGGCGCAGCCGCTCCCAGGCTCGCGCCAGCGCCGGTTGCGGTTCGGGCAGAGCCGAGTAGCTGAGGCTGAAGAGCACCCCGTCGACGTCGCGGTCGAGCTGGAGCTTCGTGGCGTCTTGGTGGAGCAGCTGAACATTCGACCAGCCGTGCCGCTCGCTCAGCTTGCTTGCCTCGGCCAGCATCCCCCGAGAGGCGTCGACCCCGATGACGGTTCCGCTCGGGCCAACTGCCTCAACCAGATAGGGGAAGTTCCGCCCGGTGCCCGCCCCGATCTCCAACACGGTGTCGCCGGCCTTCAAGCCCAGTGCGGCCACCGCCCTGCGACGAGCCGGAGGGAAGACCAGGTACAGCGGCTCGAAGGTGCTGTAGAAGCGAGCTATGCGGTCGTACCGCCTGGTATTCGCGCTTTGGGACCTACGGGTCGGGTGATTTTCGGAGGAAGCATCCATTTGGCCAGAGCTTATACTACGCGTCTGTAGTAGTTTGCAAACCGCGATGGCTGGCGAGAAGCTCAACCGCAAGGACTTCGGCCCACTCGAGAGCGAGGTTATGGACGCGGTGTGGCGTGCCTCCCGGCCGGTAGCCGTCCGCGAGGTCGTCGACGACTTGAACGGGTCCCGCTCCGAGCCCCTCGCCTACACAACCGTGATGACGGTGATGAGCCGCTTGGCTGACAAGGACGTGCTCAGTCGCCGCAAGGCCGGACGCGGCTACCTCTACGAGGCCAACGCCCCGGATGCCGCCGGCATCGCGGTCAAAGACGTGCTGCGCGCCTATGGCGACGTGGCCGTGGCCCAACTCGTCGATGAGGCACGGGCCGACCCTTCTCTCCGACGCCGCCTGCGGCGGTTGTTGGACAAGGACGATGGATAGCGCCACCCGCAACTTCCTCGGCCTGGTTGGCATTTCGGCGTCGCTGTCCGCCTACGCCGCCTGTGGGTTCGTCGGGTATGTGCTGGTCCCCTTGCTCGGCTTCCACCCGGCAGCGCTCGCGCGACTCAGCCTGGTCTGCCTCTTGCCGGCGGCAGCTCTGACCCTCCTGGTAGGGACCTCCGCCGGTCTCGCGCTGAGGACGCTTGGCCGCCAGACGTGCGGCTCTCGCCGTCTCGCCCGTCGAGTTAAGGCTCTTGCGCTGCCCGCGCCGCCCGAGCTTCTGGCCACCGCGAAAGCGGCGGGACTAGACGGTCGCGTCGCGATGATCGATTCGACCGAGCAGTTTTCGTTCGTCTACGGCGTTTGGGCGCCCCGCGTCGCGATCAGCCGAGCATTCCTCGCAGCCCTCACCCCCGACGAGCTTCGAGCGGCACTCGAGCACGAGCGCTACCACGTTCGGCAACTTGACCCACTCCGTGCCTTGCTGGCAAAGGCTCTGACCGAGGCGTTCTTCCTCTTGCCCTCGCTGGAGGTGCTGCGTCTTCGCTACGAGGCCGCTCGGGAGCTGGCGGCCGATCGCCACGCCGAAGGCGCCTGCGGTCGCCGGCCGCTTCTCGGAGCTCTCTTGAAGGCGCTCGAGCAGCCGGGCCACGAGCAGATGACAACAGCATCGCTAGCGCACCCGGGACTTCTGGATGCGCGCATCTCTCGCCTCGAAACGGGGCAAGAACCTGCGCTCACCCCCGCCGACATTCCGAGTCTCTTCACGTCGGCTCTCGGCGCCGGCTCGTTCCTCTCGCTGTTCATCGCGGCCGTGGCCGGCCTTGGTGGCACGTCAGCACTTACTGGCGTGGTGACAGACGAACTCGGCACAGGCGGCGCGCTTCTCGGCGCCCTGTGTGTCGCGCCCATCGTCGCTGTGGTCGGCCTGATCTACTGGCGCCTGTCGAGGCGGGCGAGCCAACCTCTCCTGCTGACTTCCCGTGGAAAGGACGGCTGTTCATACGGGCGCGTCCCGTGAGGCCCGAGCCGGCTCGCGGGCAGCGTAGGATTCACACAGTGACTGGAGGCCTTGGTTCCATGATCGTCCGTCGCATAGGGCTCGCCTCGGTGCTGACGCTGGCTGCGGTCATCGTCATCCCGGCCAGTGCGTCGGCGAACACGACGTGCTCTTATGAAAGCGGCGCGGAAGTCCTTTCGATCAACCTCGGCGCTCCCAACGACTCGGCGATCCTCAGCGTCAGCGGAACCGAAATCCGGGTCAACCAGTCAACCGGCCCCGTGACCTGCGCCAATGGCCCGGCAACCTTTGCCAACACGGAATTCATCAGCATCGGCGGCAGCGCGGGAGCGACTTCGACCACCGTCTCGATCCCCGACGTCACGAAATTCGCCGGTTCGGTCGGCATCCTGATCGGCGCTGGCGACACGCTCTTCTTTGGCGGCTCCCTCTCCGCCGCCAACCATTTCGTGATCGGCAACGGGGGCGTCGACGGCGATGGCGATGGCGACAAGGACGTCAACTTCATCGCGAAGCCGGGAGAAATTTCGGCCGAGGGAGGCGCCGCCGAAGACACGATCGGCGCCCAGGGCAGCCCGGGGACCGGCGCCGCCCTCACCGGGTCGTTCCTCAAGCTGGCGGGTGACGGCGGAAACGACACTCTCGACGGGGGTGAGGCCGGTGACCTGATCGAAGGCGAAAACGGCAATGACGTTCTGCGCGGTCATGGCGGCAATGACCGGCTGGTCGGCGACTTCCTGGTCAACGGCGACGACACGATCGACGGGGGCGCCGGCGTCGACACGTTCGGGCTTCCGTTCACCGCGTCGAATCCGCTGACTCTCGATCTGAGTAAGACGGCGTTGCAGGAGACCGGGTACGGCAAAGACACGATCTCGGGGATGGAGAACGCGGAAGGCACGGGGGCCGACGACGTCCTGATCGGCGATGCCGGCCCCAATGAACTGCAGGGTGGCGCCGGCAATGACATGGTCGAGGGCCGGGGCGGCAGCGACGTGCTCGACGGCAGCATCGGCACCGACACCGTCTCCTACGCAAACGCTCCCGCGGGCGTCGCGGTGAACCTTGGTGCTGGGACGGCGAGCGGCGGCGACGGCGCCGACACCATGACCAATTTCGAGAACCTGGTCGGTTCGTCCTTCGCCGACACGCTGACCGGAAGTGCCGGCGCGAACACGATCACGGCAGGAACCGGGGCCGACGTCGTCCAGGCGCTTGGTGGGCCCGACCTCGTCAACGTCCGCGACGGGATTGCCGACAACGCCAGCTGCGGCAGCGAGCTCGACAAAGCCGTCTCCGACCGGCGCAGCCTCGACACCGTCCAGTCGGACTGCGAGGTCGTCGATGCGCTGCCCGAGCCGGGCGGAAAGGCGGGATCGGGCGGAAACGCTGCGCCAGGCGACATGACGCTTGACTTCCGGCTCAGTGGCAGGCGGACCCAGCATCTGGTCGAGCAAAAGGCGGTGATCGTGCGGCTTCGCTGCCCGGCGGAGGCGTGCACTGCCATTGTCAAGGCGGCCGGCAAGGTCGCAAAGCTCAAAAAGGTGACCAAGAAGATTCCCGCTGGTCCGGCCAAGACGCTGAAACTGCACCTCAACCGCAAGCAGCGCGATGCGATCGAGGAGCGGTTGCTTGCCGGAAAGAAGCCAAAGCTGAAAGTTACGGTCGTCGCCACCGACGCCGCCGGCAACGAGGTTCCTCGGACCCTGACCGTGACAGCGAGGCTCTAGCGGCCGCTGGCCCGCGCTCCCGCTGTCGGCGGTCTGCCTAGCGGCCGCGGCGGAAGTGGACGCGGCGGTTTAGCTCGAGCGGTGCCGGGCGTCCGGCGTCGCTCAGCTCGAGGCGGACCGGAAACGGCTTTGCTCGGGTGCGTCGCTGGGCGTCCACCAAGCGACGGCCTGCCTTGGTGAGGGGGAGGGTGATCCGCGCTGCAGCATTACTGGCCAAGGCATAAGAGCCCGTGGCCACCTTCCGGCGCTTGCCCTTGCCGCCCGCCTTGGCGCTGATGGAGAGGCGACCGCTGCAATCGCCGGGACCGGTGCAGCTCAGCCACAGCAGCAGTGTTTTGCGGCGGGCGAGGATGCGTCCGCGGCCGAGAACGGCCCGGCCCCTGGCAACCGCAGGCCTGCCGCCATCTTCAGCATCACCAGCGCTACTGCGGTAATCGCTTGCCAGTTCATAACCTGGCGGGACGACCTTCGGGGCGGGTGGTTCGACGACGCCGCCGAGGGAGCCGGGCTGCTCGCGGACCGGCAGGCGCAGCTCGAGGTTGGAGACCGTGATCGGGGCCTGCGCGCTCGACGGCCGCGCATATGGGGCATCGGAGGGAAGCAGCTCGAGCTTGGCGACGTGGCCGCGATCGAAGCGGTAAGCCTGGGGGTGCAGTTGGAAGACTCGATTGGCGCCACCGGCGCCGGGGCGCAGCAGGCCGCGGGCGACCAGGGTCTCGGTGCCGGCGGGGGAGACGTCGAGCAGGCGCGCGGCGAGCTCGGAGGCCGTCCCGGTGGTGGCGAGGTCGGCGACGA
>JAJKHV010000093.1 GCA_021154855.1 Solirubrobacterales bacterium
AGGTTCAGGCGCCGGCAGGCAAGGACGCAGGGAGCTTGGCGTGCTCCGCACGCGAGCGACCGAGGACGCCGCATGGCGGCGCCTGAACTCGTCAGGAGCCGTTGATCGAAGTCGTGCTCGTGTACTCGAACTCCTCCTCGGCGCCAAAAAGCGCGTCGAGGACGGTCTTGCGGGCGTCCTCGCTGAGGATCAGGGCGACCACCGCGCCGACGAAGGCGAGCATGACCATACGGCCGAGGCGGCTCTTCTTGCGCTTTTTCGGCGCGCGCAGCTGTTCGGAGGCATCGCGCAAATTCTCAGCGGCGGTGCGCAGGTCGCGCTGGACCTTCTTGTCGCTGGTCATTGCCTTGACCGCGCTGCCGTTGCTGGTAACCCTGCCGTATGCGCCGCGTGCGGCCTCAAAGGCGTTCTTGAGACTGTCGCGCAGGTCATCGTCTTCGACGAGGCGCTGCACGTAGGGGTTCTCGCGTGCGGTGGAATAAAGGTCGGCGGCCTGGGTCGCCCGTGTCTTGCTCATGCCTTCTCCTCGCTGGTATCTCCGGGGACGATCAGGATAACTCGAAACGATCCCGCGTCACCGCGGGCTGATTCCGTCTAGGAGTACCCCGTTGGTGCGGAAGCCAAGCTTGGCGTCGCGGATCCTCCCCAGCCGCAGCGGCGCCAGGCCGGGGCCCTCGCGCGTGTAGCGACGTACATACAGCCGACCCACCTGCTCGAAGCCGACCTGGCGAAACCCCGCTCCGAGCAGCTTGCTGGGAGGCGGCGGCGCCGGTCCGTCGGAGATGAAATCGACCTCGCCGACCCACCAGCGGAAGCCGTCGGAGGGCTGGACCTGGATCGAGCCGGTCGAGAGGTAATAACGCAGCGAGGCCTCACCGAGGGTCCAGGTGACCATCGCCCGCGGCACGGTCGGTTCGCCGATCGCGGCGGCGACCGCGCTCCAGTCAGGGCGCTGCAGTGCCGGCGAGGTGTTCGCCCAAACCGAGAAGCCAAGCGAGTAGGCGACCAGCGCCGCGGCGAGGATCGTGCCGCTGCGACGAGCGCCGCGCAGGGTGCACCCCACCGTGACGGCGACCAGCAGCGGCACCAGCGCCGGCAGCAGGTTGCGGGCGAGGACGTAGTTCTTGTCGGGCGCCAGCAGGCCGATCGCGACCGGGATCACAACCGTCACCGCGGCGAGGACGAGTGGAATGCCGGCGGCACGTCGCTCTCGTCTCTCGCCACGCACCAGGACAAGCAGCAGCGCGGCAATGGCGAGCAAGCAGGGCACGGCTGCCAGCAATGGATGCTCGGGACGAGCGATGATGTCCCCCGTCTCGCCGAGCATGAAGGTGAGGCCCGTCTCCCAGATCCGGTGGCCGAGACTGAGGTTGCCGATCCACTCTGCATGGCCGATCGACATCTGGTAATCGCCAACGGCGCCAGCAGCAGCCCGGCCGCGGCGAGAATCCCGAGGCCTGGAACCGTCTCGCGACCTCGGCGGCGCAGCAGCCAAAGTGCCTCTGCGGCAATCGGGAAGGCGGCGAAGTAGTGGGTGGCCAGGGCCAGTGCCGAGGCGATTCCCCAGGCGATGAAGTCGCGGCGGCGACCGCGCTCCAGCGCCCGCAGGAAGTAGAGCAACGAGAGCGCCGTGAGCAGCACGAAGAGGGCGTAAGCGCGCGCCTCCTGCGAGTACCAGACCAGCATCGGATTGACCGCCACCAGCGCCGCGGCGACGAGTCCAGCGCGACGCCCGCTCAGCTGCGCGCCGAGCATGAAGGCGACGGGGACGGTTGCGATACCGGCCATCGCCGAGACCGAGCGCAGGCCCGCCTCGCCGGTGCCGGTCACCTGGGTCCAGAGCCAAGCCAGGGCGTAATAGAGGGGCGGCGCCGACTCGCTGAAGCCGACCGCGTCCATCGCGTGCCAGAAGCCGTCGCGAAGGATGCGACTGGCGGTGACGATCTCGTCGTGGTGGTAGCTCTGCGCGCCGATCGTCGCGAAGCGCAGCGCCGCGGCGAGCACCGTCAGTCCGGCGACGATCCAGAAGGTGCGCGAACGTGAGCGGACCGCCGCGCCGATCGCCTCGAGATACGTCGACAGGATGCCCCTGCCCAGCGCTCCAGCAGCCTCCATATCGCCTACGCGAGGGCCGCTTCGATCGCCTTGGAAACCTCGCCCACGTAGACGAACTCCAGCTCGCTGCGCTCGTGCTCGGGAATCTCCGCCACGTCGCCCTCGTTTCGCTCGGGCACGAGAACCCGCTTGATCCCGGCCCGCTGTGCGGCCAGCGACTTCTCCTTCAGGCCACCGATCGGCAGCACCTGGCCGGTCAGGGTCACCTCGCCGGTCATTGCCACATCGTTGCGAACGGGTCGGTTGCTGACCAGCGAAGCGAGCGCAACGGTCATCGCGACCCCGGCGGAGGGTCCGTCCTTGGGCACCGCACCGGCCGGCACGTGGATATGGATGTCGTGTTTGGCGAACCAGTCCTCGCCGAGCTCGGCTGCAATCTCCCGCCAGTGGCCGCGGACGTAGGAAAGCGCCGCCTGGGCCGACTCCTTCATCACGTCGCCGAGCTGGCCGGTGATGGTCAGCGAGCCGGAACCCGGCATCGAGGTCGCCTCGATGAAGAGCACATCGCCGCCGGTCGGGGTCCAGGCGAGACCGGTTGCGACCCCAGGAACCTTGGTGCGACGGCGCTGCTCGGCGAAGACGCGGCGGCGGCCGAGCAGCTGGCGAGCGCGTTTGGCCGAGATCCTCTCCTTGCCCTTGGAGTTGCCCTCGGCGACTTTGCGGGCGACTTTGCGGCAGATCGTGCCGATCTGCCGCTCCAGGCTGCGGACACCGGCCTCACGCGTGTACTCGTCGATGATCGCCGCCAGCGCCGGAGCGGCGAACTCGATCTGCGAGGCCTTCAGCCCGTTGGCTTTGACCTGGCGCGGGACGAGGTAGCGGCGGGCGATCTGCTGCTTCTCTTCCTGCGTGTAACCCGCCAGCTCGATCGTCTCCATGCGGTCCTGCAGCGGACCGGGGATCGTGTCGAGGACGTTGGCCGTGGCGATGAAGAGAACCTCGGAGAGGTCGAACTCGAGGTCGACGTAATGGTCGCGGAAGGAATCGTTTTGGGCCGGATCGAGGACCTCGAGCATCGCCGACGCCGGGTCGCCGCGAAAGTCGGCGCCCATCTTGTCGATCTCGTCGATCATGAAGACGGGGTTTCGCGAGCCGGCGTCGCGCAGGGCGCGGACGATCGTGCCGGGCAAAGCACCGATGTAGGTGCGGCGGTGGCCGCGGATCTCTGCCTCGTCGCGGACGCCGCCGACCGAGATCCGCTCGAACTCGCGCCCCAAGGCTTTGGCGATCGAGCGCCCGAGGCTGGTCTTGCCGACGCCGGGAGGTCCGGCGAAACAGAGAATCGGCCCCGGCGAATCCGGTTTCAGCGTGCGGACCGCCAGGTACTCGAGGATCCGGTCCTTGACTTTCTCGAGGTCGTAGTGATCGGCGTCGAGCACCTCGCGAGCATGGGCGATGTCGAGGTTGTCCTCGGTCTCAGCTGACCAGGGCAGCTCCACCAGCCACTCGAGGTAGGTGCGGATGACGCCGTGCTCCGCGGCCGCTGGCGGCAGCTTCTCCAGCCGCGAGAGCTCTCGATCGGCCGCCTTCTGAGCATGCTCGGGCAGTTTCGCCGCCTCGATTTTCTCGCGCAGTTCATTGACTTCCGCCTGCTGCTCGTCGCCCTCCCCCAGCTCGTCCTGGATCGCTTTCATCTGCTGGCGCAGGAAGAACTCACGCTGGCCCTTGTCGATCTCCGACTCGACCTGCGACTGGATCTGGCTGCCGAGCTGGACGACCTCGAGCTCACGGGCGAGAATCTGGGAGAGGTGACGCAGGCGGCCCACCACCGCCAGCTCCTCGAGCAGCTCTTGCTTCTCCTCGGTGGAGATGCGCAGGGCGCCGGCGATCAGGTGGGCCAACGCCGCCGGGTCGTCGAGATTGGCGACCGCCATCTGCAGCTCCTCCGGCAGATACGGAATCTGCTCGATGATCTGCGAGAAGGTGCGCTGCACGTTGCGGGTCAGCGCCTCGAGCTCCGGGCCGTCCGCCACCACGTCGGGCAGCTCGCCGATCCGCGCCACCAGGTAGGGCTGCTCGGCGACGTAGGGTCCGAGGCGCACCCGCTGGGTGCCCTGGACGAGGATTCGCAGCGTGCCGTCGGGCACCTTCAGCATGCGGGCGACGACGCCGACGACGCCGACCTCATAGAGATCGCTTGGCCCCGGCTCCTCGTTCTCGGGGTCGCGGGCCGCCACCATCGCCAGCATCCGGTTGGCGCCGAGCACGTCGTCGACCAGCTTGATCGAGCGCTCCTGGCCGACCGCGAGCGGAGTCAGGGTCTCCGGGAAGGTGACCGTCTCGCGGAGCGGCAGGACGGGAATCGCGTCGGGCAGCGGCTCAGTGGCGCGGATCGCGCTCTCGGCGTCGAGCGAGTCGACCACCTCGAGCACCGGGCTGCCCTCCATCAGTGCCGCCTCTCGTGGGTCGGCACCGGCTACTCCCTGCCGATCGGAACCCGGCGAGTCGTCTCCGCCGGATCGCGCAGCGGCAACTCGATCCGCAGCACCCCATCCTCGTAGGTCGCCGTGGCCCGCTCGGCATCCACATCCACCTGCAGCTCGACGACGCGCCGAAACGGGCCCGAGGGAATCTCGACCTGCTGGTAGACACGCCCCTCGGTCTCCTGCACCGGCCGTTCGCCAACGATCGCCAACTGCCGCCCGGAGACCTCGATCCCCACATCGGAAAGCTCCACTCCCGCGAGATCGACCTTCACGACCGCCCGCTGCGGTTCCCCGCAGTAATAGACGTCGACGTTGGGAGAGAAACCACTGCTCCGACGGCTCACGTACGTCGTTCGACTCCAGCCGCTGCCAAGCATCTGATCCATCTCCCGGCGCATGCGGGCAAAGTTGGCAAAGAGGTCACGCTCCGGCATGAACCCAAAACATAGCCAGACCAGCTCGCTCGCGGGGGGTGGCGCGGGTTTGGGGACCCACCCCGAGGAGGCGGCGAAGCCGCCCCCGCAGCGGGTGGTGGCACCGAACCCGCGACAGGACCCGCCGCGCCGACCGGCTCAGGCCGTCTGCGACGCCCAGCGAGGCGGCCGCATCAGCAACACCGGCTGCCGCGGAGGAACGAGACCCTCGGGACGGTTCGGCCGAAACGTCGTGCAGGGCTCCTCCAGCTCGAGCGCGCAGAGCAGGTTCTTGCGGAAGTAACAGTCGTCGCAGGTCGGCGGCTTTGGCTTGCGTGGCACGGGCGCGCATACTGCCACCGCCGTGCGCCTTTCGTGACTGGCGTTCCCGCAAAGCGCAACGTCTTTGACACAGTCTCGTCAGATCTTCCCCGCGTCTTGCGGAAGCCGGGAGTTGCCGTCGCTACCATTGCCGCGGATGGACTCCTCCAGCCGA
>JAJKHV010000094.1 GCA_021154855.1 Solirubrobacterales bacterium
ACGGCGCACCGCCCAAGCACGCTCGACCAGCTCCCCGATCTGCTCATGGTCGGTCAGCTCACCCAGCGCGAGCGCTTCCTCGAAGGAGATCAGGGGAGGCATCCGGCGCAAGGCTAGGTGGCCGTCCGGACGCCTGGGTGACGCTTAGCTCGGCTCGGCGACGCTTGTCCGAGCCGCCGGGGCGGTCATTTCAGGCTCTGTGAAGTCAAACGTCCGCACCGTGTCGCGTCCCGAGCCCTTGGCCGCATAGAGCGCGGCATCGGCTTGGGCCAAAACCGCTTCGTAGCTCGGCTTCCTTTCCGGCCCGAAGGGAGCGATGCCAATGCTGGTGGTGACGCGCGGCATGCCCTGCTCACCCCCCATTCGCTCGCGGATCGCAGTTGCGATCTCTGCAGCGACCGCCTGTGCCTCCTCGAGGCTGCAGCGCGGCAGGATCACGGCGAACTCATCGCCGCCGAGTCGCGCCAGCACGTCCGTCTCGCGGGCGCGGCCGCGCATCGCCTCGGCGATCTCGGCGATCACCCGGTCGCCGGCGGGATGGCCCAGTGTGTCGTTGACCTGCTTGAAATGATCGAGGTCGAGCATCAACAGCGCGCCCGGCACGGCGTAGCGCCCGCTTCGCGCCAGCTCCGCCCGCAGCTCCTCCTCGAAACGGCGCCGGTTTTTCAGACCGGTCAGTGAGTCATGACTCGCCTGGCGCCTCAGCTCTTGCATGCGGTCGTTGCGACTCCAGATCAGGACCAGCGCAGCGAGCAGAGCGGCTACCGAGAGCCCGACAAGGGCGATCAGGACCGGCAGGTCGACTCCGGGCCGGCTTGGGTCACGGACGACGAGCAGCCAAGTCTGGTCGGCGATCCTGATCGCCGCCGCGGCTGTTTCTTCGCGCGGCAGGCTTGGTCCGGCGATTGGCTTCCCGCGGTCGATCAGCGAGACGGCCACGTTGTTTGGCAGGGAGGCGTCTGCCGCTTCGGCGAGGTCCGGCACATGGAAGCTGCCGACAGCGAATCCCAGCAGCGCCGTCCGGCGCTGTGCCAGGGTCCCCAGCGGAGCGCCATCGCGGTAAACGGGCCGGAAGACGTTGATCCCGGTGCCACCAATCGGAAGCCGCATCACCGGTGTCGCCGCCGGCTTGCCGCTGTTGGCGGCGTGCAGCAGGTAGGGACCGCGGAAAACGTCGGAGCCGATGTCATAGCCGAGTGGAAGCTTCACTTTCAGGCTGGAGGCCGCAGCGGCGAAGGTCAGCGGAAAGTAATTGGGCCGCTGCCGCTCCCGGCGCAGCTCGCCGAGTGGACCCCGTTCGAGGATCGGGTAGCCGTGGCTGGCTTCGAAGCGCGCCCGCTCCGCCGCCGGCACCGACTTGATGAAACCGGTTCCGGTCAGGGCACCCGTGTTGAGCAGCGAATCGGCGATCACATCGAACTCATGGCGGTTGAAACGGCCCTCTGCCTGGTAAAAGGCTGCGGCACTTGCCAGTTGTCCGACCGAAAGCGCGGCAAGCGCTTCGACCTGATGGGCGGCGCGGCCCGCCTCGCCTCGCTGCGTTCTTTCGAAGCTGTCGCTTTCGCGCCCGCGGACGACCAGCGCCAGTGCGATCGAGCCGGTTGCGATCGCAATGACGACCACAAATCCGAGCCAGAACCTGAGCCGCAGGGTCCCCTTGTCGGCCGGAGCCGGATCCACCTCAATCAAACGGGCGCGATCGCCAGGGACTCCCAGAGGTACAGGGAGGCCAGGCTGCGGTGCGGGCGCCAGCGCTCCCCAATCTCCAGCACCTGTGTCGGGGTGGGCATCTGCTCCAGCCCGTACTCGATCTGAATCGCCTTGCGGATGCCGAGGTCACCCCCGGAGAGCACGTCGGGGCGTTCGAGGTGGAAGAGCAGGAACATCTCCGCGGTCCACACGCCAAGGCCGCGCACGGCGACGATCTCCTCGATCACCTCCTCGTCGGTGAGTCGGTCGAGGCGATCCAGCTCCAACTCGCCGGCGATCACGTGCGAGGCGAGGTCGCGGATGTATTCGACCTTGCGCCCGGAGAGGCCGGCGGCGCGCAGGTCAGCCTCCTCGGCTTCGAGCAGTTGCTCCGGTGCCGGGGTGGTGCCGTCGAAGAGATCGAGGATCCGCCCGTAGATCGTCCGGGCCGCCTTGGTCGAGAGCTGCTGGCCGACGATTGCCCGCAGCAGCGCCCCATAGGCATCGGCCGGCCGCTCCTCGCTGCGGTTCTTCAGCCGTGTCTTCAGGTCGATTTTGCCGACTCGCTTGATCAGTGCCGCCATCGTCGGATCGGTGGCGGCGAGCTGCTTGGCGGTGGAGCTCATCGACCCTTCCACTGGGGCTTGCGCTTCTCGGCGAAGGCCTTGATCCCCTCGCGAAAATCTTCCGAGGCAAAGCAGGACTCACGCAGCGCGACGAGGCCCGCCTCCTGCTGGTCGCTCAGCACCGGCGAGGAGGTGAGCAGATCGATTGCGCTTTTGTTGCCGCGCATCGAGAGCGGCGCGTTGGCGGCGACCTCGGCCGCCAGCTCAACCGCGGCGTCTTCCAGGCGGTCGTCGGCGACGACTTCCTGAACCAGGCCGATCTGCTCGGCGCGGAAGGCGTCGAAGTTGCGCCCGGTGAGGAAGAGCTCCTTGGTGCGAGCGACGCCGACCGTGTCGAGGAACTTGCGCAGCCCGGTGTGGCTGTAGACGAGGCCGAGCTTTACCGGCGGCATGCCGAGCTTCGCCCCGACCGCGCAAATCCGCAGGTCGCAGGTGACGGCCAGCTCGAGGCCGCCGCCGATGCAGTGCCCGTTGATCGCGGCCAGTGTCGGCCAGGGGTAGCTGCCCAGCGCCTCGATCGCCGCCTGGAACGGATGGGCGACGAGTGCCTCGGCGTCCCGCTCGAAGGTCTCGGAGGGGATCGAGGCGATGTCGTATCCGGCCGAGAAGACCGGTGGGGCCCCGGTGATCAGCAGGCAGCGCGTCTCGATCCCGTGGTCGAGGCGCGGCACGGTCTCGGCCAGCGCGTCGAGGATCTCGTGATCGAGCGCGTTGCGCCGCTCGGGGTTGTTGATGCGCAGCCGGACGACCGCCTCGGCCGGCGAGTCGAGCAGCAGCTTGCCGCCGGCGAGCTGCTCCTTCATCGAACCACGCGTTCCAGCACCAATCGACCCGGATCCGAATGCCCGAAAGTCTCCGTGTCGATTTGTGCTCTCACTCGAGCACTACGAGGACGTCGCCTTCGCTGACAGACTGGCCCTCCTCGCAGCGAATCTCCTTGACGGTGCCGTCGTCTTCGGACTCGACCGGGATCTCCATCTTCATCGACTCGAGGATGACAACGGTGTCGCCGTCCTCGACTTTGTCGCCGACTGCGACCTCGATTTTCCACACGCTGCCAGTGATGTGCGCCTCGATATCCATGGCGCGGGAGAATATCCCCGCGTGACGGCGGAGCAATCCAGGACCGAGTCCGATCCGGTGGCGGGTGCTTCGCTGGCCGTGATCGTCGCTGCCCGCAACGAGGCAGATCGGATCGCGGCAACCGTCGCTGCTCTGCGCGGCGCCTTCCCCGCAGCGGCGATCTGGGTGGCGGACGACGCTTCGACCGATCAGACCTCCGAGGCGGCGATGGCAGCAGGGGCGCGGGTGATCAGCCGAGGGCAGCCGCACGGCAAGGGGGCCAATGTGACCGCGGCCGCCGAAGCGGCCTTGAGCGACGAGCCGACTCCGCAGCTGATCTTGCTCTGCGACGGCGATCTCGGCGGCTCGGCCGCGCGGCTCGAGCCTCTGGTTGTGGCGGTCGCGGCAGGCGAGTGCGACCTCGCCGTTGCCTCTTTTGGTCGTCGGGTCGGCGGTGGCTTCGGTCTCGCGCTTGGCTTCGCCCGCTGGGCGATCCACCGCCTCTGCGGCTTTGAGGCCGGGGCGCCGATCTCGGGTCAGCGGGCGATGGGGGTGGAGGTCCTGCAGGCGACGCTTCCCTTCGCCCGCGGTTACGGCATGGAGATCGGGATGACCGTGGATGCGGTTCGCGACGGCTACCGCGTCGGCGAGTACGAGCTTGATCTCACTCACCGGGCGACGGGTCGCAGCATCACCGGCTTCACCCACCGTGGCCGGCAGCTCCTCGACTTCGCCTGCACCTACCTGTCTCGCCGCCGCTCGAGCTGAGGGTTCAGTCGCTTCGCGTAGTCCCCAATCTTGCCGAAGTCGATCACCGCAGGCCTCCGGTCCAGCAGAGGCGCCTATCGTTTGCCGTCGCGCCGGATTGGCCGGTGGGTGGCAGCGGCCAGCCCCCTTCCGCTCGCTCGAGCGAGCCGGCCAATGAGAGCAGGGTGGCCTCGTCGTTTTCGCGGCCGAGCAACTGGGCGCCGATCGGCAAACCGGCCGCGCTGAGGCCGGCCGGGACGCTGATCCCCGGCCATCCGGTGACGTTCCAGGCGAAGGCGAAGGGGCAGGTGGCACCGGCCGTATTGCCGGTCTTCCAGTACCCCCGTCCCTCGAGGGCGCCGATGCGAGGCGGCGGCTTTGCCGTGGTCGGGGTGAGGACCACGTCGCAGCGCTCGAAGACGCGGCCTATGCGGCGCCGCAGGCTGGGCTCGGCTGCGCGCGCGAGGTGGAGGGGCAGGCCCTGCAGCGCTCTGCCGATGCGGGCGGCTGCGCGGGTGCGCGGCTCCAGCGTGGCTCGATCCTCGCCGTGGGCGCAGAGCCATTCCTCTACGGCGGCCTCGCCGCGGGCGACGATCGTCGGACCGACCATGCCGTAGTCGGGGTCGGCCCGGACGATCTCGTGGCCGAGGTCGTCGAGCCGCTCGGCGAGGGATTCGATTGCCGCCCGGTGCTCCGCATCGACCTTTGCCGGGACGCCGAACGGGGTCGCGAAGGAAACCGCGATCCGCAGGCGGCCGGGCTCGCGTGCCGCCGCCTCGGAGAAGGGCTCGCGCGGCGGCTGCGGCTTGTGCAGGTCGGCGGGGACGTTGCCGTGGATCGCGTCGAGCAGCAAAGCGGCGTCGGCCGCGCTGCGCGTAAGGGGGCCGTAGCAGCTCAGCCCGTTGAAGGCCTCGGGATCGGGCCAGGTCGAGACCCGACCGCGCTGCGGCTTCAGTCCGACCAGGCCGGTCCAGGCGGCCGGGATGCGGATTGAGCCGGCGCCGTCGGAGCCGACGGCGGCCGGGACGACACCCGCCGCCACGGCCGCTGCGGCGCCGCCACTCGAGCCGCCGGGAGTGTGGTCGGTGTTCCAGGGGTTGCGGGTGGCGCCGTGCAGCGGCGTCTCGGTGAAGTGCCAGAGCCCCACCTCGGGCGCATGGGTCTTGCCGATTACGATTGCGCCCGCCTGGCGCAAACGCCGAACGGCCTCAGCGTCGCGTACCGCGCGGCGCCCGCCGCCGCAGCCGAAGGGACTGGTGTGGCCGGCGAGGTCGACGTCGTCCTTGATCGCGACAGGTACGCCGAGCAGCGGCGCGCCGTCGTCGGCATCGAGGCGGCGATCTGCCTCATCCGCCTCGGCCAGGGCTTCTTCAGCGCGGATGACCCTGAACGCGTTCAAGGTCGACTGCGCTGCCTCCGCTCGCTCCAGCGACGCCTCAACCAGCTCGCGCGAGGACGCCTCTCCGGCTCGCAGCATCAGCGTCAGCGCTCGAAGGCCAGGGGCGGTCGTCGCCTCTGCCGCCTTCGCTGCAAGCCCGATCGTTCTGCCCGACATTGCTTTTCTCCCTTGGCCGAAATTTCTTGTTCGTTCGAACGAACGATAGGCGAAACGGTTAGGCTGACGCTTCTTGGCTACGGAGGCGCCCCCCGATACCCGCGAGCGCATCCTGCGCGCCACGGTGGAGCTGATCGGCCATGAGGGGGTTCCATCCGTGACCAACCGGCGGGTTGCCGGGGCGGCCGGCGTCGCGCTGGGCTCGCTCACCTACCACTTCCCCAGCCAGGTCGACCTGCTGCGTGAGAGCCTCCTGCTCTTCGTCGGCGAGGAGGTGGCCCGCCAGGAGGGCATCGCCGCTGATCTGCGCAGCCGTCGCCTCGGCATCGAGCAGGTAGCGGTTGAGGTGGAAAGGATCGTGCAGGAATCCGGCGACAGGATCCAGCAGCTGGCAGAGATCGAGCTCCATTTGCAGGCCGCGCGCGACCCCGCCCTGCAGGAGGCTTCGCAGCGTTGCTTTGAGGCCTACGAAGGTGTCGCTGCGGCTGCCCTCGAAACGCTCGACGTTCCCGACCCGGGCCGCCATGCACGCACGATCGTCGCGCTGATGTACGGGATGGGCTTGCGTCGGCTCGGCACCGGTGGCGGCAGCGCTTCTGGGGTTGCCGACGGCCTGCTGGCGATCGTGCGCGGAGCGCAGCCGTGATCCTGGCAATCGATCAGGGGACGACGGGCACGACCTGCCTCGTCTTCGACGCCGAGGGAAGGATCGCCGGCCGGGCCTATTCGGAGTTCGAGCAGCACTTTCCCCGAGCGGGTTGGGTCGAGCACGACGCGGCCGAGATCTGGGATGTCACGCGGCGAGTTGCCGTGCAGGCGATCGCCGATGCCAGAATTCAGGGGGCCGACCTCGACGCGATCGGGATCACCAACCAGCGCGAGACGATCGTCGCCTGGGACCGGGCGACGGGCGAGCCGATCCACCGGGCGCTGGTCTGGCAGGACCGGCGCACGGCGGAGCGCTGCGAGGAGCTGCGGCGGGCTGGGCACGAACCGCTGGTGCGGGAGCGCACCGGCTTGGTCATCGATCCATATTTCTCTGCGACCAAGATCGAGTGGCTGCTGGGCAACGTCGAGGGCGCTGACCGGGCGGCCTTCGGCACGATCGACTCCTGGCTGCTCTTCAAGCTCACCGGCCGTCACGCCACCGACCACACCAATGCCTCGCGAACGATGCTCTTCGACATCCACCGGCTCAGCTGGGACGAGGAGCTCTGCACGCTGCTGAGCATCGACCCGACGCAGCTCCCCGAGGCACTGCCCTCGGCTCACGTCTATGGCACGACAAGCGAGTTTGGCGGTGAGGTGCCGGTGGCCGGGATCGCCGGCGACCAGCAGGCCGCCCTCTTCGGCCAGGCCTGCCACCGGGCGGGGACGGCGAAGAACACTTATGGCACGGGCAGCTTCGTCCTGCTCAACACGGGCGATCAGGCGCCTGAGCCCGGCACCGGCCTCCTCACCACGGTCGCCTGCACCCTCGGCCGAGCGGCTGAAAACAGGCCCGTATCCCCCGAGACCGGACTGTCGAGAGGGGCATCGTACGCGCTGGAGGCGTCGATCTTTGTCACCGGTGCTGCCGTGCAGTGGCTGCGCGATGGGCTCGGAGTGATCGAGTGCGCCGAGGAGAGTGAGGCGCTGGCTGCTTCGCTGGACGGCAACGACGGGGTCTACTTCGTGCCGGCGCTGACCGGGCTCGGCTCTCCGCACTGGGATCCCTACGCCCGCGGCGCGATCGTCGGCCTCACCCGCGGTAGCGGTCGTGCCCACCTAGCGCGGGCGGCGCTGGAGGGGATCGCCTACCAGACCGTGGATGCCGTACGGGCGCAGGAGGCCGCTTCGGGGGAGCGCCTCACGGTGCTGAAGGCCGACGGCGGTGGCGTCGCCAATGCCTGGTTGATGCAATTCCAGGCCGACGTGCTCGGCGCCGAGGTCATCGTGCCCGAGGTCGCCGAGACGACTGCACTCGGCGTCGCCTACCTGGCGGGGATCGCGACTGGCCGCTGGACCTTGGAAGAGGTTGGAGGGATGTGGCGCGAGGCGGCCCGCTACGAGCCGGCGATGAGCGGCGCGGAGCGGCGGGCGCTGCTCGGGCAGTGGCGCCGAGCGGTCGGGCGGTCCAAGGGCTGGGCGGACCCCTCGAGCGACTTTGCGTAACCGCCCGCGCAGGCGGGGGTAACGCGTAGCGACGGCCACGGTCGTCGCGCTATGGCAGAGATGAAGCCACAGGTCTACAAGGACGATCGTCCCGCCGAGTACTTCGACGAGTTTCACGCTGCGGCACGCAAGGGCGTCGGCTGGACCTACAGCTTCGTTCGCATCCTTGTCTCGCTGCCGACGCTGTTGGTCTACCGCGTCCGCGCGATCGGGGTCGAGAACGTGCCCAAATCGGGACCGCTGGTTCTTGCCCCTAACCATTTCAGCCAGATGGATCACTTTTTCATCGGCCTGTATTTGCGGCGCAAGGTGCGCTTCATGGCGAAGTCGCAGATGTTCGGTCCGCCCATCCTGACCTACATCTACAAGCACGGCGGGGTCTTCCCGGTTCGGCGCGGACACCATGACGAGGAGGCGATCCGGACGGCGCTGACGATTCTCGACCAGGGAGAGATGCTGCTCGTCTACAGCGAGGGCGGTCGCTCGCGCAGCGGCAAGCTCGGCACGGTCAAGCCAGGCATCGGCCGGATCGCGCTGGAGTCCGGCGTCACCGTCCTACCCGTTGCGATCCATGGCTCCGAGAAGGTACGCCGCTGGAAGCGCTTCCGTTTCCCCAAGGTCACCGTGCAGTTTGGCGAGCCGCTCTCCTTCGGGTGCGAGCACGCTGCCAGCCGCGAGCGCCAGCTCGAGGTGGCGGAGCAGATCTTTGCACCGGTGCGTGAGATGCACAGGGCGCTGGCTACTCGTAGCGGGCGTTGAGCGCCGCGTAGAACTCAGGGTCGTGCCCCGGGGTGACGATCGCGTCGGGGAACTCGCGGCGGAAAAGTCTCAGCTCCTGCAGCGAACGGCGGTAGTTGTGGGCGTCGAAGGGACGTGGGGCGAGCGGGGCGTCGCCATCGAGCTGCGCCCGCATGTAGGTCGCGTCGCCGCCGATCACGAAGTCGCGCTTGGCCAGGCGGGCGATCACCGACATGTGCCCGGCACTGTGCCCTGGGGTGTAGGCAAGCCTGATCGAGCCGTCGCCAAAGAGGTCGAAGGTGCGGCCGAAGGTCGCGTAGGAGTCGATGCCGCTGCGATCGAAGTCGACTGTGCGGTAGTCGAAGGCGTAGTCATAGTGGGGCCGGCGATAGCCGTTGAGGAGGGGCCGCGGGCCGGTGGCAGCGGCCTCCCACTCGGTCTCGCTGACCACGAAGGTGGAGTTGGGGAACTCGGAGATCGCCGAGGTGTGGTCGATGTGCATGTGGGTCATCACCACGACCGGGATCTCGCCGGGATCGAGACCGCGATCCCGCAGCTGTGCCGGTACGTCCTTGCCGGCTTCGAGCTCGGGGTGGCCGAAGCGGGTGGCGAGACCGCCAAAGTTCTCGCCGCCATCGGTTGCGATCGACGGGTGCAGGCCGGTGTCGACGAGGATTGCACCGGCGCTTGGGTGGCGGATCACGAAGGCGGGGCAGGGCACCGTCGCCGCGGGCTTGCCGCTGAGCAGGGCGCGCAGGAGCTTCAGGGTCTCGAAGCGGCCGCCGGGTCGTTCCATCATCGTGCGCGGCCAGGTGACCGTCCCGGCGACGATCGGCTCGACCGTGACAATGGCGCCGGGGGCGCCGCCAGGCAGCGACTCGTGCAGCGGTTTCGGCTCTATCCGTACCTTCATCCCGCTCAGGTTACGGTGAGCGCCCGTCTATAGGCTTGCGCGCGCATGTCTGAACGCCCGCATTCGCGCATCTTCAAGCCCGATCTGCTCGAGGGCCAGACGTGTGTCGTCTCCGGCGCCGGCAGTGGACTGGGCCGGGAGACGGCGTTGGAGCTCGCCCGGCTCGGCGCCGCCGTGATCGGCTGCGGCCGTCGCGAGGAGCCGTTGACGGAGACCGCGGAGCTGGCTGCCGGGTCGGCAGGATCGTTCGAGCAGGAAGCGCTCGACATCCGCGACGAGGATGCCGTCGAGCGCTTCTTCGACCTCCTGCTCGAGCGCCACGGTCGGCTCGACGTGCTGGTCAACAACGCCGGCGGTCAGTTTCTGGCGCCGGCCGAGGCGATCACGCCGAAAGGCTTCCGCACCGTGATCGAGCTCAACGTCGAGGGCACCTGGCTGATGACCCACGCGGCCGCCACCAAGGCCTTCATCCCGCAGGGCGGCGGCAAGGTGCTCAGCGTCACGCTCTCGCCCCACAACGGGATGCCGGGGATGGTCCACTCCGGCGCCGCCCGCGCCGCGGTAGAGAACATGATGCGGACCCTGGCGGTCGAGTGGGCCCGTTATGGAATCAAGACGTGCGCGCTGGCCGCCGGTCAGTTCGCGACAGAGACGCTGTTGACCAAGTATCCGCAGGTCGTCGTCGACAACCTCGAGCGCTCGATTCCGATCGGCCGCGCCGGCCGCGCCGAGGAGATGGCGTGGCTGGTCGCTTACCTGGCCTCACCAGCCGGGGACTTCTTCTCCGGCACGACGATCACGATCGACGGGGCTCGCGACAATTGGGCCGGCCCTTGGCCGCCTGAAGCGATCACCAGTGAGTCTGGCGATCCCGTCGCCGAGGAGCGGAGGCCTAAGCAGGGACACGGCCCCTCTCCCAGAGGCCGTTGCGCAGCAGGCCATCGCCTTGGTGCGGGACGTGGTCGCCAAGTCTCTGGGAGAGGGGCCGTGTCCCTATTCGTCAGCGCGGCTCGAGAATGACCAGGGGGATTTCGCGGCCCTTGCTGCGGGCGGCGTAGTCTTCGTAGCCGCTGTACGCCTTGACCGCCAGCTGCCAGAGGCGGTCGCGCTCCTCGGGCTTGGCGACACGGGCGTGGACCTTGAGGTGGCGGCTGCCGATCTGCACCGTTGTGTCGGGATTGGCGACAAGGTTGTGGTACCAGGCGGGGTGCTTGGGAAAGCCGCCCTTTGACGCGACAATTACGACGTCATCGCCGTCTTTCACATAGAGCAATGGCGATGTCCGCTTCGTACCGCTCTTCGCGCCGACGTGGTCGAGCAGGAGCATCTTGCCCGGCCCACCGGGAACGGTGTGGCCAAGCCGCCCACCGCTTGCCCGATAGAGGGCCGTATGCAGTCCCATGAGGCGACGGGTGACAGGCCAGACCCTGTCCGCCACGTCGAGGTAGCGGGGGGTGCTCCTGCCACCTGTCGCCTGGGGGCTCAGGTGTACATCCCCCCGAACATGCCGCCGGTGACGTTGAGGACCTGACCGTGCACGTAGTTGGCCAGCGGCGAGGCGAGGAACAGAACCGGGCCGGATGCCTCCTCGGGCGTGGCGGGACGGCCGAGGGGGATGATCGCCGAGGCCATCGCCCGCATCTGCTCGGGAATGCCCAGCTCGATCTTCTCGCCACCTGGGGCGGTCATCTCTGCGCCCTCCTCCTTGGCCGCGGTGAGTCGGGTTTCGACGAATCCGAAGGCGACGGCGTTGACGTTGATCTTGAACTGGCCCCACTCCTTGGCGAGGGTTTTGGTCAGTCCGACTACGGCCATCTTCGCCGCTGAGTAATTGACTTGGCCAGCGTTGCCCATCGTGCCGGAGGTGGAGGAGACGTTGATCAGCTTGCGGAAGACCTCTTTGTCTTCGCCTCGCTCGGCCTTGGCAGCCTCGCGCCAGTGCGGCGCGAGCGCCCGGGCGACCCGGAACGGCACGACCGTGTGGATGTCGATCATCGCCTGGAACTGCTCGTCGGTCATCTTGTGGGCGACACCGTCCCAGGTGTAGCCGGCGTTGTTGACGACGATGTCGACCGCGCCAAAGGCGTCGACCGCCGCGGCAACGAGCTTGTCGGCGGCCTCGGGCTGGGTAAGGTCGCCGGCGTGGACGGCGGTTTCGCCGTCGATCTCCCCAGCAGCCTGTTCGGCGACGTCGGCGTCGAGGTCGTTGATCAGTACCTTGGCGCCCTCAGAGGCGAAGAGTTCGGCGGTCGCCCGGCCGATCCCTCGCGCCGAACCGGTGACGATCGCGGCTTTCCCATCAAGAAGTCCCATCAGTCTGCGTTCTCCTCTTCCGTTCGTGAAATCGGCTCGGGAGGCTACAAGGAACGCTCTGGCCCGGGTTGACTGGCCAGTCGACTATGCGGAGATGTTCGTCGGGGCCTTGGCGCTGACGATCCAGGTCGAGGCGCTTGCGACGATTCCGTCTGGCGCCTCGAACTCGGCAAGCGCCTCGCGCAGCGCGGCCTCGATTCGCGGCCTGATCTGCTCGGCCTCGTCTCCGGCGAGCCGGATCACCTCACCGGCAGGGCCGAGCGCGGTGACGAACTCGACTGCGTGGTCGAGGTCCCGCCCGATCAGAATCGGGATGTCGCAGCGGCGCAGGTCGACCTCGACGAAGCCGGCGTTGAGAAGGATGTCGCTGGTGGTGTCGGCGTTGGCCATCGAGAACGGGCCCGGGCCGCAGGTCGGCTCGTCAGTTTCCTCTGGCTCTTCGACGAACTCTTCGACGACGTTCTCGGCCCGATGCAGCCAATCGTTGTCGAGCTTGCGCCGCCAGACGACCATCGTCAGTCGTCCGCCGGGGACAAGGGCCTTGCGGACATTGCGCATTGCCGCAACGGGGTTGGCGAAGAACATCGTTCCGAAGCGAGCGAAGGCGTAGTCGAAGCCGTTCTCGAACTCAGTCACCTGAACGTCGCGGACGGCGAAGCTGACATTGTCGGCGCCGGCCCCCGCGGCCCCCTTTTGCGCCGTCTCAATGAAGCGGGGTGCAACGTCGACGCCGAACACCGACCCGGAATCGCCGACTATCTCCGCGATGCGAAGGCTGGTATCGCCGAAGCCGCAGCCGATATCGAGTACTCGGTCGCCGGCCTGCGGGGGGTGGGCGGTAAGCGCGGCCTCGCCATGGGCGCCAAGCCCCTCGGTGACGATCTCTTTGAACTTGACGAAGCGGTCGTAGAGGACGCCGTCCCAAGCTTCCAGGGCCTCCTCGTTGTCTGCAGCGACCTGCTCCATCCCTTCGATGGTAACTCGCCTTTGGACGAGTGGGTTGACGCCGCCAATCGGCGACGAAGTCAGGGTCCTGGCGAGATGAACAGCTGGTAGTCGTAAACGGCTTCGAAGCCCATCGCCTCGTAGATCGGCTTGCCCATTGCCGATGCCTGCAATGAGGCGGTTTCCGCGCCGAGCTCGAACCCGGCATTCGTCGCGGCTGCGGTGACGGCGCGCCCGAGCCCCTTGCCGCGGGCCTGCTCGAGGCTGCCGACCCAGTAGATGCCGGCGACGCCGTGGCTGACGACCGTCATCGCGATGCTGACCGGCTCGCCGTCGAGATAGGCAATGAATGCGGCGACGTTCTCCGCCAGCAGGCCTGTGTGGTTGCTGTATCCGCTGAATATCTCCGCTGGGAAGCCGATGCTCGTGTAGGAGGCAGCGGCAACCTTCCAGTAGTCCTCGGCCTGGCGAGGCTCAGACAGCCGGCGCAGGTCGGCGCCCGACGGCAGAGGCAGCTCGTCGACCGCAGCCGCAAGGACCATCTCAGGCATCTCGTAGACGAGCTGGAAACCGGCCGCGGCGGCGGCCTCAGCTAGGTCTCGGTCGGCGGTCTGGGCCGCCCGGATCCAGACGCTGAACTCGCGCCCGCGATCGTCGAAGAAGTCCTGAGCCCGGGCGATGAACTCAGCGGCATCCAGGCTGTCATCGCGGCGGAACGCCGCATTCGAGATCACCGGATGGGAATGGCTGCCGGCGCCGAAGAGCCGGTCGTCGGCGGCCATGACTGCGGCGGCGGGGTCGAGTTCGAACAGCTGCCGGGAGCTGTCCACCAGGTTGACGTGGAGGCGATCGTCGGCCAATGGTCAGTCGAGGCGGACGCCACCGTCGTCGGTAATCGTCCAGTGGGGGTTGTGGGCGACCTCCCACGGATGGCCATCGGGGTCGATGAAGACGCCGCTGTAGCCGCCCCAAAAGGTTTCGGCGGGCTCGCGGCCGATCAATGCCCCGGCCCTGCGGGCCTCCTCGATTACCGCGTCGACCTCGGTCGAGGAGCTGAAATTCAGGGCCAGGGTCACGCCGCCCCAGCCGCCCTCCTCGACCCGGCTGTCCTCGGCCAGCTTGGACCGGTCCCAGAGCGCCACGATCATCTCGCCGGCCTGGAAGAAGACGACGTCGTCTTCGGCGCCGGCGCCCGTCTTCCAGTCCAGGGCTTCGTAGAAGCGGCGCGCCCGCCCGAGGTCGCTCACACCGAGCGTGATCAGGCTGACGCGCTGCTTCACGGTCCGATCAGGCTGTCGGCCCCGCCGCCGGGGGGTCGTTGGCAGGAGGTTCCGTCGCAACCTGCGGCTCAGCCGGCAGTGGCGGCGGCATCGTGTCGGAGAGGGCGGGAGGAGCAGGCTGGCCCTCAAGCGGATCCGCTTCGGCCTGCCAGACCTTGTTGAGCTCGACCTGGAGGTAGGCCCAAAGGGCAGGGGCGATGAATACGTAGAGCAGGATCGCGATCCAGCCGTTGAGTGGCTCCTGGCCGGCGAGCTTGGAGGCGCCCATGGCCCGCTTGGTCCCGCGCCAGTAGGTGATTAGGGCCGGGATGACGATGATCCCACCGGGAAAGAGTGCCAGTACCGAGTTGGTCGGATTCTGGCCAAGGTCATAGCCCTTGCCCTTGCCGTAGTCACGCAGCTCACGGTTGATCCGGTACCACCAGACGAGGTGATAGATGCCGAACGTGATCAGCGGCAGCAGCGCGGCCGCCCATGGACTGCGGATCTTGACGCGATCCGGACTTTGCCGGAGCTGCATTTCGTAGGCCATCCAACCCTCGTTTCTCCCCGCGATTATTCGGTCGCTATGACCCTACTCGACGCTTCGCGCGAAGTTGACCAGTCCGTGGAGCGATGAACCACTGCCC
>JAJKHV010000095.1 GCA_021154855.1 Solirubrobacterales bacterium
GTAGTCACGCAGGCCGAGGGTCAGGGCCGCGTAGACCTCGGCAAGGTCTGGCAGCGGCTCGGCAAGCGGCCCAGCGGTGGGGGAGGGGATCTCGCAGACCAGCAGTTGCTCCTCGAACTGGGCGGCGCGGGCGACGACGTTGCCCTCTGGGTCGACGACGAAGCTGTGGCCGTCGAAGACGAGCTCGTCCTGGCCACCGACGAGGTTGCAGAAGGCGAAATGGGCGCCGTAGGCGCGGGCGCGCTCGGCCAGCATCGCTTCGCGCTCGCGTCCCTTGCCGCGGTGGTAGGGCGATCCCGACGGGTTGGCGATCAGGGTCGCGCCGGCGGCCGCCTCGCTGGAGGCCGGCGGGCCCGGGGCCCAGACGTCCTCGCAGACGGTCAGCCCAACCTGCTGGCCGGCGACGGCAATCGTCTCTGGCCGTTCCCCGGCGACGAAGTAGCGCTGCTCGTCGAAGACGGCGTAGTTGGGCAGGCGGTTCTTGCGGTAGACAGCCTGGACGGCACCATCGCCGAGCACGGCCAGCGAGTTGTGGGCCTGGCGGCCCTCGGCGTCGTCGGCGGCGGGCTCGGCGAAGCCGACCATGGCGACGATTCCGGTGACGTCGCCGGCGAGCTCCTCGACGGCTCGCTGGTTGGCGGCGACGAAATGGCGCTTCAGGTAGAGGTCCTCGGCCGGATAGCCCGGGACACAGAGCTCAGGGAAGATCACCAGCTCGGCGCCCTCGCCGCGCGCCCGCCCAATCCAGCCGGCGATCTTCGCCGCGTTGCCGTCGATATCACCGACGGTCGGGTCGATCTGGGCCAGGGCTACCCGCACGTCGGTTTCCTCGTCGGAGCCAAGCCTGAAGTATCGCCGTCTCATCCTGACTTCGCAGTTGGTCTCGCTATGCGGAGCCAAACGCGAACTGACCGGCAGGAGCCCGCCTGGCAGGCCTGTAGATTTCGGCGCGTGTGGGCGCGCCGGTGGTTCATTGGAGCATCGTTGGCAGCTGCCGCCGTTCTCTTCGCCATTCCGGCCGGGGCCAATGCGGACGATCAGGGGGTCTTCCGCGCGCCGGCCGCGCGTCCGACCGACCACCCCGATCCCAATCGCAATGCCTACACGGTCCCCGAGGCGCCCAAATCCCCCGCCTGCACGCGTCACTTCTGCGTCCACTGGGTGGGGGAGGGCATCGACGCGCCGAATCCGGCCGACGGCGACGGTGACGGTGTGCCTGACTACGTGGGCCGCGTGCAGGCCGTGGCTGAACACGTCTACTCGATCGAGAACGGCAAGCTCGGCTGGCACAATCCCAAGTGCGACGGCCACAAAGGCGGCGGCCGTTGCAAGACCGACATCTACCTCGACGAGATCGGCGGCGCGCTCTTCGGCTATGCCGCCCCCGACCGCGGCCAGGCGAGCAAGGCGCATCGACTGCCGCGTCACCTGCACGGCTATCTGGTCCTCGACAACGACTACGACCCGGTCGAGTTCCCCGGCACGACCTCCGAGCACGACCTCGAGGTCACCCTCGCCCACGAGTACGACCACATCCTCCAGTTCGGTTACGACGCCTACCAGGACGCTTGGTTTGCCGAGTCAAGCGCCGTATGGATGGAGGATCAGGTCTACAACGGCATCAACGACTACCTCCGCTACGTGCGCCGCTGGGTCAAGCGCTACGACACGCCACTGACAGCAAACTCGATCAAGGAGTACGGCTCGGCCGTCTGGAACAAGTGGCTGGCACGGCGCTACGGTCGCTCGATCATTCGCCACGCCTGGGCACGCGCCGTCCACACCCGGCCCGGCGGCTTCTCCGTCTCGGCCTATAACTCGGCGATTGAGGCGGCGGGCGCCTCCGACTTCAGTCACGACTTCGCCCGCTTCGCCCGCGACCTACCCGAGTGGCGCACCGACACAGTCTTCCGCGAAGGCCACTCATTTCCGAATGTTGCTCGTCAGGGCAGCCTGCCGCTCAACGGTCGGGTACTCAAACGGCGGCTCAACCACACGACCTTCCAGTTGCTGCGGGTCCGTCCCAGCTCTGGCAAGGCGGTGGTCATCCACGCCACGGCGCCGGACGGCCGCGCGGCCGCAGTCGCGCTGGTCGGACGAATCGGCAGCGAGCGCCACGGCCGGGTGCTCAGCGCTCTGACCTATGAGGAGAACGGGGGGCGGATGAGGGTACGCATGGCCCGACCGGGACGCTTCAGCCGCCTCACCGCGGTCCTCGTCAACGCCGACACCAGCACCGCGGGCTTCAGTGCCCGTCGGTTTGACTGGGCTTACTTGACCGAAAGCGCGCCGTTCCGCGCCTCGGCGCGCCTCCTGCGCTGAGACGCGCTCCCGGTCGCTCCGCCGCCGGCCAGTTCGGCGATCGCCCCTTCGAGGTCGAGTCCGAAGCTGTCGAGATCGGCCATCGCGTCGTAGTCGCCGACGAGGCCAAAATCGACCTGACCGTTGTAGGACATGATCCCGATGCAAAGGGCCTGGCGGCGCGCCAGCGGCACCAGCGGGAAGATCGACTCCATCTGCCGTCCCAGCACGTAGAGCGGAAACTGCGGGCCGGGCACGTTGGTGACCACGAGGTTGAAGAAGCGCTGCGCCGGCTGCAGGCGAGCCGCCTGCGAGGCGATCGTGGTCGGCGCGAAGTCGACGATCCTGGTCAGGATCTCGGCGCCGACGGCCTGGCCGGAGCCCTTCAGGTCACCCATCGTCTCGGTGATCAGGTGGAGCCGCTGGACCGGCTGCTCGCACCAGATCGGCAGCGGCGCCATCATCGCCGAGATCCGGTTGCCGAGCGCGCCGCGCTCCTCCTCGGCACGCACGCTGACCGGCACCAAGGCCCGCATCTCCAGCCCTTCGGTGTCGTGGCCGCGGGCGCGCAGGTAGTTGCCGATCGCCCCGCTCACCACAGAGAGCACGACGTCGTTGACGGTGCCGCCGTGCTCGTTCTTGACCGCCTTCAGCGTTTCAAGGTCGGTACGGACGAAGGCGAGGCGTCGGTGCGGGCCGATTTCGACGTTGAAGGGGGTTGCCGGCGCGGAGACGCCCGCTCCGATCACTTTGCTGGTCGCGCCGACTCCGCGCAGGACCTGGCGTGGCCCGCGCAGCGCCGCGCGAACGCCGCGGGCGATCTCACGCGGGCTCGTGGCGCGCTCCTGAAGTGCGTCGGCGAGCAGTTTCAGGTCGGTCGGCTCTGGGCGCGGCGCCCACTTCGGGGGCATCGCGGGCGGGTTCGCCGGCTCCTTCTCGACGTCAAAGAGGACGGTGGTGATGTCGACGCCCGAGATCCCGTCGACGAGCGCGTGGTGACTCTTGCCGACGATCGCGAAGCGGTCGTCGTCGAGGCCCTCGACCAGCCAGAGCTCCCAGAGCGGCTTGCTGCGATCAAGCTGCTGGGAGAAGATCCGCGCCGCGAGGTTGCGCAGCTGCTCCTCGGAGCCCGGCGCCGGCAGCGCGGTTTGGCGCACGTGGTAGTCGAGGTTGAGATGTGGATCGTCGACCCAGACCGGGCGACCCTGGCCGAAGGGGACGAAGCGCAGCTTCTGGCGGAAGCGGGGGACCAGATGCAGCCGCGAGGCGATGTGGTCGCGGAACTCCGTGTGGCTGGGCGCCGGACCTTCGAAAATGCTCGCCGAGGCAACGTGCATGTGGGCCCCAGCTCGCTCCATATGGAGGAACGAGGAATCGAGGCCAGTCAGCCGGTCTGCGCTCATCGCGAAATCTTCTCACACCCGTAAAGAGCGCCTGAGGACCGGCAGGTGTGCCGGCCGCGACCGCTGTTAGGCGGTCAAGCCGAGCTGCATCTGGGCTTCCGGGGGCTCGTTCGCCTCCGGAGCCTCTCCGCTGTCGAATCCGGCGAGCCGCACGCCAAGCAGGCGAACCGGCCGCTGCGGAGCGTAAGCGCGCAGCAGATCCAGGGCGACAGGGCCGACGACGGCGAGATCGTTGGTGGGCTGCTCGACGGTGTGCGAGCGGCTGACGTTGGTCCAGTCGTCGAGGCGGACCTTGATGCCGATCGTCCGGCCCTCCAGTTGTCGCTTCGCCAGTCGCCGGCAGAGCTCCTCGGCGAGCTGCTCGAGGTGCGCCTCCAGCTCGGCTTGACCACGGACGTCGACGTCGAAGGTGATCTCGGTCGACTGCGACTTGGTCTCACGCACCACGGTGATCGGCGTCTCGTCTTCGAAGCCGGCACGGCTGTGCAGCCAGCGTCCCTGCCGCGGTCCGAATGCATGCTCCAGTGCCACCGGATCCCGCGCACGCAATTGGGCGAGCGTGCGGATTCCCATCGCCTCCAGCTTGGCAACCGACTTGGGCCCGACCCCGGGGATCAGACCCGGCGAGTCGGCGGCGAACCGCTCCAGTGCTTGCTCACGAGAAAGGACGACAAGTCCGGCCGGCTTGCCCAGCTCGCTGGTGATCTTGGCGAGCATCCGGCTTTCGGAGATCCCGACCGAGCAGGTCAGTCCGGTCTCCTCCTTGATCTGAGCCGCGATCCGCCGCATCGTCGCCTTCGGCGAAAAGATCCCAGTCAGATCGAGGTATGCCTCGTCGAGCCCGACGACCTCCACCGTCTCGGCATTGCGCCGCAACACCGCCATCACCTGTCCGGATGCCTCCCGGTAGGCGTTGAAGTCAGGCGGTAGATAGATGGCGTCGGGCAACCGCCGCCGAGCCACCGCGGCAGGCATCGCCGAATGGATTCCGGCCAGCTTCCGCGCCTCGTAGCTGGCCGTGGTCACGACGGCCCGAGGCCCCGACCCGCAGACGACAACCGGCTTGCCGCGCAGCTCCGGCCGTTGCCGCAGCTCCACCGACGCGTAGAACGCATCCATATCCAAATGGGCGATAGTGCGAGAACCGGCCACCGATCGATCGTAGGAGAGCCAAGGGACGGCGTTTCCGCCCAGTGCCCTGTAGGCCCGCCGATCATCCTAAACTTGCACCATGGCTTCCCCCGAGGCGAAGAATCTCGAGGCGATCTCAAAAGCGATCGACCAGCACAACTCGAGCTGCCCGTTTCCAGCGGCGGAGGTGCGGATGAACCCGTTCGAGGTCGAGCGGTTGGGCTGGGATCACATCCGCGGCCTGCCGGTCGTCCCGGATGCCGAGATCGGCACCGGCCGATTCCGGATCGTCTGCTCCCGCGACGTGGACGGTGAGGAGCTCGAGGAGGTCGAGGCGATCGGCCAAGAGGTCGAGACCCTTGCGCCGGTCAACAACTGACGCACTGCCGTCGATTGACGAGTCGATGACCCCCTGCGGTCGCTGAGTCCTCAGTAGATCTCAGACCGAGTTCCAGAAGTCCAAGCCGAGGCCGCTGAGCCAGCTCTGCGCTTCGGCGTTGAGCTCGGTCAACTGGTTGGTCCAGATCAGGATGCCCATCGCAATCAGGATCAGGCCGCCGGTGGCGACTATCGCCTGGTAATGGCGCTTGACGACGGTGAAGGCCGTGGTCATGCGGGAGAAGGCGATCGCGGTGAGCAGGAAGGGGATCGCCAGGCCGGCCGAGTAGACGGTGAGGAGGAAGGCGCCGTGTGCGGCTGAGCCGGAGAGCGAAGCGGCGGTGAGGATCGCGCCGAGGGTGGGGCCGATGCAGGGGGTCCAGGCGATTGCGAAGGCGGCGCCGGCAATGACTGGGCCGCCGCGCCCGGCACGCTCGAGCAGGGCGTCGACGTGCCACTCGCGGTTGAGCCGGGCGACGAAGAGCGAGGCGACGAAGAGGACGCCCATGGCGATGATCAGGGCTGCCGCGACTTTGGTCAGCAGCTCCTCATGGTCGCTGAAGGCTGAGCCGAGGGCGGTAGCAGTCAGGCCCTCGGCGACGAAGATCGCCGAGAAGCTGGCGACGAAGAGCAGGCTGGGGCCGAGGATGCGCCGCCAGCCGGCCGTCTCCAGCTCCGCCGCGGAGACGCCGCTGACGGCAGAGAGGTAGCCGGGCACCAGCGGCAGCACGCAGGGGGAGAGGAAGGAGACAACGCCCGCGGCCAAGGCGGCGAAGATGCCCACTCCAGCGGCGGGATCGGTGCTCAGGGCGGCGACGATCACGGACCACCAGGGTACCCGGGAAGCCTCGGCCGCCGGCTTGGCGGGCCCGTCTCTCTTAGGATGCCGTGCGTCTCTAATCTGGAACGAAAGGAGTTCTCAGTGAAGCTCTTCCTTCGCAGGGCCTCGTTAGCCGCTTGCCTGATCATGCTCATCGCTCTGTCTTTTGCGGTCCTGCCATCCCCCGCCTCGGCGAGCGATAAGGACTGTGCCGACTTCGCGACTCAACGGGCCGCCCAGACCTTCTTCATCAAGCACGGCGGGCCGCGCTACGACCCAGACCGCCTCGACGGCGACAATGATGGCATTGCCTGCGAGGACAACAGGTGCCCGTGCTATTACAAGAAGCACCTGCCCAGGCCCTCGGTTTACCTCGTCCCAGACCGGGGATCCGGCCTGACCGGATTTAGTCGGCTATAGCCAGCCGACGCGCTTGAAGCGCCGGTACAGCGCCAGGCAAATCGCCGCGATGAAGATCAGCACCGTGAAATAGCCATAGCGCCAGTGCAGCTCGGGCATGTGGTCGAAGTTCATCCCGTAGATCCCGGCGACCATCGTCGGCACGGCGGCGATCGCCACCCAGGCCGAGATCTTGCGCATGTCCTCGTTCTGGCGCACCGAAACCTGGGTCAGGTTGGCCTGCAGGGCACTGTCGAGCAGATCCCGAAAGGCCGCGACGCGGCTGGTCACCCGCTGCAGGTGATCGTGGACGTCTCGAAAGTACTCATACAGCACTTTTGGGATGGCTTCGAAGCGACCTTCGATGATCTCTTCGACGGCTTCCAGCAGGGGTGCGACGGCCCGGTAGAGGTCGAGGACCTCTCGCTCCAGTTTGTATATCTGCTCGACCGGGTTGGTCCGCTCCGCCGAGAAGACCTCGCGCTCGACGGCCTGGATCTCGCTGTCGATCGTCTGGGCGACGTCGCCATAGCCGTCGACCACGTGGTCGAGGATCGCGTAGAGGATCACTCCGGTGCCATGCGCGAGCAGGTCCGGACGGCGTTCGACTCGCTCCCTCACCGAGCTCAGCTCGCCGTCGCCGTGACGGACCGTGATCGTGAAATCGGTGTTTACGAAGATCAGCAGCTCGCCTACTTCGATCCCATGTCCGGAGTCTGGGTGGGTGATCGTCTTGACGACGATCAGCAGGGTGTCGCCGAACCGCTCTACCTTGGGCCGCTGGTGGGCCTTGACCGCGTCCTCTACGGCGAGCTCGTGGAGGTCGAACTCCCGAGCGATCGCCTCGAATTCCTGGCCCGACGGTTCCACCAGGCCGAGCCAAACAAAAGCGTCGTCGCCGCGCGCGGCGTCTCCCGCTTGGTCGAGGCTGAGCTCACCGCCGCGGCGTTTGCCGTGCTCGTAGACGGCGCAGTCGACGATCATTCCGCGCAGTATCGCCATTCAGTCGGCTCGACCGGTAGATTTCCTGGCCAGGCAGCCAAACTCGCCGGCGGGCAGCGGCGACGACACAGGAGCAGACTTTGAGCAACCGCACGTTCGTGATCGGGGTCGGCATGACCAAGTTCGAGAAGCCCGGAACCAAGGAGGGCGACTACCCCGACTGGGCCAAGGAGGCGGGGGAGAAGGCACTCGCCGACGCCGGCATTCCCTACACCGACGTCGAGCAGGCCTTCGCCGGCTACTGCTACGGCGACTCGACCTACGGCCAGCGGGCGCTCTACCAGCTCGGTCTCACCGGGATTCCGGTCGTCAACGTCAACAACAACTGCTCGACCGGCTCCTCGGCGCTGTTCCTGGCCCGCCAGGCGGTCAAGGGCGGCCTGGTCGATTGCGCGCTCGCGCTCGGCTTCGAGAAGATGGAGCCCGGCTCGCTCGGCGTCAAGTACACCGACCGCACCAACGCGCTCGACAAGCACGCGATGCGGATGTTCGAGATCCGCGATCCGGAGCAGTCGCCGCCGGCTCCGCAGATGTTCGGCAACGCCGGCCGCGACCACATGCAGAAGTACGGCTCCAATCCCGACCACTACGCCTGGATCGGCTGGAAGAACCACAAGCACTCGGTCAACAACCCCTACGCGCAGTTCCAGGACGAGTACTCGCTGGAGGACATCAAGGGGGCGCGGATGATCCACGACCCGCTGACCAAGCTGCAGTGCTCACCCACCTCCGACGGCTCGGCTTGTGCGATCGTCGCCTCCGAGCGCTACGTCGAAGAGCACGGCCTCGGCGAGCGGGCGATCGAGATCGCCGGCCAGTCGATGGTCACCGACCTAAGCTCGACCTTTGCCGAGGACACCGACTGCATGAAGATCGTCGGCTCCGACATGTCGAAGCAGGCGGCGGACGAGGCCTATGCCGAGGCCGGCGTCGTCGCCGATGAAGTCGACGTCTGCGAGCTGCACGATTGCTTCAGCGCCAACGAGCTGATCACCTATGAAGCGCTTGGATTCGCCGCCGAGGGCGAGGCCCACAAGCTGGTCGAGGAAGAAGCGACCACCTTCGGCGGCAAGGTCGTCGTCAATCCCTCCGGCGGACTGATCTCTAAGGGACATCCACTCGGCGCGACGGGGTTGGCGCAGTGCTCGGAACTGACCTGGCAGCTGCGTGGTGACGCCGACAAGCGACAGGTCGAGGGGGCCGCGCTGGCCCTGCAGCACAACATCGGCCTCGGCGGCGCCGCCGTGGTCACGGTCTACAAGCCGGCGGCCTAGGACCGCTGGAGGAGGAGGTCCGGATGGCGAAGCAGCGGCAGAACCTCAGCGGCAAGGTCGTGGCGATCACCGGCGGTGCGCGGGGGATAGGCAAGGCGACCGCGACGGCACTGGTGCGCAAGGGCTGTCGCGTGGCGATCGGCGACCTCGACTCCTCGCTGGCCGAAGAGACGGCCGCGGGGTTGGGCGGCGGCACGATCGCGCTGCCCCTCGACGTCACCAGCCGCGACTCCTTCGCTGCCTTCCTCGACGCCGCCGAGCGCGAGCTTGGGTCGCTTGACGTCGTCGTAAACAACGCCGGAATCATGGCGGTGACCCCATTCGCCGAGGAGTCCGACGACTCGCTCAAGCGCCAGCTGGACATCAACGTCTACGGCGTGATCGTCGGCATGCAGCTCGCGATCGAGCGCTTCAAGCCACGCGGCCGCGGCCAGATCGTCAACCTCGCCTCGCAGGCCGGCAAGGGCGGTTTCCCCGGCATCGCCACCTACTCGGGGACCAAGCACGCCGTGGTCGGGATCAGCGAGGCGGTCCGTGCCGAGCTGCGCGGCAGTGGGGTCGAGATCGCCTGCGTGATGCCGACCGTGGTCAACACCGAGTTGACGGCCGGTGTCGGCCAACGCTTGATCAAGCCGGTGGAGGCCGAGGACGTCGCCAACGAGATAGTCGACGCGTTGGAAGTTTCCCGCTTCGACGTCTGGGTGCCGCGCGCAAACGGCGCGCTGTTCAAGCTGCTGGCGAACCTGCCAAGGGGCATGCGCGAGGGCCTCGGCCGTTTGATGAAGGTCGACAAGCTGATGACCGAAGTCGACCACGGCGCTCGCCGCCGCTACGAGGAACGAGCGGCGCATAGCCGCGCCGAGGGCGGTGCCGGGACGGTGGAATCCAGTTCCGGGCGCGAGTGCGCGTAACCGGGCGCCGATTTCCACTGGTCTCGCTGCACATTTTGACTACGACATGGGTGCGGGCCTCCGCGTCTACAGCTACGGGTGAAGGCGGGTTGTGAAGCCGGCAGGAAGGGCTTTTGCTGACAAGAAGGAGGGAATTCCTAAAAATAGGCTAGTATTTTTAGACATGGGCAGGGTTTATGAGGCAACCTGCGGCAGGTCGTTCGCCGCTTGGTATGGGCTTTCCATGCGTCTCATCGACGAGTGGGGGTTACGCGAGATTCGGCGAGAGGTACTGACGCAAGCCAGTGGGCGGACACTCGACCTCGGCAGCGGCACCGGCGCAAACCTCTGTCTCTATGCGCCAGAGGTGGACGAATTGGTCCTGACGGAGCCGGAGGTGCACATGCAGAGGTCACTTCGCCGTAGATTGGCCGCGGAACGCAGGACAGACGTTGAGCTGTTTCAAGCGCCGGCGGAAGAATTGCCGTTCACGGATTCCAGCTTCGATTGCGTTGTCTGCACGATGGTGCTGTGCACGATTCCTCTTCCTGCAACCGCTCTCACCGAGGCGGCGCGGGTGCTCAAGCCGGACGGGAAGTTGTTATTCCTGGAGCACGTCCGCTCAGAGGACCCCGGATTTGCCCGCTTGCAGGACCGCTGGGAAAAGCCCTGGCGTTTTCTTACGGCTGGCTGCCACTGCAACCGCGATAGCTTGGCCACAATCGAATCGTCGCCGTTTACGGTCGAGCGCTTGAGGCGAAGCCAAATGCCGATGGCTCCATTGATCTTGAAGCCCTTGGTATATGGGAGCGCCACGCTTGCTGCAGCATGGGGATCGTCTTGACCGTCGGCCTCCCCGGCCAGCCACCCCGCTAACGCACGATAATGGAGGTTATGTCTACTCAGTCGTGGTCATGAGCCCTCATTCAGGACCGACTCGATCTGGTCGGCCCCTGCCTAGAGGCGCGCTGCGCCTCCCTGAGCTCTGGTATCGCCGGTCAACCGGCGCCTGAGATTGCCGTTTCGAGGTCTTCGGCGGAGTCAGGCGTGCCGAGAGTTTCGATTCCGGCGGTTCCCCGGCCTCCAACGGCATACGATGGCGTGCCGGTAAAGCCGAGCTCTTCGGCTTCGGCCGTGGTAGCCGCGACCTCGCTCAGAACGCGCTTGCTCTTGCGTTCAGCGTTCCACTTGGCGATCTTCGGGACACCGGCGCCCTTGGCGATTGCCGTCAGGAAGGCGTCGGTCACATAGCCCGAGTTCTCGGCGCCCTGGTTGCGGTAGAAGAGCTCGACGAAGTTCCAGCCGCGTTCCTGTTCGCCGGCGGCGACCGCTGCGGCTCCAGCCGGCGTCGACTGAGCGCCGATGATCGTGTAGTTATTGAAGTCGAGCTTCGCCTCTCCGTGGCGGACCTGGCCTTCGATCAGCTGCGGCAGCACATCTTCCGAGAAGCCCTTGCAGAACGGACATTGAAGGTCGCCGAACTCGAGCAGCGTCACCTTGGCGCTGGGCTCGCCAAGGACCAGTCCCTTTTGCGGAATCCCAGCCAACAGCGTGTTCACCGTTTGAGCGCCGCTGATCTTGCCTGGGTCGCCGCCGCTGCTCTGACTGCCGCTGACGACGACAACGACGGCGACGGCGAGGAGGCCTAGGAATCCGGCGGCGCTGCCCAGCTGGATCAGCCGTCGTCGGCGCTCTGCCGCGCCCGCCCGCCCGTCCTCATACGGGCGCTCTTCACGACGTGCCTCCCTGCCGCTGCGCCCGCTCACGGCTCCCTGCCGACGTAGGCCAGCATTCGCATCATGTTGGTGACGAAGAGCAGCGTCATCAGCCCGGCGCTGGCGACGCACCACTGGCAGATCGCGTCAATCGTGAAGAGCTCGAGATAGGTCAGGTAGAGGCTGAAGCCGAAGCCAACCAAGGCGAAGACAAAGCCGACCATGCGGGGAGCGTCGCCGCGCAGCAGTGCGCAGGCCAACAGCACCACGTATCCGGCGATGCCGAAGATCGCGATATTGACGCCCAGCAGATGCGAGTAGGAGCTTTCGGCGACGGTCTGGCAGCCGTGCCCGCCGGCGATGCAGACCGGAGAGCCGCCGCCGGAGTCGGCGATCGCGATGTAGGTGGCGACGCCGATGCCGAAGGTGGCGAGGAAGGTTGCGATCCCTCGCAGCGTTCCCTCGGCCGGCGCCTTCATGGCGGGCACGCTAGTGGAACGACCCAAGGGAAAAGCCGAGGCGTGACCATCTCGGCCGATGTCGTGGTCGTCTCCGCTGCTCGGCAAGAACTACAACCCCATGCGCTCGGCGACGGTCGGCTCCGCGCAGAACGCGGCGATCTCGCGCGAGAGCCGGCCGCCCTGCCAGGCCAGCGGCGATTGGCCCTCCGCCTCGCTTACCAGTCTCGCCCGCGGCAGTCGCCCGGCGTATTCGCTGGCGATCGCGTAGGGATGACCGGGGTCGGCAGCATCGTGACTGGCGACGACCAGTGTCGGCACCTCCAGGCCCGCCAGCTCGCCCAACGATTCAAACGGCCGCGAGCGCGGCACCTCGCGCAATGCCACCACCAGGGCATCGAGATTGCGGTGACGGAGCATCCGTTCGCGAGTGAAGCGCAGGACTGATTCGCGCCAGGACGGGTCAATTCCCTGTCGGCGGTCGATGTAGTCGACAAAGCCGTCGACCCCGTCCCGCTTCAGCGCTGCGGCAAGCCCGTCCCAGTAGTCAAGCGACTCGGCAGCGATCGTGCCGGTGTAGGTCGGCCCGATCGCGACAAGGCCTGCCACCCGCTCGGCATGGCGCAATGCGTAAGCGACGGCCGTGTGGGCGCCCATGGAGTGACCGGCGAGGACGAAGGGCCCCTTCCCGACCTCCGTCGCGACCACGGACTCCAGGTCGCCGACCAGCTCCGAGTAGTCATAACCCTCCCCTTCCGGGGCGGGGTCTGACTCGCCGTGCCCACGTGCGTCGTAGCCGATCACGGTATGGCCGTCGCGCTCCAGCCGGCGGGAACCGTGGACGACCGAGCGCCGGGTGGCCGTGATTCCGTGACAGAGGACGATCGGCGCCCCCTCCCCGGCCTTCTCGCCACGAATCGTCGGCCGCTGGCCGCTGTCGAACGCCGTCGGCTCGGCCGGCATCAAGCGACGGAGGCGACGGCCTGCTCGAGATCGTCGACGGACTCGAAGCTGAGTCCCACCAAGGTCACCTTGCGATGGCGAACGATCCCCGCCTCGTCGATGACGAAGATCGCGCGACGGACCATCGGCCCGGCAAGGACGCCGTAGGCCTTGGCGACCTGCTTATCCTCGTCGGCGAGCAGCGGCACGTTGAGGCGCTTCTCCTCGGTGAAGCGCTCGTGCGACTCGACCGACTGCGGCGAGATGCCGAGCACCTCGGCGCCGAGCTGGTCGAGGCGGTCGCCCTGATCGCGGTAGGAGCAAAACTGCTTGGTGCAGACCGTGGTGAAGTCACCGGGGTAGAAAGCGAGGACGAGCTTGCGTCCGCGGTAGTCGGAGAGCCTGTACGTCTTGCCGCCCGTGCCCGGCAGCTCGAAGTCCGGCGCGGCGTCTCCTACGTCAAGTTTGGCCATCAGAGCCAGACTAGTGCAGCTAGCCTTTTTCGATCGTCATCTTTTCGATCAGCACTGTCTGCTTCGGCGTTTCCGCCGGCGTGCCGAGCTTTTCGATCTTGGTGACGACGTCGTAGCCCTTGTCGACCTTGCCGACCAGCGCGTATTCGGGTGGCAGGCCTGCGTCGGCCGCAGTTACCACGTAGAACTGGCTTCCTGAGCGGCCCGGCGGATCAGCCGAGCTCTTGGCCATCGCCACCGTCCCTCTGGTGTAGGCCAGGTTGGCGGGGGGTTTCTCGTCGACCGAGTAGCCCGGGCCGCCGATCCCGGTGCCGAGCGGATCGCCGCCCTGGATCACGAAGCCGGGCGCGATCCGGTGGAAGGTGAGGTCGTCGTAGAAGCCTTCTTCGACCAGGTAGGCGAACGAGTTGACCGTCGTCGGCGCCCGCGTAGAGTCGAGCGCGATGTCGAAGGTGCCGCAGCTCGTCTGCACCACGGCGGTCAGCTTTTCGCCTTTCTTCACAGTCTGCGCCGGCGCTTCGAGGCTGACGTGCTTTGGCCCTGGCGCTTCGACTTCCTTGCAGGCCCCGGCGCTCGCCGTGGTCGTCGTCGATTCGCCGCTGCTGTCCCCGCCGCCGCAACCGGCGAAGAGCGCCGCGAGCGCTCCGAGGGCGAGCAGGGCGAAGGCCCCAAATAGGGTTACGCGGCGGTCGATCCCCTGCTGCATCGCCGGCAACCCTAGAACATCGAGCAGCGGCGCCCGGCTTGCGATGATCGGCACCGTGCCTACACCGCCGCTCACTCCCCTCGCCGCCGCCGTACTGCACGTACCGGTTCCTGAGCGTGCCTTGGTGGTCGAGTGTGGTGACGGAGATGCGGTGCTCTTTCTGGCCCGCGAGTTCCCGGCCGCCCGGATTCGCGGCATCGACTCCTCTGCGGCTTTGGTCCGGGCCGTGAGCGCCCGCGTCGGGCTCGACCCGGAGGGCCGGGTCGCTTTCAAGCAAGGCGCGCCGGGCAGCCTGCCCTATCCGGACGACTTTTTCGATCTCGTCGCGCAGGTCCGCGGCCGGCCGGCGGCGGCGGAGGTGGCCCGGGTGCTGCGTCGTGGCGGGCACCTGGTCCTCGCCGATTCCGGCCCGCCGCAACTTCTCGCCAGAGCCCGAGGAAAACTGTCGCGGCGGCGCTTGGCGCGCCGTGGCTTCGTCGCGGTCGAGGAGGCCGAGGCGGGGAACGGCAACTTCTTCGTCGCACGCCTCGGCGAGGACGGGCCTACCGCAGCCTCCAATTAGGCTGCGAGCGAATGGTGATCGAGGGCATGCCACTGACGCTGCTGGTCAACCCGCACTCGGCTCACGGCCGCACGCTGAAGCTGCTTCCCCGGGTCGAGCAGGAGCTGGATGCGCGGCGGATCCCCTTCCGGGTTGAGCGCACGCGCGGCCTCGAGGACGGTGTCGAGCGGGCACTGCGGGCGGTTGAGGCGTCCGAGGTCCCCGTTGTGGTCAGCGGCGACGGGTTGGTCGGCGCGGTCGGTGGGGCGATGGCGGGAGCCGAGACGCCGCTCGGCATCATCCCCGGGGGGCGCGGCAACGACCTTGCCCGTGTGCTCGGAATTCCCGCCGACCCGGCCGAAGCCGTCGCAGTCATCGCCGCCGGCGAGAGTCGGCGCATCGACGTCGGCGAGGCCAACGGCAAGCGCTTCCTCGGCATCGTCAGCGTCGGCTTCGATTCGGAGTGCAACCGGCTCGCCAACGAAGTCCGCTTCCTGCGCAGCAACCTGGTCTATGTCTACTCGCTTCTTCGCACCCTGGTGGGATGGAAACCGGCGCGTTTCACGATCGCAATAGGTGACCAGCGAACGCGGATCAGCGGCTACTCGATCTCCGTGGCCAACAACAGCACCTATGGCGGCGGTATGCGAATAGCGCCGAATGCCAAGCTGGACGACGGTCTCTTCGACGTCGTCGCGATCGGCGAGGTCGGCAAGCTGCGCTTCGTGGGCAACCTGGCCAAGGTCTTCAAGGGCACCCACGTGGAGGGCGACGAGGTGCAGGTGTTTCGAGCCCCACGCTTGCAGCTGACCGCGAGCCGGGAGTTTCCCGTCTACGCCGATGGAGAGCATCTCACCGACCTTCCCGTCGCCCTGCGGATACTTCCCCGCGCGCTGAGCATCGTCGTCCCCCCCGCGGCCGGAGCTTGAGGGCCTTGGCGCTCGGCGCGGATCGTGGCCGGCGCTCGAACGGCGGGCTGTTCGCCTCGAAGCTGGCGGTGGCGCGCGCGATCGGCGCCGCCAGTCGGGCCAGCGGCCGCGGCGGCGGCACGACCCTGCCGGGACGGGTCCTGCTGCGGCTGGAGCCCGAGGCCCTGCGCCGGCTCGGCATGCAACTGGATCGTGGCACGACCGTGATCAGCGCGACCAACGGCAAGACGACGACGGCGGGGATGATCGCCGCCGGGCTGGAGGCAGATGGCCGTCGTCCCGTCCACAACAGGGCCGGATCAAACATGACCTGGGGCGTTGCCACGGCGCTGCTCGAGCAGCGCGGGCACGAGGGCCTCTTCGAGGTCGACGAGGCCTGGCTCTCGCGGGTCTCAGATCAGCTCGATCCCTCCCTGATGGTGCTCGGCAACCTCTTCCGCGACCAGCTCGACCGCTATGGCGAGATCGAGGTTCTGGCCGAGGATTGGGCGCAGATCGTCGCGGCAAGAACCGGACGCACGCGTTTCGTCCTCAACGCCGACGATCCGGCGATCGCCGACCTCGGTCGCGACGAGATGGGAGAGCGACGCGAGGGTGTCACCTACTTCGGCATCGAGGACGCCTCACAGGCACTGCCCGAGCTTCAGCACGCTTTCGACGCCAAGCACTGCCGGCGCTGTGGGCATCCTTATGTATATGAGCGGGCCTTCGTCGGTCATCTCGGTCACTACTCGTGCGCCAACTGCGGCAGCGAGCGCCCGGCGCCGGCAGTCGCGGCGACGGCGATCGAGTTGCATGGCATGGAAGGCTCGCTGGTGACCCTGCGCACTCCTGGTGGCGAGCTGAACCTGGAGCTGCCGCTGCCTGGCCTGTACAACGTCTACAACGCGCTTGCCGCCGTGGCCGCCGCGATCGAGCTCGGTATTGCGCCGGCGCGGATCGGTCCCGCCCTCACCGGCATGAGAGCTGCGTTCGGTCGGGTGGAGACGATCGAGATCGCTGACAAGCAGCTTTCGATCCTGCTGATCAAGAACCCTGCCGGAGCCAACGAGGTTCTGCGCACCTTGTTGCTCGAGGCCGGCGAGAGCGGACTCGACCTCTGGATCGGACTCAACGACCGGACCGCCGACGGGCGCGACGTCTCCTGGATCTGGGACGCGGATTTCGAGCTCCTGGAGGGCGCCGTGCGGCGCGTCACCTGTTCCGGCACGCGAGCGCCGGAGATGGCGCTGCGACTGAAATACGCCGGTTGGCCGGTCGAGGCAATCGAGGTCGTGCCTGAGGTCGGCGCGTCGCTCGACCGAGCCGTCGCGTCCGCCCCGGGACGCCTCTTTGCCATGCCCACCTATACGGCGCTGCTCGAGCTGCGCAAGCTGCTCTCTGACCGCGGCCTCGCCGAGGAGTTTTGGCGTTGAGCGAGCTGATCTGGCACGAAGTCGAGTGCGGTGGCTACACCGCCGACCTCCCCCTCTGGGAGGAGCTCGCCGATTCACTCGGCGAGGAAGAGGCGATCATGGAGCTCGGCTGCGGCGCCGGACGAGTGACCTTGCACCTGGCGCAGCGTGGCGCCCACCTCGTCATCGGTCTCGATCGAGACCGTGAGCTGGTCGAAGCGGTCTGGGAACGGGGCCGGGGACGCAGCGCCGAGGCGGAGCACATCGATGTGCGTGAGCTCGACTCCTTCACCACCCGCTTCGGCCTCGTGTTGGCGCCGATGCAGTTGATCCAGCTACTCGACGACCGCGAGGCACGGATCGCCTGCCTTGCCTGCGCGCTTCGCAACATGAGACCCGGCGCGCGTGCTGCCTTTGCGATCGTCGAGGAGATGCCCGCCGAGTTCCCCGAGGGGGCATTGCCAGCGCTGCCCGACGTGCGCCAGGTGGAAGGATGGATTTACTCGAGCCTGCCCTTGGAGCCGGCTGTCGATGACGGATCGATCGTCCTGCGGCGCCTGCGCCAGACGGTCGACCCCGACGGCAATATGACCGATGAGCTGAACGAGATCGAGCTGCAGGTTCTCTCTGCTGGGATGCTCGAAGACGAGGCGCTGGAGGCCGGCCTGCAGCCTGCGGGCCGTCGCCAGATCCCGGCCACGGAGGCCCATGTCGGCTCGACAGTCGTGCTCTTGGAGAAGGAGATCTGATGGAGCTGCGCTTGCTCGCCCTCTACCCCGAGCAGATGAACATCTACGCCGACCGCGGCAACATCATCTTCCTGCGGCGGCGCTGCGAGTGGCGCGGGATCGGCTTCTCCCACAGCGGCGTCGGCCCGGGCGAGGGCTTCGACCCCACCGCCCACGACCTTCTCTACATCGGCGGCGGCCAGGACCGCGACCAGAAGGCGGTCGCCGCCGACATGGTGGCGACCAAGCGCGAGGCGATCGCCGCGGCGGCCGACGACGGAGCCGTGCTGCTGGCGGTCTGCGGCGGCTACCAACTGCTCGGCCACAGCTACCAGATGGGCGACGACAAGCTGCCCGGCCTGGGGATCGCCGACCTGGAGACGGTGCGCGAGCCGGGACCGCGCCTGATCGGCAACGTCACGATCAAGGCCGACCTAGGTGCCGGCCCACGGCTGATCGCCGGCTTCGAGAACCACGGCGGCCGCACCTACCTGGGCGGCGAAGCCACCCCGCTCGGCAAGGTCGTCTCCGGCCACGGCAACAACGACCGCGACGGCTTCGAGGGCGTCAAGCGCAACAACGTGATCGGCACCTACCTCCACGGCCCGCTACTGCCGAA
>JAJKHV010000096.1 GCA_021154855.1 Solirubrobacterales bacterium
GGAGCTGTTGCACTGGGCACTGGTTGCGTTCGGGTTGGTCGGCCTGGCCGTGCTGGCTCTACAGCGGCGCTGGGAGGCGCTCCTGCTGGCGACGATCTTCTTCGCAATCACGGCGATCAGCGCCCTGCTCGTCGCCTCGCCACGGCGCGTGCTGGTGATGATGCCGCTGGTTGCTGCCCTGGCGGGAGTTGGCGTAGTCGAAACTCAGGCATGGCTACGACAGCGCTTCCGACTTTGACCCCGCCCCAGTGTGGTGAATATCGGATGCGCTGCCTACGGACTAGCCTGCCGCGATGGATCCGGTGAGGCGTTGGCTGCGCGAGCTTGGGGGGCGCCACGGGCGCAAGACCCTGCTCGCGCTCGCAGCGATCCTCGTGCTCGGATTCAGCCTGCGCGCCTATCGCGTGGTCGAGCCGCTGCCCACCCCGGGAGACGATGCCCACGCTTACTACGCGCTCGCCAAGTCGCTCTACACGGAAGGCAGCTTCGGCGGCCCAACCTTTGAAGACTCGAGCGACTGGTCCCCGGGGGCCCCGCTGCTCTACGCCGCAAGCTTCTACGCCACCGCAGGAGCCCGCGAAGGAACCGCCCGCATCGTCGAGCTGCTGCTCGGCCTCGCAACGATCGTCGTCGTCTACCTGCTCGGTAGAAGGATCTCCTGCCGCCCAGCCGGCCTGCTCGCGGCGTTCGCAGTCGCCGTCTACCCCCCCTTCATCCACTCCGTCGGCGCCCTATACAGCGAGCCCCCGGCGATGCTCACCCTCCCGGCCGCGGTACTTGCCTTCCTATGGGCCTCCGACGGTCTGGGCAACGGCTCTTCGCGGGGGTGGCGTGGGGTGAGGGGGGTCGAGGACAAACCGTGGCCCGCCCGCAGTGCCCCCCTCACCGCGCGACAGGACCCGCGCGCCGAGCGGCTTGAGCGGCCCCAACAGAACCTCGCCAGGTGGTTGCTTCCCGGCTTCTTGTTCGGCCTCACAGCCCTGATCCGCCCCGAGTACCTCCTCGTCGGCGTCGCCTTCGCGATCCTGGCGCTGATACGGACCGGCCGGGCGCGGGGTTGGAAACCGGGCCTCGCGGGCGCCGCGCTGCTCGTCCTCGCCCTGCTGCTGCCGATCGTTCCCTGGGCGGTGCGCAATCAGGTCGTCCTCGATCGCACCGTGCCGATCTCGACCGGTGGCGGCAAGGCGCTCTACGTCGGCACCTTCCTCCCGGCCGACGGCGAATACCAGCGGGTCAAGGCGCTGCTCCTGCAGCGCTACCGGCACCGCACCCTTCCGCCCCATTCCGAGGCGCTCGAAAAAGTCGACCCGACACCCCTCTTCAATCGCGTCGCCAACCGCTATCCCGACCTGCCAAGGGACTCGGCCCTGGGCAAGATCGGCAAGCAGAACTTCTCGCACTACTTCGGCGAAGACCCGATCGGCTACACGGCGATGACCGTCCGCAAGGCCTGGCGGATGTGGAGCGCCGGCATCGGCGACGCGATGGAAAGCGGCGCCGGACGGGTGGTCCAGGTGCTGATCGTGGCCCTGGCACTGGCCGGCCTCGGCGTGCTGGCCTGGCGCCGGTGGTGGTGGGAGCTGGTCGCGATGGCGACACCGCTGGCGCTCGTCACCGCGGTCGGCACGATCTCGCTGGCCGCCCCACGGCGCAACGAGGTGCTGATGACACTGGGCTTTCCGCTCGCCGCCACGGCACTGTCGCGGGGGACGGCAGCCCTATTGTCCCGTGCTCAATGGTCCTCCAAGCAGGCATTTTCCCCGCCGAGCTGACGGCTCTGCGCAGCGTCGGGCTGCTCTTCGGCCTCGCCCTGATCGCCTATGCGCTGGTCCGCCGCCGCTCGTTGCGCAACGTCGACGTGTTGATCCTGCTCGCCGCGGGGCTCGGCCTGCTGCTCGTCTCCGGCACCGAAATCACCGACGAGCTGCTCTCCGCCTTCTCCTTCCAGAAGGGCAACGGCGGTCGCATCCTCGGCCTCGCCGTCTTTGCGATCTTCGTCCTCTTCCTGCTGATCCTGCGCGCCCTCTCGCAAAGCGCCCGCAACGCACGCCAGCTCTCGGCGGCACTCGAGGGCCTCGCCTGGGAGGAGTTCCGCCAGGCCGAGCTGCCGGAACGCTTCCACGGCAAGGTCGCGATCCTCGTCCCCGCCTACAACGAGGCCGAGAACATCGGGCACGTGCTCGAGCTGATCCCGAGCGAGGTCTGCGGCCTCCCAACGCAAGTACTGGTGGTCGACGACGGATCGCGCGATGGCACGGGCGATGTCGCAGCCGAGCACGGCGCCGCGGTCGCGCGCCACGTGACCAACCGCGGCGGTGGCGCCGCGCTGCGTACCGGCTACCGCCTGATGGTGGAATCCGGCGCCGAGATCGTCGTCACCCTCGACGCCGACGGTCAGCACCTGCCCTCAGAGATGGAGCGCCTGGTCAAGCCGGTCCTCGACGGCGAGGTCGACGTCGCCCACGGCTCACGCGTATTGGGTCAGGCCGACCGCAACCATTTTGCCCGTGAGCTCGGCATCGTCTTCTTCAACCGGGTCGTCTCGGCGATCACGCGCACCCACGTCACCGACTGCTCCAACGGCTACCGCGCCGTGCGCACCACGGTCCTCCCCCAGCTCGTCCTGCGCCAAGAGCAGTTCCACACCTCCGAGTTCATGATCGAGGCGATCAAGCGCGGTATCCCGGCCAGGGAGGTGCCGATCACGGTCGAGCGTCGCCTCCACGGCCACTCGAAGAAGCCCGCGGTCGTTCGCTACGGACTCGGCTTCGCCAACGCGATCGTCCGCACCTGGCTGCGCTAGCCGGCACCGCGTTGATGCGGCTCAACCCTGAGTCGATGCGGAGGCTGCTCTAGCCGGCGCCGCCTTGACGCGGCTCCACCCTGAGTCGATGCGAGCGGATCTCCTCGGCTCCGACCAGCAGTGCCCTGAACGTCGCCGCACCATCGACGTGGGCAAAGAAGCGGGCGAGGCAATGACGGTTCAGAAGCTTGGATCCGAGCCGTCTGCCCCCACGGTTGAGCTGCACTCGATCGCCCACTTGTCCAGCGCAGGGTTTCACCTCGACAACGATCCTCAAGCGGCCGCGGCGGGCTCGCGCGAACAAGCGCAGACGAATGTGTCGGCCCTTGCGCTTGGTGCCCAGCTCGGCCGGGGCCGTCGCCGATCCCTGGGCTGAAGCCCCAGCTGCAGAGCAAGCCGGCCCCGATGGACCGACGATGCGATAGACGGGCCCCGCCGTTGAGGCCGCATACAGCCTGCCGCAAGCGTCTTCTCCAAAGGAGCTCGGCGCCCCTACGGTGACTCCCTCCGATCGGTCGTCGCCGGCGCGGCCCCCAGGCCCGCTCGGCAACAGCAGCGAACGGATTTCCTGCGAGCAGAAGTCCGCGTAGACGTAGCGGCCGTATAGGCCGGCGAGGCCTGGATCGCGCACTACGAAGCCGCCGATGATCGAGCAGCCATGGGCTGACCCATTGCCAGGGTCTTCGTGGGGATAGTCGAAAGCCGGTTCGACGAAGGCGCTGGCCGGCCCACACCCGACCGGGGCGCCCGGATAGGCGATGAAGCCCTCGCGACAGCTCCAACCGTAGTTTGCACCGGCTCCCCCGACGATGCCGCCGCCAAGGCTGGGCGCGAAATCCACCTCCTCGCGCCTTTCCTGGCCGACGTCGCCAATCACCATGTCGCCGGTGGATCGGTCGAAGGAGAAGCGCCACGGATTGCGCAGGCCGTAGGCCCAGACCTCATCGCGGCCCGGCCCCGCCGCGAACGGGTTTCCCGGCGGAATCGAGTACGCCGGCGACTGCCCAGGGTGGGGATCGATGCGGAGGATCTTGCCGAGCAGGGCTTCGGTGTCCTGGCCGCTGTGGAGCGGGTCGCCCGCCCCACCGCCGTCGCCGAGGGAGATGTAGAGGTTGCCGTCGGGGCCGAATTGGAGCTGTCCGCCGTTGTGGTTGGCATTGGCGGCGTGGCCGACGCTGATGATCGGTTCGCGAATGGGGGCGCCACCCCCCGGCGCGGGACGGAAGGAGTCGACGTGCACGTCGCCTTCGCTTCCCCCCGCGGCCGCTGTCCCCGTGTATCCGATGTAAAGCCGCCCGCTGGCGTCGAAGTCAGGCGCCGGGGCGATCGAGAGCAGGCCACGCTCACTTTCACAGCAGGCGACCAACGAGCTGATGTCGGCGATCGGCGTCACAACGCGCCCGGCGACTTCCTCCACCACACCTTTCCGTTCGGCGACGAGCAGGCGTTCCGCGTTGCTCGGGTCGGAGCTGACCGAAATCGGCTGATCGAAGCTGCCGATCGGTTCGAGCGTGACGGCGGCGACGGCGGCGGAGCAAAAACACGACCAAGCGAGAGCTACGACAGAGGCGGACAAAACCAAGCGATGCACACGACCTCCTTCGAGGGATTGCGCTCACCCAATACCCGGGCGACCCCTAGCCGACGCCTGGGTGACGGACCTCGGCCGGATCGGGCAGATAGAGGTCCATTCCACAGCGCGGGCAGACCTGGACGTAGAGCTTCACCGCCTTGTGGCAGTTGGGGCACTGGCGTTCAGGTTCGGCCTTCTCGGAGCGGTAGAGGACAACGGCGATCAGGCCGAGGCCGGGCAGCACCATGCCGACCAGCAGCCAGACCCAGAACGAGCTGCCCTTGCCCTTGCCGATGATGGCGGTGGCTAGGCCGAAGAAGAAGGCGATGACGACGTACTCGAACCCCACGTCCCTATTGTCGCCTCCAGCGGCTTCGGGTGTCCGATCGAGCCGACCTCGGAGATGTCGCGGCGAAACGGCAGGCTGGCGGTCCAGTCGATTACCGCGCGCACCTTGCGGGCCGCGCCCGGGATCTGGCTCATGTGGTAGGTCCGCGCCATCCACCAGGCGGGGAAGCCGCGGAAGGTGCGGCCTCCCACCTTGCCAACCGCCTTGTAGCGGCCGAGGTTGACGAAGGCGGCGTTGCCCCGATATTCGAAGCGGCGAGCCGCACCGATGCCAAGCTCGGCCGCGATGTTGGCGGCGGCGACCGGGCCCTGGCGCACCGCGTGCTGCGCGGTCGGCGGGCAGAGGCCACCGCGCGGATCCGGCGCGGCGGCGCAATCGCCGATCGCCCACACGGAGTCAAGGCCCTCGACCCGCAGGTGGTCGTCGACCGGCACGCGGCCGCGGTCGTCGAGCGGCAGCGACAGCTGGCGCAGGCTCGGATGTGGAGAGACGCCGGCGGTCCAGACGACGGTCCGCGTCGGCAGCGTCTCGCCGGTGGCGATGCGGGCGCTGTCGGCGCAGACCTCCTCGAGGGTGGTGCCGAGGCGGATGTCGATGCCGCGACCGCGCAGCTCGCGCAGCGCGTAGTCGGCCAGCTCGGCGTCGATCTCGGGGAGGACCCTGTCGCTGGCCTCAACCAGCACCCAGCGCATTCCGTGCAGCCGCGCCCGCGGATAGCTCTCGATCGCATCGGCGGCGAAGTCCTGAAGCTCTGCCAGAGCCTCGAGCCCGGCATAGCCGCCACCGACGAAGACGTAGGTGAGCAGCTCCTCGCGGCGGGCCGGATCATCGGTGGCGTTGGCCGCCTCGAGCGTCTCGATCACGTGATTGCGCAGCCAGATCGCATCGGCGAGGCTCTTGAACCCGATCGCGTGGTCGTTCAGGCCGGGGACGGGAAGCACCCGCGAGACGGAGCCGAGCGCAACCAGCAACTGGTCGTAGGGAAGCTGCTCGATCTCTCCCTCGCGGGTGCGCAGCTCAACCGTCTTCGCCGTTGGATCGTGAGCGACGATCGAGCCCAGGCGCAGGTAGGTGCGATCGAGGATCTCGCGCAACGGCGTGACCACATGACGAGGCTCCAGCGTCCCCGCAGCGGCCTCAGGCAGGAACGGCGTGTAGAGCATGAAGTTGGCGTCGTTGACGAGGACCAGCCGGGTCGATTGCCGTGGCAGAATCCGCTCCAGCTCGCGCGCGGCCATCGCTCCGCCAAATCCCCCACCGGCAATGACGACATTCCAAGCCATGAGTCCAACTTAGCACTTTGTAACAACATGTCACAAAGTACACATCGGCACATGAGCCGGGTTGTGAGAAGAGTCGTCAGGCAACAGCGGGAGGAGGCTCTGTCGAGCCCTCCCTCAACCGGCTCGAGCGTCTAGTTGCGCCTCGATCAGGCGGTTGATCTCTCCGCCGTCTGCTCGTCCCTTCGTTTGCTTCATGACGAAGCCGACGATGGCGCCGATCGCCTTCCGGTTGCCGGCCCGAACTTGCTCGGCCGCGTCTGGGTTAGCTTCGATCGCGGCGGCGACGATCGACTCGAGCTCGCCGCTATCTGAGATCTGCGCGAGGCCTTCGCGGTCGACGATTGCGGCGGGATCGCCGCCCTCGGCCACCAGTGTCGCGAGGACCGCCTTGCCGCTGCTGTTGGAGATCTTCTTCTCCTGGACCATTGCAACCAAGGCGGCCAGGGCGGCCGGCTCGACCTTCGATTCCGCAGCGCCCGCATCGCCACCGTCCTGGCGCAGCGCGGCCGCCAGCTCGCCGGTGACCCAGTTGGCGACGACGCGCGGCTCGACACCCTTACCCGCCTCCTTCGCCGTTTGCTCGAAGTACGCAGCTGTCGCGGGGTCGGTCGCCAACAGGGCGGCGGTGTCCTCGGCCAGACCCATCTGCTTGCGGTAGCGCTCGATCCGCGCCGCCGGCAGCTCGGGCAATGACTCTCGGGCTTCGCGCAGCATCTCCTCGGTCGGGACCAGCGACACCAGGTCGGGCTCGGGAAAGTAGCGGTAGTCGTGGGCCTCCTCCTTGGAGCGCAGCGGAGTCAGGCTGGCGTCGCTGGGGTTGAAGTGCAGCGTCTCCTGAGCCACCGTCCCCCCCGCCTCGACCAGCTCGCGCTGCCGCGCCAGCTCGGCTTCGATCCCGCGCTCGAGGAAGCGGAAGCTGTTCATGTTCTTCAGCTCGGTCTTCGTCCCCAGCTCCTCGCTACCCGCCGGCCGCACCGAGATGTTGCCGTCGACCCGCAGGCTGCCCTCCTCCATGTTGACGTCGGAGACGCCGAGCTGGCGAACCGTCTCGCGCAGCAGCCGAGCCCACGAGGCCGCCTCGGCGGCACTGCGCAGATCGGGCTCGGTGACGATCTCGACCAGCGGCGTGCCGCCACGGTTGAAGTCGACCAGCGAGGCACTGGAGCCGTGGATGCGCCCGGAGTCGCCGACGTGGATCGTCTTCGCCGCGTCCTCCTCGAGGTGCGCGCGATGGATCCGCACGTCACCGAGTCGTCCGTTGCTGGCAAGCGGAACGTCGTACTGACTGATCTGGTAGGCCTTGGGACTGTCGGGATAGAAGTAGTTCTTGCGGTGGAAGATCGAGCGCGGTGCGACCTCGCACTCCAGCGCCGCGGCGATCTGCAGCGCGTAGCGAATCGCTTGCTCGTTGGTCACCGGCAGAACGCCGGGGTGGGCAAGGCAGACCGGGCAGGTGTGGACGTTCGGCTCATCGCCGAAGGAGAGCTCACAGCCGCAGAACATCTTCGTCCTGGTCGCCAGCTGGACGTGGATCTCCAGCCCGATCACCGCTTCGAGCTCAGCCACCGCGTACTCCCTGGGGTCGGGCGTCGAAGCCGATCGCCTGCTCCAACGCATAGGAGGCATCCAGGAGCCCTTGCTCCGCGAAGGCCGGCGCGGCGATCTGAAAGCCAACCGGGAGCCGTGGGCCGCCGCCTTCGGGCTCCGAGAGTCCCGCCGGAATTGAGATAGCCGGAATGCCGGCAAGGCTCATTGGCACGGTGAAGAAGTCGTTGAGGTACATCGCCAGGGGATCTGCAGTCTTCTCGCCGAGGCCGAAGGCGACGGAGGGCGAGGTCGGCGTGACGACGAAGTCGAACTCCTCGAAGGCGGTCCTGAAATCGGCGGCGATCTTCGTCCGTACCTTCTGAGCCTGGCCGTAATAGGCGTCGTAATAGCCGGACGAGAGTGCATACGTGCCGAGCATGATCCGCCGCTTGACCTCGGCGCCGAAGCCCTCGGCGCGGGTCTTCTCATACATCTGGATCAGGTCCCCATCGGCCCCAGCACGCATCCCATAGCGGACACCGTCATAACGGGCCAGGTTGGAGGAAGCCTCCGCCGGAGCGATCACGTAGTAGGCCGAGATGCCGTGCTCGGCGTGGGGCAGCGAGACTTCGCCCAGCTCGCCGCCGAGCGCCTCGATCTTCTCGAGCGTCGCCTCGAAGACCTGCCGCACGCCGGCATCGAAGACATGCTCTGTCAGATCGCTTGGCACGGCGAAGCGCAGGCCCTTCAGATCTTCTCGGTCGGGCAGCTGCGGCGCCTGCCGGAGTCCCACCGATGTCGAGTCGCATGGGTCGGCGCCCTGCAGGATCGCGAGCAAAAGCGCGGCGTCACGGACGTCCCGCGTCAGCGGCCCACACTGATCGAGCGAAGAGGCGAAGGCGATCATTCCGTAGCGCGAGATCGCACCGTAGGTCGGCTTCAGGCCGACGATTCCGCAGAGCGCTGCAGGCTGGCGGATCGATCCGCCGGTATCGGTGCCGATCGCCCATGGCGCCAGGCCGCCGCCGACAACCGCTGCTGATCCGCCCGAGGAGCCACCGGGAACGCGAGTGCGATCCCAGGGGTTGAGCACCGGCCCGTAAGCCGAGTTCTCGTTGGACGAACCCATCGCGAACTCGTCCATGTTCGTCTTGCCGAGAATCGGCGCCCCGGCCTCGATCAGCCGCTGCACCGCGGTGGCCGTATAGGGCGGCCGGTACCCGTCGAGAATGCGCGATCCAGCCGTGGTCGGCACTCCCTCCGTGCAGAAGATGTCCTTTACCGCAATCGGGGCGATGCTGGGCCGATCAACCGCGATCGCCCCACCGTCGCCATCCTCGTTGCGCCAGAGATAGGCATTGAGGTCATCGCCGGCTGCCGCTTTACTCCAGGCCTCGGCGTACTCGCCGGCATCAAGCTCCCCCGCGGCCATCGCCTCGTGGGCCTCAACGGCCGTCAACTCGAGCATGTCCGCCACTATTCGGCCTGCGGAGAAGGGACGCGGAACGCGCCGTCGACCGGATCGGGGGCCGAGGCCAGCGCCACATCCTTCGGCAAGCTCTCGTGCGGCACATCGGCCCGAAGCACGTTCTCGAGCTCAACGACGTGAGAGGTCGGCTCGACGTCATCGAGATCAAGCGCAGCGATCCGATCGACGTGCTCGAGGATTCCCGAAAGCTCCCCGGCCATGGTCTCAACCTCGGCATCGGTGAGGCCAAGCCGGGCCAACCTGGCGACATGAAGTACCTGCTCCCGATCGATCACGCGGCGGATTCTAGGTGCCGTCTCCAGATCAAGGCGCGCCGCGCCTCCCCCACTGGCCATACAGCCAGTTAGAGTCCCGCCGCAATGCGGGGAGAGACAGCAGAGAGGTTCGTGGTCCTCGCCCTGCGCTTGCTCGCGATCAGCTTCGCGGTCGTCGGCGTCCTCTTCATCGCCACTCCCAGTGGCGTCGGCAACGTCATCTCCGACCTAGGCGACTCGCTCGGCAGCTTCACCCGTGCCCCGCACACCCAAGAGCAGCTCTGGCTGGCGCTCGCCTTCGCCTACATGGTCGTGATCACTGGCATCTGCCTCGTTGCCCAGGCGGACGTGGCCCGCTACCGACCGCTGCTGCTCGTCCTGGCCGCGGGCAAGACCGCTTCCTCACTCGGCTCGCTCGGCTTTTACCTCTTCGACCAGGACGTCTTCATCTACCTGCTGAACTTCCTCGTCGACGGCTTCCTGGCGCTGCTGGCGCTCTGGCTGTGGTCGCTTGCCGGCAGGGTAGACCGGCCAACAGCCCCTGGCTGACAGCGCCCGCCGGGGCTCTCCGCCGCCGAGCAGCGCACCCTGAGCGCGATCTGCGAGGCGATGGCACCTGGCCTCGACGGCCTGCCCGCGGCAGAGCGAGAGGTCGACGTGTCGGGACCGGTGGCCGAGTTTCTCGGCTGCGTCTCGCCACGGGTGCTCGCGCGGATCAGGCTCGGCCTCCGCGCCTTCGAGCTGCTGCCCTTCCCCTGGCGCTTCAGCCGCCTTGATCTCCCAGCGCGCGAAGACTTCCTGCAACGCATGGAGGATTCACGCCTCGGCATCTACCACGAGCTGCTGCTGATGGGGAAGGTCTTCGCGACGCTTGGCTATGCGGTCACGCCCGAGGTCGAACAGCGAATCGGCTTCGAGGCAAGCTGCCGCCTCGCCGACGGCACGCGACCCGAGCCGAGCGGGACACTCGGCAACACCGAGCCAGCCGGTGAGGGTGAGGAATGCGACGTCGTGATCGTCGGCTCGGGGGCAGGTGGAGCGGTCGCCGCGGCAACGCTTGCCGAGGCCGGACTCGACGTGGTCGTGCTCGAGGCCGGTGAGAGCTTCGACCGTGAGAACTACCCAGACGATCCACTCGAAGCGATCGCCTCCCTCTATCGCGATGGCGGCCTGACGATCGCCGCGGGCCGCCCGCAGATACCGATTCCAGTGGGACGCGCGGTCGGCGGAACCACGGTGGTCAACTCAGGGACCTGCTTCCGCGCCCCGCGGCCAGTGCTCGAGGACTGGCGCAACCGCTTCGGCATCGGCTGGACCGGCGACCTCGGCCCTGCGTTCGCCGAGGCCGAGGAGTTCCTCTCGGTGGCACCGCTCGACCCGGAGCAAATCGGCCGCAACGGTCAGCTCGCGATGGAGGGAGCGGCAGCGCTCGGCGCCTCCGGCGGCCCGATCTCGCGCAACGCCGGTGACTGCGTGCAGTGCAGCTCATGCCCCTTCGGCTGCGAGATCGACGCCAAGCGCGGCATGCACGTCAGCTACCTCCCCCGCGCAATTGCCGCCGGCGCCCGGCTGCGCGCCGGCGTCGAAGCGCACCGCCTCCTCATCGAGCACGGTCGCGCCGTTGGGGTTAGCTGTTTCACAGCCGCCGACGGGCCTAAAACGTGTCGATATGTCACGTCTGAGGCCCGTCGACCCTATGAGGTCCGCGCCCGGCTGGCGACGATCGTCGCCGGTGGGGCTTTGGGGACACCGGAGCTGCTCCTGCGCTCCGGCCTCGGCGGCCGCCAGGTCGGCCGCAACCTCCACATCCACCCCGCCTGCTGGGTGGGCGCCCGCTATGACGAGGAGGTCCGTGGCTGGGACGGCGTGATGCAGAGCTACTACGTGGACGAGTGGGAGCCGCAGCGCCTCCTGCTCGAGGCCACCTTCACCCCACTCGCCTTCGGCGGCGGCTGGCTGGCCGGAACCGGCCGCGAGCACCAGCAGGCAATGCTCGACTTCGGCCACATCGGCTCAATCGGCGTCCACCTCTCCGACGAGTCCCAGGGACGAATCCGCCTCGCCAACGACGGTTCCCTGCGGGCCTCCTACAAGCTCACCACAGCCGACGCCAATCGCCTCACCTTCGGCATAGCGCGAGCGGCCGAAATCCACTTTGCCGCCGGCGCAACCGAGGTCTACCCCAACATCGCCCGAGCCGGCGTGCTGACACCCAAGCGCCTAGCCGAATTCGAGGCCGCGAGCTTCAAGCCAAGCGAGCTACGACTGGAGGCTTTCCACCCGATGGGCACCGCCCGCATAGCGCCTGAAGCTCAGGGCGCTTGCGCAGCCGACGGCTCAGTCCACGGCCTCGACGACCTCTACATCGCGGATGCGTCCCTCTTCCCAACCTCGGTAGGCGTCAACCCGATGATGACGGTGATCGCCTTCGCCGACCGCATAGCCAAGGAGCTCGTGAGGCAGAGGGACGGGTGATCCCTTCCCCAAACACTCAAGAACGGCTCCCGCCGCTCGTTTGGGGAGGGGTCATCCGTCCCTCCCCGGCCAAACCTCAGCTCATCCGTTCGGTGGGGGCGGAGGCGGAGGTGGCGGACTAGACGACGGAGGTGGAGGCGGCGTCTGCGATGAGGGCGGTTGAGGTGGGGCCGAACCGCCACCCGAGAGCCGATCGGCCGTATCGCCGAAGGTAATCCCTTCCTCACGCATGGTGCTGTAGCCGCCATAGGCGATCCCGCCGGCCGCGATCAGGCCGAGGAAGATGCCGACGCTGAGCGTCGCGTCCACAGACACCCCGCCAAAGCTTGCGAAGGTCGGCGGGTCGACGATGCGGAAGAGGATCAGCAGCACCGAGATCACACCGAGAACGGTGACCAGGGTGCTCATTGGCACCGGCGGCTCGTAGGCCGAGTCGGCGAGACGGAGCCCCACCATCACCAGCGCAGCGATGACGGTGAGGAGGAGCACGATCGGAATGAAGTCGAGGGTGTCCCAAGCATTGCCGGCTTCGCCCGAGACGCTGCCGGAGAAACCGCCGACGCCGGAGACTTCGGCTCCGAACCAATTGAAGAACATAAAGATGAAGAGGAGAATCGCCGAACCGCCGGCGATCTTCTCTCCCGGACTGAGCTTGTCTAGATGCTCCATCTATTCGTCCTCCGGTCGAGCTAGGGGTCGGCGCGACATTACACCCGGGCTCGGGCGGCGGCCAACGTATTTACGAGCAGCATTGCGATCGTCATCGGGCCCACCCCACCGGGCACCGGGGTGATCGCCGCGGCGATCTCGGACGCGGCCTCGAAATCAACGTCGCCGACCAGGCCGTCGTCGGTCCGGTTGATGCCGACGTCGATCACCACCGCACCGGGCTTGATCGCCTCGGCGCCGAGCAGGCGTGGGACGCCGACTGCAGCGATCAGCACGTCGGCGCGTCGGCAGACAGCTGCCAGCTCACGCGTCCGCGAATGGCAGCTGGTCACGGTGGCGTTCGCCCCCAACAGCAGCCTCGCCACCGGAATGCCGACCAGCTTCGAGCGGCCGATCACAACCGCCTCGGCGCCTTCCAGGTCGACGCCCTCGTGGCGGAGCAGCTCCATCACCCCAGACGGAGTGCACGAGACAAGGCCCGGCATGCCCTGGGCGAGCCTGCCGGCGTTGACGGGAGTGAGCCCATCGACGTCCTTGGCCGGATCGATCGCGGCAATGATCCGATCGGGATCGATCTGGTCCGGCACGGGAAGCTGGACCAGAATCCCGTCGACGTCGGCGTCCTCACCCAGCGTTCGGACCAGCTCGAGCAGCTCGTTCTCCGTGGTCTTAGCGGGGAGGCCGTGGTGAAGCGAGCGCATCCCCACCTCCTCACAGGCGCGGTGCTTGCCCTTGACGTAGACCTCCGATGCGGGGTCGTCGCCGACGATCACCGTGACGAGCAGCGGCGTGCGACCGTTCTCGGCCTCGAACGAGGCGACTCCATCGGCGACACGGGACCGCACCCCTGCCGCAACCGCCTTGCCGTCGATGATCCGCGCGGACACCGCTACCGCCTCCGAATCGGCGCGTAGTCGGCCATCAGCTTGCGCTCGACGCCATCGCCGGCAAAGCGCACGACGACGACTCCGCCGGCCTCGACCGCAGTGACGACACCCTCGCCGAAGCTGGCGTGGACGACGTCGTCGCCGGTCTGCATCTCCAGGGTGGGGCTCGGATCGATCGGCGTCGCCGCGTCAGATGGGGTCGACTCCC
>JAJKHV010000097.1 GCA_021154855.1 Solirubrobacterales bacterium
ATCAAGCTGATCGGCCAGGGCAGCGCCCGTTCCTTCACGCTGGTCGGCTTCACCCGCCTCGGCGGTGCCTCGTTCGGCGGTGCCAGCATTGCCCAGGTGACCTTGCCGGTCGCCCAGGGGCTGACCCGCAAGGTTGGGCGCTTCGATCAGATCTCGGTGGCGGCTGAGGGTGGAGTCTCGGCGACGAAGCTGAAGCAGCGAATTGGCCGCCGAATGCCGGCCGGCGTCAAGGTTGAGACCGCCAAGGAAAACGCCGATCGCGGCTCGGAAGAAATCCGCGAAAACCTCAGCTTCCTGCAGATCTTCCTGCTCGTCTTTGCCTTCATCGCGATCCTCGTCGGCTCCTTCCTGATCTTCAACACCTTCTCGATCACGGTCGCCCAGCGGGTGACCGAGTTCGGCATGCTGCGCACGCTGGGCGCCTCGCGCCGGCAGATCCTTACCGACGTCGTCGTTGAAGCTCTGGCGATTGGCGTCGTCGGCGCGGTGATCGGCCTCGGCGCCGGCTTCCTGATCGCGATGCTGCTCAACAGCCTCCTGGAAGCCTTCGAAATCGACCTGCCGACCACCGGCCTGGTGATGGAGTCCCGCACGATCGTCGTCTCGCTCTCGATCGGGATCGTCGTCACCGTGCTCTCCTCGATCGTGCCGGCCCTGCGCTCGACCAGGGTGCCGCCGATTGCCGCCCTGCGCGCCGTCGGGCCGCCGAGCAGCAGCCGCCGTCGCCTGCTCGGCATCGTCTTCTCGCTGCTCCTCGGGGCGGCCGGGCTGGCGACGATCCTTGTCGGGCTGATCGGCAGCGCCGGGTCCGGCACGGCCGCCGGCTTGATTGGCGGAGGTGCCGTCGCGATGGTCTTCGCCGTCTCGCTCTTCAGCCCGCACCTGGTCCCTCCATTGGCGACGGTTGCCGGTTGGCCGCTGGAGCGGCTGCGCAAGTTGACCGGCCGGCTCGCCCGCGAGAACGCCCAGCGCAACCCGAGTCGCACCGCCGTGACAGCGGCGGCGCTGATGATCGGACTGACCGTAGTCGCCTTCGTCACCGTCTTCGCTGCCGGCTTGAAGAGCTCGGTGGCCCAGGTCGTCGACGAGAACTTCGCCGGCGGCCTCGTGATCCAGAACAGTGACGGCTTCTCGCCGATCCCCGGGGGTGCGGCGGCGGCGGCGCGAAAGGTTCCGGACGTAAGTGCAGTCGCCACGATCAGAGCCGAGCAGGCAAAACTGCTCGCTGACGGAGCCGGGACACAGGTCTCGGCGCCCAGCCGCGACGTGGAAAAGACGGTCGAGATCGAATGGAAGAGGGGAGGCCCGGCGGCCCTGCGCGGCCTGCGTGACGATCAGGCGATCCTCTCCGAGGGCTTCGCCTCCAGCCACGACCTCGAACCCGGCGATCGCTTCCGGCTGCTCAGTCAGACTCGCCAGCGGCCGAGCTTCGAAGTGGTTGGCGAGTTCGAGTCCAAGCTCGATGTCTTCGGCAGCGTCCTGATCACCCAACGGACGATGGCTCGCGAGTTCGGACAGACCCAGGACACGATCGACTTCGTCCAGGTGAAGCCTGGCGCAAGTGCGGCGGAAGTTCAGGCGATTCTCACCAAGGGAGTCGAAACGGCTTTCCCGATCGCCGAAGTGCTGAACCAGCAGGAACTGAAGGAAAGCCGCGAAGAACAGGTCGATCAGCTGGTCAATCTCGTCTACGCGCTGCTCTTCCTTGCGATCGTCATCTCACTCTTCGGCATTGCGAATACGCTGGCGCTCTCGATCCACGAACGCACTCGCGAGCTCGGCATGCTGCGGGCGGTCGGCATGTCGCGACGCCAGGTGCGCACGATGATCCGCTATGAGGCGGTTATCACGGCCCTGATCGGCGCGATCCTTGGCATGGTGCTGGGCCTAATCTTCGCAGCGCTGATCGCGCAGCCGCTCAAGGACGAAGGCTTCACGCTTTCCTATCCGATCGGATCGCTGATCGCCCTACTGGTGTTTTCGGCAATCCTCGGTGTGCTGGCGGCGATTTTCCCTGCCCGCCGCGCCTCGCGACTCGACGTGCTCGAGTCCCTTCAGTACGAGTAGGCCCGCTGGCTACTCAGCAATCGAGGATGCGGCGCCCGGCGCCCGCCGGCTCCTCGCTCGCCCGGTTCGCCATCGGCTCGGCATGTCGTCCCCCAGCGAATCAGGCGGGAACGGCGGTCGGCCTCGTCGAAGCCAGCCCAAGGCCCATCCGCAGCGCCCCGCAGGCCTCGAGCATCGCGGCGCGGGCGCTGGGACATATCGCGGTCAGGTTGGCGAAGCCGTGGATCAAGCCCGGGTGTCGTCGCAGGACTACCCGAACCCCCGCCTGGCGCATCCGCTCCGCGTAGATCTCTCCCTCGTCGCGCAGCGGATCGAAGCCGGCTGTCGCAACGTAGGCCGGAGGCAGCTCGGAGACGTCCTCGGCACGCATCATCGAGGCGCGTGGGTCAGCGTCGTCGATGCCATCCGGGATGTAGTGGCCCTCGAACCACTCCATGTCGTTGCGGGTGAGCAGAAAGCCCTTGGCGAAGGTCTCGCGTGACTGTTGACCGCCGACTGCGTCGGTGACGGGATACAGCAACAGCTGCATCGCCGGTTGCTGATCGTCGCTCTCGCGGTTCTGCAGGCAGAGGGCAGTGGAGAGGTTGCCACCGGCGCTGTCGCCGCCAACCGCGATCCGGTTCGGGTCGGCACCGAGCTCAGATGCATGCTTGCGTGCCCAGGCGAAGGCGGCGACGGCGTCTTCGACTGGCCCCGGGAATGGATGCTCGGGCGCCAGCCGGTAGTCGACTGAGAAAACCCGGCAGCCGCTGTGCTCGGCGAGGAAGCGGCAGACACCGTCATGGGTGTCGAGGTCGCCGATCACCCAACCGCCACCGTGGAAATAGACGAGCAGCGGCTGCGGCGGCTTGGGTGCGCCCAGGGCGACGTAGAGGCGGCCCGGCATATGCCCGCCCGGGCCGGGGATCGAGAGGTCTTCGACTCGAGCCATTGGACGCGGCGGCCCGCCGACCACCGGTACGCCTTCGCGGTTCTCCGCCCGCGCCTGCTCGACACTGCGGCCTTCGACCCGCCAGTTCTCGCCACTCCAGTGCGCGAGCTTCAGCAGGGTGTGGATGTCCGGGGCGAGTTCCTGTCCGTCGAGGCGCGGTGGCCGGCCGAAGATCAGCCGCTGCGTTCGCGGCCGCAATCCGCAGGCTCTGCGGACGAAGCGGTGCTCGGCGCGCGGCGGGAGCCGGGGAAGGGCCACGGAGCGGCAGGCTATGCGATCACCGGGTGATGCATCTCACACGTCGGTTCGCAGCCGGTACTAGCCTGCTCAGCAGGCGATGGAGGCAGCCACGACAACCGCTCCGCAGCCGGCACGCCGGGTTTCGGAGCGACGACTGCCGCCCAGCCCGCCATTTCCCTCGCCGATCCAGACGGCGATTTGGTCGCGGCAGGCGCGGCGCATGCTCTACGCCTGCCAGGACCGCTACGGCGACATGTTCACGATCCGCGTCGCCTACGAAGGCACCTGGGTGATGCTGGCCGATCCGGAGGCGATCAAGCAGGTCTTCACCGGGGATCCGCGCATCTTTCACGCCGGCGAGGGCAACGAAATCCTCGCCCCGCTGCTTGGCCGCAACTCACTCCTCGTCCTCGATGAGAAGCGGCACATGAGCCAGCGCAAGCTGCTGCTTCCGCCTTTCCACGGCGAGCGAATGCAGGGCTACGCGCAGACGATGGGCGAAATCGCCGAGCGCGAGATCGACAGCTGGCCGAGCGGAACGCCATACAAGCTGCGCCCGCGAATGCAGGCGCTGACCCTCGAGATCATCCTGCGCACGGTCTTCGGCGTCGGCCGGGACGAGGCCGACAAGCTCGCCGACCTGCGTGGCGCCCTGCGCGAGTTCCTCGACATGACGACCAATCCGCGCTTCTTGCTGCCCCTGCTCCTTGCCGGGCCGAAGCGGGTACGGGGCATCTCGGCTTTCGGCAGGCGGATCGATCGCGTCGACGAGCTGATCTACCGGGAGGTCGCCGATCGCCGCCGGGCCGGCGACGTCGAGCAGCGCGACGACGTGCTCTCGATGATGATCGGAGCGCAGCACGAGGACGGCAGCCCGATGAGCGATGAGGAGATCCGCGATGAGCTGCTCACACTGCTCGTCGACGGCCATGAGACGACCGCGACCTCGCTCTCCTGGGCGGTCGAGCGGCTGGTCCGCCATCCGGAGAAGCTCGAGCGCTTGCGCGCCGAGCTCGACGGCGGTCGCGAGGAGTACCTGACCGCGACGATCCAGAGACGCTGCGGCTGCGCCCGGTGATCTCGATCGTCCTGCGCAAGCTGACTGAGCCGGTCGAGATCGGCGGCTACGAGCTGCCCGCAGGCGTCTCGGTCGCGCCCTCTATCTACCTGGTCCACCGCAACCCCGAGATCTATCCCGAGCCGGACCGCTTCCTCCCCGAGCGCTTCCTAGAGCGCCCGCCCGGCACCTACACCTGGATCCCCTTCGGCGGCGGCGTCCGCCGCTGCCTCGGCGCCTCCTTCGCCCAGCTCGAGATGACGGTGGTGCTCAAAGAGCTGGTCAAGCGGCACCAGATCCGCCCGGCGAAGCGACGATCCGAGCGGGTCTTCCGTCGCGCGATCACCGAGACGCCGCGCCACGACGCCGAAGTCATCCTCGGCCGGTAGAGACGCAGCCGGAGATTCCAGCCGGCTCGCTTCTCAGACGATGAGTGGGAATTGGGGGAGCCGGGTAACGCTGTTCCAGCGTGTGACCGCACCAGGACGATGAAAAGCGGAGACAGAACCACCATCCCCACGGTGTCCGAGGTCGTCCGGACCGCCGTTGCGATCTGCGATCCGGATGGCACCGAGACGGCGGCGACCGCGCTGCAGGAGGGCTTCGAGGACGACGACCGCCCGGCCACTGCGTCAGAGGATCTCACCGGGGAGCTGCTCGAAACCGTCCGCGCGATCGATCCCGAGGAAGACGCCCCGGCGGCCACGGCTGCCGCCGCGGCCGCAGCATGGCTGGCGACTAACCCCGACCAGGCCGGTGCCGAGGACCATGTGCTGCGGGAGGGAACGCGCCTCGTCTTCGCCGGCAAACCACCGGGACCGCTCGCCGATTGGCTCACGGCCCGCGGAGTAGAGACCTAGCGCTTCATCCTCGGCGAGCCCGGCGGCTGAGCCGCCCCTCGCCCCGCTCCTGCTCCCAGGGGCGGGCGCGCCCTTGGCCCACTCCTCCTCAGCCGCAGCCGGTGTTGTTGCCGCAGCTGCTGCACGTGTAGCAAGAGCCGGTGCGCTGCATCATGCCGCCGCACTGCTCGCAGGCCGGGCCCAGGTCGAGGCCGGACATCTTGGCTGGGACCACCGGCGGAGTTTCGGTGAAGGCCGCGGAGGCGGGGACGGCCTCGCCTCCGCTTGCCTTGGCCTTCTCGGCGCCATTGCCGGGCTTGGCGTGGCCGTTGCCGCCGTTGGCCGGGGCCGCGGTGCCACCGCTGGTGTCGATCCCGAGGCCTAGCTGGGTCGTCTCGGCATCTTGCTTGGCGCGAACCTCCTGGGTCATGATGCCGAGGTCCTCGAGTACGTCGATGTCGTCGATGAAGCGGCTGCCGAGCCAGCGCATGATGTAGTCGGGCATCGACTTGGCGAAGGGGATCTCCGGGTTGCCGGTGATGCCCTCCGGCTCAAAGCGCATGTAACTGAACTTGCGCACGAAGGTTTCCAGCGGCACCCCGTACTGGAGGCCGATCGAGATCGCCGTGGCGAAGGCGTTGAGCAGCCCCCGCATCGTCGAGCCCTCCTTGCCGATGTCGGTGAGGAAGATCTCACCGACGTTGCCATCCTCGTACTTGCCGGCGGTGATGTAGCCCTCGTGGCCGGCGATCGAGAACTTGTGGGTGATCGACTCGCGCTCGCGCGGCATCTTCTTGCGCACCGGCGCAGCCACGACCTCGACCTCTGCTTCCTTCTCCTCCTGGGCGTCGGTGCGCAGCGCCTGCGCGGTCTTGGAGCCGTCGCGGTAGATCGCCAGCGCCTTGAGGCCGCCCTTCCAGCCGCGCGTGTAGGCGTCGGCGATGTCCTCGA
>JAJKHV010000098.1 GCA_021154855.1 Solirubrobacterales bacterium
CGCCTGGGCGCCGACGCCCGTTGAGGCGCAGGAGGAATCGGGCGTCCCAGCTTAGGGTTAAGCTTCGCCAGCCGAATGCCATGTCGCCGCAGATGCCGGAGATCAAAGCCCTCGATTTCTTCTGCGGTGCGGGCGGGCTGACGCGCGGCTTGCTCGACGCCGGCCTAAAGGTTCTCGCCGGCATCGACAACGACGAGCGCTTGCAGGAAACCTACGAGGCCAACAACGAGCCGAGCCGCTTTGTCTGCGAGGACGTGACCGCACTCGACATCGAGTCGTTGCGGGGGCGGCTGGGGATCGCCGAGGGCGACAAGGTGCTCTACGCCGCTTGTACGCCCTGTCAGCCGTTCTCGACGCTCAATCAGCGGCGCGGAAAGGACGAACGCAAGAGCCTTCTACTCTCCTTTGCCGAGCTCGTCCGAGAAGCCCCTCCTGATTTCGTGCTCGTGGAGAACGTCCCCGGTCTCAACAACGCCTACGGTCGGGAGATACACGACGCCTTCGTCAAGGCGCTAGACGAGGTAGGGCTAGAGCACCGAGCGGGAGCGTTGATCGACGCCAAGGACTATGGCGTCCCACAGGTACGCAAGCGGTACATCATGCTCGCGTCTCGTCACGGTGAGATTTCACTGCCGTCTCGCCAGCCGGGTCGGAAGCCGACGGTGCGCACGGCGCTCAAGGGGTATCCGCGGCCCGTGTTCGACGGGGAGCCGGAGCTCCCGAACCACGTCGCCCGTGAGCCGAAGTCCCATCACCTGAAGATCCTCGAAGCGATCCCCCGCAATGGAGGCAACCGAAGCGATGTGAAGGACACGTCCATTTTGTTGCCCTGCCACCAGAAGACCCCTCATCTCCATAAGGACGTTTTCGGGCGCATGGCATGGGGTGAGCCGGCTCCGACGCTGACTTGCCGATGCACGGACGTGTATTGCGGGCGTTTCGCGCATCCGGTCGAAAATCGCGGGCTCTCGCTCAGGGAGGCGGCCGCCCTTCAGACGTTCCGAGACGACTACACCTTCCACGGCACCTTCTTTCACATCGCCGCTCAGATCGGCAACGCCGTACCGGTCCGTTTGGCGCGGCGCCTCGGCGACGCGGTGGTAGCCTCGGCGCCGGGATGAGCGACGAGATCGCGGCAGCTACGGGAGCGGAGATCGTGCCGACTGATGCGGCTCAGCGAGACCCGTTTCGCATGGAGTTCGACATCGGCACGGTCAAGCACCTCGGGCTGCACATGTATTCGACCTTGCCGCCGGTGATCGGCGAGTTGGTCGCGAACGCTTGGGACGCCGACGCCACGCGGGTGGAGGTGACGATCCCGGAAGAAGCCCTGACGGAAACCTCGGAGATCATCGTTTCGGACGACGGACGGGGTATGTCGGACGCCGCCGTTCGCAACGCCTACATGATCGTCGGGCGCGATCGAAGAGAGGTCGAAGAGACCGACGAGACGCCCGGCGGTCGCCGCGTCATGGGGCGAAAGGGGATCGGCAAGTTCTGTGGATTCGGAATCGCCGGGGAGATCGAGGTCGAGAGCGTCGCGGACGGGGAGACGTCCCACTTCCTCATGAACTACGACGAGCTCAAGCGGGCTGCGTCTCACCGTGAGATCGAGTTTCCGCCGCTCGATCCAACCGGAAGGGTGACGGGGGGGACTGCGGTCACGCTCAGAGGGATCAGGAAGTATCGGACGCGCAGCATCTCGATTCCCGCTCTCCGTCGCAGTCTCGCTCGCCGCTTCTCAGTGATTGCTCCGGAGAACGACTTCACCGTGATCTTGAACGGCAACGAGATAACCCCGGAAGAGCGCGACCTGCAGAAACTGTTGGGGACCGACGCTGAGGGGAGGGCCTACCTTTGGGCCTACGACGATGTCGAGATCGTCCCCGAGACCGGCTGGAAAGTAGGCGGGTGGATCGGCGCCCTCGACCGAACGAACGAACTGGAGGACGGCATCCAGCGCGGAATCGTCGTTATGGCGCGAGGAAAGCTTGTGCAGGAGCCGTTCGTGTTCGACGCGGTGGTGGGCCAGCAGTACGCGCTCTCGTATCTAGTTGGCGAGCTCCATGCGGAGTTCGTTGACGAGGCGGAGGACACTATCTCCACCACTCGCAACTCCCTGGTGTGGGATACCGAGGCGAACGCCGCCTTCAAAGAGTGGGGCCAGCGGGAGGTGAACAAGATTGCCCGAGAGTGGGCCGAGAAGCGACAGGCCGACAACGAGGCGGCGCTGAACGCGAATCCGAAGTACAAACGGTTCAAGGAGGAGGCCGAGGAGATCGGCAACCTCCGCGCGATCAAGGTCGCCGACAAGCTCGTCCGCGAGGTCATCAAAAAGGACGTAGTCGGGTCTGAGACCTCACAAGAGGAGGTGATAGACCTCGCTACCGACTTCCTCCGCTTCGACGCTTTTTGGGAGCTGGCCGAGGAGGTCACCGAAGCCGACGTAGAGGACCCTGCCCGGCTGATGCGGCTCTTCCGCGAGTGGGAGTTGGTCGAGGCGAAGGAGATGGCGAAGGTGACGAACGGGCGAATCGCGACGATCGCCAAGCTTCAGCGCCTGATCGACACCGACGCGCTCGAGGTTCCGACGCTCCACGACTTCCTCAAGGAGTTCCCCTGGGTCCTCGATCCACGTTGGAACCTGATCGCGGACGAGCAGACCTATAGCGGTCTGCTTCGGGAGCGGTTCCCGGAGGACGAGGAGTTGCCCGAGGTCGACCGACGGATCGACTTCCTCTGCGTCCGCGAGAGCGAGCAGCTAGTCGTGGTCGAGATCAAGCGCCCTGGAAAGCGTGCTGGCCTCAATGAGTTGGGACAGATAGAAGAGTACGTTCACTTCATGAGGGACCATGTCGCTCACGCATCAGACCCCGACACCGAAATAAGGGAGGTCATCGGATACCTCCTTTGCGGCGATCTGATCCGCAACGGACCAAACGCCGGGCAGGTGCGACAGAAGCAGGAGACCCTGAGGAACTCGAAGATCTACGTACGACGCTACGGAGAGTTGCTCGGCATGGTGAAAAACAGCCACCAGGACTTCTTGGATCGATATCAGAGCCTTCAGGAGCTGAGAGGGCGGGACGAGCCCCCGGCCGAGGCACAGGTGGCGTGAGGGGCGGCACGCTTCCCGCCGCGCCCCCGGCGAGTTCGCCGACCACCAGGGCGGCGATGCAGGCCAATAGGAGTCGAGATACCTCCGTGGAGCTGGAGCTTCGCCGCGAGCTTTACGGCCGCGGGCTCAGGTACCGGACGCATCGCGGGCCGATCAAGGACTTGCGCTGTACGGCGGACATCGTATTTTCGCGCTCGAAGGTGGCGGTATTCGTTGACGGCTGTTGGTGGCATGGCTGCCCCGAGCACTGGGCGCCGCCGAAAGCCAACAGAGCGTGGTGGACTCAAAAGATCGAGATAAACGCAGCAAGGGATCGACGTAATGAATCGGCTTTGCGTGCCGCCGGATGGACGGTGGTGCGGGTTTGGGAGCACGAGCCTGTCGAGATCGCCGCAGATCGAATCGAGACCTTTGTCCGACCTTCCTAGTTCTCGCATCTCGGCGCATCACTTCGAGCGAGAGATCTAGTTGGGGACCCGGGTTCTTTCTCGCGAGACGCGCGCCTTAGTCCCGAGGTAAGTCTTGCTCCGAGAATCTTCCCATCTCGATCTACGGGACTGTCAGCCGATCACGCAAAGAAGCTGACTGACGACCAGTTCGACGTGCCGTCGGCGAGCCGTCGCATCATCGAGGTCTCTTTCCAGCGAAGCCATGAAGGTGGAGCGCTGAGCCGACGGGAAGAAGGTGAGGGAGACGAATACAAGGACGGCCTCCTTGACGTCGAACGGCCGCAGACCACGTTCATCGGCAATCGACTGCACGGCTTCGAACGCTTCCTCGATTGCCGTCGAAGCCCTCGGCACGCCTTGAAGACGCGAGGCGCCGGCGAGCTCCTCTCGCAGGATCAGCTTAAGAAAGGCAGGATGTTGAGAAAGGAAATCGAGGTATCCGCTCACCGCCTTGGACAAGGGGTCTCGAATCGGATCGTCGTCGTTCTCTGAGTTCGCCCACGACACAAGTGGCTCGCACGCTCGACGAGTCGCGCTCTCCCGTTCCTCGAAGGCCCGCTCCAGCACGGCCATGTAAAGCTCCGCCTTGGAGCCGAAGAAATAGCTAGGAGTCCCCCGAGAGAGCCCGGCGCTGGCTGCGATCTGACCCAAGCTGACGCCATCGAATCCTTCCTCGGCGAACAGATCGCCGGCCGCACGAAGGATCGTCTCCTTGCTGCGCTCAGCGTCACGGAGCTTGTCGGAGCCTGTTGGGTCTCTGCCTTGGGTCATGGCGTAATGGTATAACTTGCTATGCGTTCAGCTAATTTATGACTCTCTCCCCGCCCATCATCTATTACGACCTTGGCTCCCCCTATGCCTACTTGGCGGTTGAGCGGGCCGAAGAGGTTTTCGGCCTCGCACCGCATCTTGAACCGATCCTCGTGGGGGGCATCTTCCTAGAGCGGGGACACGGCAGCTGGGCACACACCACTGAAAGGGAGCAGAGACTCGAAGAGGTCAACGCACGAGCCGCGCGCTACCGCCTCCCGCCCGTGGTCTGGCCTGCGGCCTGGCCCAACAACACGCTGAAGGCGATGCGGGCGGCTGTTTGGGCCGATCGGTGTGGGAGCGGGCGCCCCTTCGCGGAAGCGGCATTCAGGCGCGCGTTCCGTGAGGGGGCCGACCTGAGCCGCTTGGATGAGCTCATCGACATCGCCAAGGCGGTGGGGTTGCCGGCGCGAGAGCTTCCGGCGGCGATAGAGGATCAGGCAACGAAGGACGCTCTGCGAGACGCAACCGCTCGCGCCTGGGCTCGGGGAGTCGCTGGCGTTCCGTGTGTAGAGGTGGATGGGGAGATCTTTTACGGAGACGATCGGCTCGAGGCCGCCAGCGAGCGGATGGTCGATCTGGGGAGGACTTAGGTGGCGACGGTAATCGCGAAATTGGGAGCCTGGACGCCGGCTCAAATCGCGGCGCTCGTGTTCGGTGCCTGGTGGATGGGCAATGGGATCACGGTCTTTCTCGCGACCCAGTCCACTTTTTCGGCGCTCGGGGCGGACGGCACGGTCAATGCTCTCGGCGTCTCAATAGCGGTCAATGGATGGCACGGTCTCTACCACCTGACCACCGGTCTAGCCGGGTTAGCGCTCTGTTGGCGCCCGAGTGGTGCCCGGGCATACGCGCTGATCGTGGGCCTGCTGTATCTGGTGGCGGCGCTCTTCGGCCTGTTCGTCGGTGAGACGGTGTTTGGCTTGATCCGCGTCGATGAGTTCGGCAGCGTCGATCATGCGGTCGAGGGGGTGCTGTTGCTGGTCGCATGGTTTGTCTCCCCGACGGTCCCTGCGCCGGCCGTAGCCGCCGCTCGATGATCTCGATCGCTTGGGCTGGGGCAACAAATGGGGCAACACGCCCCACAGATCCAGCCGATCTCAGCCGATCTCGATCTCGGCGAAAACCGCTTTAGAACGCGCTTTGCGCGAAATCTTGGGTCGCCTGCGCGAGCAATGGCGACCGCGGGGGTCGCCGCTAGCCGCGATAGGTTGCGCGACCACGGAGCCGATCGCTGTGCCCAACATCGACAAGCCGAACTTCGACGAGCTGCGCGAGCGGGAGGGCTTCCGGGCGCGCCGGGCGCGGATCGGTCACCAGCTAGGGACCGAGAGGATCGGGATCAGCCTCTGGGAGCTGCCGCCGGGGCAAAAGGCCTACCCGTATCACTTCCACCTGGCCGAGGAAGAGGTGCTGATCGTGCTCGCGGGCACGCCCTCGCTGCGGACTCCGGCAGGGTCACAGACCCTCTCCACGGGGGACGTAATCCGCTTTCCCATTGGCGAGCAGGGCGCCCACCAGGTCTGGAACGAGGACGACGAGCTGGTCCGCCTGCTCGCGGTCAGCACCCACGGGGCCCCCGACATCGTCATCTATCCCGACTCGAACAAGCTCAGCGCGGCCGAGCGGCTGCCCGAGTCCGACGGGCGCAAGCACTACTTCCGAATCGAGGACGAGGTCGATTACTGGGAGGGCGAGCAGGCCTGAGGTGTCGTAACGGCTTCACCCGCTCGGCGGCAGCTACTGGGGCAAGAAATGGGGCAAGAAGCCCCACAGATTCCAGCCGGTCCCCACGTAGCTCGATCTAGCGAAACCGCTTCAAACCGTGCCCCACGTAGTCCAGCGGGTCCTAGATTCGGGCTCATAAGCGGACTGTCCGTGTAGGAACCCGACGGTCAAAGGGTTCTCCGAGGTCGAAGTACGTCTGGCCCGAGCTAGCGACTGTGAAGAACACCTCATGTCGGCGGCGGGCACAGCAGGCCACTCCGAGAGAGTCTGGGAGGCTACGCCCTTGCGTCGCTTGTGGCAAGTGGTTGAGGGGCTCGCCAAGCGGAACGCAGGAAATGCGGCTCATAGAGTCCAGCCGATCTTAATCTTGTAGGGCAAACACGTCGGTATTCTGAATCTGAATTTCGGGAGGGGTCGTCAAATGGCGCAAAGGATTTGTCCGGCCAGCATCACGCTAAAGACATGAGGGGCACGACTGCGATGGCTGTCAGATGCGTGGGCGCCACATGTCTGGCCTTGCTCACTCTCGTCCTTTCCTTGGTCGGCAACGCCAACGCGAGCTCCACGGCTGTGGGTGCCGACTCCGCGGAAGCGACGGTGAGCGGTATCTCGCCGGTGACGCTGAACTTTCCGCTCCAGCGCAGTGGCGACCTCGGTTTTGACATCTGGCTGCACTACCAGACGGAAGACGGAACGGCAAAAGCGGGGACCGACTACTCGGCCGCCAGCGGGGACGTGAGGGTTCCGGCGGGATCGAGCGAAAAAGGCATATCTGTTCAAGTGTCCGGGAGAGCGGCCTTCGCGCCTGACAAGCAGTTTGCGCTGAAGCTGTTGAGCGCCACCGGCGTCGGCCCGACCCCGAGCTTCGCCGAACGAACGAGCTTCGCCGCAGGAGGGATCGTCGTGGGGAGGTCCAGAGTGGGGGACCTCAACGGCGACGGCAGACCCGACGCAATCATTCCCAACTACATCGCCGGCACTATTTCGATCCTTCTTGATGCCACCCCTCCGGGTGCGTCAACTCCCAGTCTCGCCTCTGCTCAGACATTCGCGGTGGGCGATCACCCCGAAGCGGCTACTCCGGCAGATGTCAATGGGGACGGCCTGCCGGACTTGGTCGTGGCCACCAGCGGCGACGACGACTTCTCGGTTCTTCTCAACACCACTCCGCCCGGCGCATCGACCTTGAGCTTCGCGCCGGCCCAGGTCTTCGAAGCGGGAAGGGGTCCAAGGCTGCCGGTTCTCGAGGACATCAACGGCGACGGTCGGCCTGACCTGATCCTCGCCAACGACCAGTTCGATGAACACGCCATCTCCGTCTTCTTCAACACGACCCCGGCAGGGGCTTCAACCACGAGCTTCCAGCCCCGCCAGTACTTCGAATTTTTCGCTCCTGGGTTCGTGTTGTCGGCGGACGTCAACGGCGACGGCCGCCCCGATCTGATCATCTCCAGCCAGGCAGGCGCCGACGAAGTTGTGGTCATCCTCAACGCGACTCCGCCGGGCGGGTCGAACCTGATTCTCGGCTCCGAGGCGGATCTGCCGGTTGGCGAAGGTCCGAACGAGGTGAGGGCGGCGGATATCAACGGCGACGGCCGCCCCGATCTGGCCGTCTCGAATATCGGAAGCAACTCGGCCTCTGTGCTGCTCAACGGAACTGCTCCTGGAGCCTCGACCCCGAGCTTCGCTCCGCAACATAGCTTCACGGTTGGCAGCGCCCCGCGCTCGATTCGGGCGGTCGACTTGAACGGGGACGGTCGAGCCGATCTGGTCGTCGGAAATGAAGGCAATCACAGCCTCACGGCCCTGCTCAATACGACTGCCCCAGGCGCACCGGCTCCCAGCTTCTCTGCGCAGACGCTTGAAGCCGAGCCCGGCCCGATGGGACTTACCGTCGCGGACTTCAACGGCGACGGACGGCAGGATCTGTTCTACACCCGTATGTCCGGTAACAAGGCTCTCGTCTCGCTGAACACCACCACCGCTCCGACCGGGTCCGCGCCGAGTCTGGCCGCCAAGCAGGATGCGGCTGCCGGCGGACGGCCGAGCTCGGTCGCGGCAACCGACCTCAACGGCGACGGCAAGCCCGACCTGGTCGTCGCCAACCGCGACGATGACGATGTCTCGGTCCGGCTCGACACGACTCCGCCCGGAGCCTCGACGCCGAGGTTCGCGGCGCAGCAGACCTTCGCCGCCGGCAATGCTCCTACCTCGGTCGCCACCGCTGATTTCAACCTCGACGGCAAGCCCGACCTCGCCGTCGGTGATGAATTCGAAGAAGACATCTCTGTCCTCCTTGCCACCACCGCACCCGGCGCCGGGACCCCGAGCTTCGCGGCGCGGCAGACCTTCGCGGCGGGCGAATCCCCGTCCGCCGTCGCCACCGCTGATTTCAACCTCGACGGCAAGCCCGATCTCGTCGTCGGCAATCGCGACGAAGACGATGTCTCCGTCCTGCTCGACACGACGGTGCCCGTAGCCTCGACGCCGGGCTTCGCCGCCCAGCAGACGTTCGCAGCGGGCGAAGCCCCCTCTGCGGTTGCCGCCACCGACCTCAACGGCGACGGCAAGCCCGACCTCGTCGTCGTCAACCACGGTGAAGGCACCGCATCCGTCATGTTCAACACGACGACGCCGGGAGCTGCGACGCCGAGCTTCGCCGCCCAGCAGGCATTCGGCACCGAGGAACACCCGAACTCGGTCAAGGCGACCGACCTCAACGGCGATGGCATCCCGGACTTGGTCGTCACGAACGAAGGGTCCGATTCCGCATCCGTCCTGTTCAACACGACGACGCTGGGGACCTTGACACCGAGCTTCGCGCTGCCCCATAGCTTCGAAACCGGCGATGCGCCGAGCTCCGTCACCACAGCTGACCTCAACGGCGATGGCATCCCGGACCTGCTCGTCGCCAACGAAGGAGCCGACACAGCCTCCGTCCTTCTCAACACCACCGCACCCGGTGCCGGAACCCCGAGCTTTGCGGCCCAGCAAGTCTTCGCGACCAGTGCCGACCCGAGCTCCGTCACCACCGCTGACCTCAACGGAGACGGCGGTCCCGACGTCGTGGCTGCCGACGGCGGCGCCGACGCGATCTCGGCCCTGCTCGACACCCAGTACGCCGCTTCGGTCAGCCCCATGAGCGTCACCGGCACGATCCACTATGCGATTCCACAAGGCACCCTCAGCCCCGGCTCTCTCGCCTTCGGCGAGCAGGTCATCGGCAGCGGCGCGACCAAAGCGGTGTCCCTCTCGAACACCGGCGGCGCGACCCTGGCGATCAAAGGCATCGCGGTTGGCGGCGTCAGCGCGGCGGAGTTCGGTCAGACGAACACCTGTCCGGCGACGCTGGAACCAGGCTCTAGTTGTTCGGTCAATGTTGGCTTTGCTCCGAACGCCGCCGGGCCGGCGAGCGCGGTACTGACCGTTACGAGCAACGACCCGGCCAGCCCCACCGTGATGGCCCTCTCGGGCACCGGGATCACGGCCACGTCCTCTCCGGCGACTCACCTGCTGACGGTCAAGCTCAACGGAGGGGGAGGTGGCAGGGTCGAGGGCGGCGCCGGAGCAATCTCCTGTCCATCTGCCTGCTCGCACCCCTTCGCAGACGGCACTCGGGTGATCTTGGCCGCGACCCCCGCAGCCGGTTCCACCTTCGTCGGCTGGTCGGGGGGCGGCTGTGCAAGCAGTCGCACCTGTGAGGTGACGGTCGGGGCCGACACGATAGTGAGCGCAATCTTTGCGAAGGTGCCGCCGGCTGACGCCCGGCTCAGATTCGCCAAGACGAGGGAGACGACGGCCCGGTCGGCCCTGCGGATCGCCGTCCGGGGAACGATCGCCAAAGGGGCTCGCGGGGCGGTTATCGTCAAGGTCCGGGTCCACGTCCGTGGGCGCTGGGCGACTATTTCGCGGCGGGCGAAGATAGCCGACGGCGGTTGGCGCGCGCAGCTCGTCGTCGCTGGCGACCCAGGCTCCCCGATCTACATGAGCGCACGCTTCGGCGGCAGCCTCGGTTTTCGTTCCGACCACGCCCAACGCCGCCTCGGGCTGGGGTGAACAGGCCCGTTTAAAGCTTGGACCTCTGGCTGAACGCCCGCTGGGGCAAGAAATGGGGCAAGAACCCCCACAGACTCCAGCCGATCCCAGCCGATCTCGATCTCGCGAAAACCGCTTGAAACCGTGCCCCACGTAGTCCAGCGGCCCCTAGGATCGGGCTCATAACCCGAAGGTCGCAGGTTCGAATCCTGCCCCCGCTACTCCGCTATTAGCGACCAAGGACTTCAGGTCGCGGGCTTGACTGAAGGCGCTCGACACGAGCGCCTTCAGTCGTAGTTGGCCGCTGTTTCGGTCGATCTCTACTGACAGTCGAAAGGCGTCGAAGACGGCGCGGCGCTGCTCGGGGTTCGCCTCGGCAAGCAGCTCGCCAAGGTCGGGGATGCCGTCGAGAACCGCGCAGGCTTCCTCGGGATCGACGGTGCCGTTCTGGCGGTCGTCGGCTTCGATTTCGGCGAGCGCTGCCTCGGCTACCTCGCGCTTGTCTTTCAGCGCCCGGATGCGCTCGCTGACGAGGACCGGATCGACGCCACTCTCGATTGCCGCGAGCTGGCGCTCGATTCGCTGCTCAACGTCGCTGACCTCGCGGGCGATCCGCTGGCGCTCCTCGCCGTTGTCGGTATGCACCTCTTTGGCGAGCGCCGCCTGCTGGGCGCGGAAGTGGGCGAGGCGCTTCGGGCCGAACACGCGGGTGGCGAAAAAGGCGTCAATCACTTTGACCAGCGCGTCCTCACGGATGTACTGCCATTTGCCGTGGCCGAGCGCTTCGGCGGCTTTGTCGCCGTAGCTGATCCGGTAGCAGCAGGCGTAGTAGGTGTTGTCCTTGCGGGTCTTGCCGTGCATCCGAAGCGGGTTGTGCCCGGTGGCGCAGTGGACGATCCCGCGCAGCAGGTAGAAGCGTTTTTGCTGGCTGCGCCGCCGCGAACCCTCGCTTCGGCCGCGCTTGCCGATTTCGGCTTGGACGCGCTCGAACATCTCGTCGGTGACAAGCGCCTCGTGGCGCCGCTCGGCTTCGACCCATTCCTCGGGCTTGCGGCGAACCAGCGGACCCTCGCCCTGCTTGACGGCGCGGAAGTCAAGCCGGTTCCAGCAGAGGCGGCCGGTGTAGACGGGGTTTTGGAGGATCGCGCGCAGGGTGTTCTTCGACCACTTGCCAGCGGTGTTTCGCTTGGAATCGACGTGGCTCGGTGGGGGAGGGCCGCCCGGCCGGTTGAGGTGGTTGGTGATCTCCTTATAGCCGGACCCGGCGAGGAAGCGGTCGAAGACTTCGGCGATCACAGGCGCCCGCTCGGGGTCGGGCACCAGGCGCGACTTCTTATCGCCAGCCCGCGCCCGCGCCGGGTCGGGGTGCGGCTCATGCCGAAGCCGGTAGCCGTAGGGAGCGCGGCCGCCGTTGCGGTAGCCCTGCCGCGTGTTCTCGGTCTGCCCGCGCCGCACCTCGCGGCCCAGCTTCTCGACCTCGAACTGGTCGAGCGCCTGGAACATGTGGCGGATCAGCCGCCCCTCGGGACTGGTCTGATCGCCAGCGGTGAGCGCGTAGAAGACCTCGATCCCGGCCCGCGTCATCTCGCGCTCGTAGGTAAGCGCGTGGAAGAGGTCGCGGCTGAGGCGCGAGGTCGAGTAGATGATCACCGCGTCAAAGCGGCGGGCGTCCGGCTCTTTGGCCTCGCGGACCAGCTCGCCCCACCCAGCTCGGTCGTCGCGGCGACCGGCCTCCTGGTCGGTGAACTCGCAGACGATCCGCCCATCCAGCTCGGCGGCTTTGGTCGCGCAGGTCTCCCGCTGGGATGGAAAGGAAAGCGTCGGGTCCTGCTTATCCTTGGTCGAGAGCCGTCCGTACCAGGCGAAGTTGCGCATCAGGATCTCCTTCCGGTTTCAGCGGGTGCGGGCGGTACGATCCGCCCATGACGAAGGCTGAGCTGCATGATCAGATCGAGTCGATGACCGAGGAGGAAGCGGCGGAGGTGAAGCTCATCTTCGCGCCGGATTGGCCCTCCAAGGCAACCTCGATTGAGGAGATCCGCAAGCGAACCGGGACCACCCCGATGAGCAGCGAGGACTTCGACCGGCACTTCGGATCGATGCCCACTGACGGCGAGGGTTAGACGATCGTGAGCGCGGGCGGGGGGCCGCGCTTTGAGGTTCGCGTGGTCGAGGAGGTTCTCACGGAGGATCTCGCCCGCTGCACGTCGGCAGCGAGAGCGGCGATTGAGTCGATGCTGACCACGCTGCGCCGGGAGGGCGCTCCCCGCGAGTGGCTTTTGCGCTGCGAAGAGGAAGGCCGGGACGGAACCCGCCTCGGGGGTTGCGTGAAGCTCTATATCCCGCGACCGGCTGGCCAGTGGGGAGCGGTTCTCGCCGGTGACGAGGAGGCCGCGAAGCCTGCCCTTGTGCTTGTCGCGGTCGGCGAGCGGCACCCGGCGCGGCCGTGGCAGCCGAGCGTCTACGAGATCGCCCATCGCCGACTCAATCGCTGATTTCTGCTCCCCGGTCGCTCTCACCGCTTGCCTTTATCCCGCGCCGCCGCCAGCAGGTCGAAGATCGCCTTGGCCTGCTCGCGGCGAAGCTGATCGTCCAGCGCTGATCCGGGCTTGGTCTGTTCAATCGACATGGTGGGCTTGAGTTCGCCCGCCGCCGTTTTGTGTCGCCTGCCTTCGTGATCGCGGCGGCGCCGGGCTGCGATCCGCCCACTAGGTGTAGCTCCGTCGCGCGCGGATCTCAAGTCGGTTCGATCCCCTCGCTCGGAAGCTCGCTCAGCACCCCGGACCCGCAGAAATGGCAGTAGGCGGCGACGTCGCGCCGAGCGGGTCCGTGTTCGCGCTCGGGGTCGGGATAGACGATCTCCTCGCAGCCTGAGCAGCGCCGCAGCCTCTCGCGGTCGACTTGGGCGAGGAAGGCGTCGTGGCCGATGCGGCGCCGGGCGATGAAGCCGTGTCTCTTGGCGAGTCGCTCAGCCACAGCCTCGCGCACGCGCAGATAGTTCTCCCGCAGACGGTCCTGCTCAGCCGCGTTCTCGCGGTCCTGTTCGGCATCGTGGGCCTGCTCTTCCAGCGAGCGGGTGCCGAGGAGGTCGCCGCCCTCAAGCCAGCGGCGCCGCCGAAGAACCTTCGGCCCTTCGCCGAATCGCGCCGCCGCCTCGTTCAAGCGCTCGATCTGGCTCGCGTGATGGTGAGCGACCAGGGCGACAAGCGCCTCGCGCTCAGAAGGCGTTGGCTCGCGGTCGGCGAGGCGGGCCGCAAGCGGTTCGGCAAGCATCCCGCCGACCGCCTTCAGGGCAGCGCGCTCGACCTCGCTCAGCCCGCCCTCGCCTTGGACTGAGAGGCGAAGGGCATCGGTCGCCGCTCGGCCGAGCCGGTCGTCTCCCCAGGCGTAGCGAAGCCTTCCCCGTAGGCGCTCGGCGAGGGCCTCGGGGTCTGAGCGCAGCCGCTCGCGCTGCGTCTCTTCCTCGCGGCGCTGGGCTTCCTCGCGCTCCTTTGCTTCGTCATGTGGCCGTCGCGCGGCGCGGAGGATGCCGAGCAGGTCGGCGGCCTGTTCGCCGTC
>JAJKHV010000099.1 GCA_021154855.1 Solirubrobacterales bacterium
CGCCGCCGCCCTCCTCGGACTGCTGGCTCTCTACGGGCTTGGCGGGTTCGGCGGCGTCGTCTTCGCGCTCGTCATGCTGATCCTCGCGGCCGGCGCGATCTTCATTCCCCTGAACGGCCGCCTCGCCCACCCCAAGAGCTGTCGGCGAAGGACAGCGGGACGGGGGCGAAATGAGCCGCCGCTACCGCTTCGGCCCGCTTGAGCAACGATCCCTGATCGGCGGCCTACGGACGGGTCAGGTGGTGGTGCTCGCCGCCGCCGCCCTCCTCGGCCTGCTGGCTCTCTACGGGCTCGGCGGGTTCGGCGGCGTCGTCTTCGCGCTCTTCATGCTGATCCTCGCGGCCGTCGCGATCTTCATTCCCCTGAACGGTCGCACCGTGGACGAATGGGCGCCTGTAGTCGTCCGGTGGTATTCCCGCCATCGCAGGGGCGGAGGCGACTATCGCTCCTCTTCTCCCGGCGCCGGGATGCGACTCGATGAGGACGGCGAGGCCGAATACGTGCCCTCGCTCCCGGTCGAGCTCGAAGGGCTCGACCTGCTTTCGGTTCCCTACGGCCCCGATCACGTCGGCGTGATGTGCGACCGGCGAGAGGACACCTACACCGTCGCGCTCGCGGTGAGGGCCGGTGCCTTCGCTCTGCGCGACTCCGCCGAGCAGGAACGCGCGCTCGATGCCTGGGGCGCGGTGCTCGCAGGCTGCGCTCGCGACGGCAGCCCGATCCGCCGGCTCCAGTGGATCGAGCGAACCGTGCCCGGCCAGGGCGATGACCTCGCCTCCTACATGCAGGAAAAGCGCGACCGCAGCGTCCCGCTGGACTCCAACATGGTCCGCTCCTACATCGAGCTTTTGGAGTCGGCCGCACCGGTCACCCAAGAACATGAAGTCCTCCTCGCCCTGCAAATCGACTACAGCCGGGGGGCGCGGGAGATCAAGCGCCTGGGCGGCGGCGATGAGGGCGCTTGCGCGCTTCTCCTGCGCGAGGCGGAGGCATTGGCCCAGCGCCTCGGCACGGCCGAGATCACCGTCTTCGGCCTGCTTCGCCCGCGCCAGTACGCGGAGGTGATTCGCGACGCCTTCGATCCCTTCGGCCACCAGGGACGGGCGCGCGCGGCGCTCGGCGACCCAGAGCGCGAAGGCGTCGACCCGGCGCTGATGGGACCGCTCGCCGATGAGACGAGATGGTCTCACTACCGCACCGATTCGGCCTGCCATTGCACCTACTGGGTTTCCTCGTGGCCGCGCTCGGACGTTGGCCCGACCTTCCTCGCGCCCCTCCTCATGCAGGGCGCGGCGCTGAGAACGGTCTCGGTGACGATCGAGCCGGTTCCCTACTCGGAGGCGATGCGGAAGGCCGAGATGGCCCAGACGGCGGAGATCGCTGAGGAGATGGGCCGCCAGCGCCAAGGCTTTCTCACCACGGCGCGAATCCGCCGCCGCCAGCAGGCCAGCTCGCGCCGGGAGGAGGAGCTGGCCGACGGGCATGCGGAGCTGCGCGTCGCCACCTTCATCGACGCCTACAACACGCCCGAGCTCTTCGAGAAGAACAAGAGCGACGTCGAGCACGGCGCCCAGCTGGCCCGCCTGGAACTGCAGCCGCTCTGGGGCGAGCAGGAGGCGGGCTTTGCCAACACCCTGCCGCTCTGCCGGGGGCTGCTGTGATTCTCGGCCGGCGCGGCGCGCGCCCCGGCCACTCGGTGACGACCGCCCATTTCGCCGCCGCCTATCCCTTCCTCGGCCAAGGCGGCATCCGCGCGCCCGGCATCTACATGGGCACCGACGCCTACGGCGGCGCCTTTGCCTATGACCCGTGGGAGCTTTACTCGCGGCGTCTGGTCCGCAGCCCGAACATGATCTTCGTCGGCGGCATCGGCTACGCGAAGTCGACGGGGATCAAGACCTACCTCTACCGCCAGCGCCTTTTCGCTCGCGACATCTGGGTCATCGACATAAAGGGCGAGTACAGGCCACTGGGCGAAGCGCTCGGTTATCCGCCGCTCGAGCTTCGGCCCGGTGGCGATGTCTGCCTCAACCCCCTGACCCGGCGCGGCGGCCGCGAGACCCAGCTCTCGCTGCTTCGCTCGGTCGTGCAGGCGGCGCTGGCCCGCGACCTCTCCCCGGAGGAGGAGGCCGGACTGCGGGTTGCGCTCGACTTGGTGAACGAGGAGGCGGGCGAGGGCGAGCCGACGCTTCCGATGGTGGTAGACGCCCTGCTCAACCCGCGCGAGGCGATGGTCGCCGGGGTCCATGCCGCCAACGCCGAGGAGTTCGCCGCCTCCAACCGCGAAAGCGCACTTGCCCTGCAACGCCTCTGCGAGGGTGACCTGCACGGCATGTTCGACGGGCCTACCTCGCCGGGGCTCGACCTCGGGGCGCCCGTGGTCATCTTGGACCTGAGCGCGGTGCGGGACTCGGCAGCGCTCGGGGTGATCATGACCTGCGCGGCCGCCTGGCAGCAGGCGCTCCTACTCGAGCGAAAGCGAGAATCTGAGCGCACCGGCGTCCCGATGAAAAAGACGATCGTCGTGGTGGAGGAGGTCTGGAGGGTCGCCGGCATCCTGGCCGTGGCGGAGTGGCTTCAGAGCAACTTCAAGCTGTGCCGAAGCCTCGGAATCCAGTGTCTGCTCTCGCTCCACAAGCTCACTGACTTCAGCGCCTCCGGGGCGGCGGGCTCGCGGGAACTGAAGATCATCCAAGGGCTTGTCGCCGACTGCGGCTGCGTGGTTCTCTACCAGCAGTCGCCCGACCAGCGGTCGGTCCTACGCGGCGACCTCGCCCTGAGCGAAACGCAGACCGAACTGTCGATGAGCCTCCAGGTGGGCGAGTTCCTGATTGTCATGGGCCGGGAAGCCGAACTGGTCAAGCAGCGCATGTCCCCGCTTGAGCAGGGATTCACCTTTACCGATGAGCAGATGGGCGTGATCGCCCCGACGGTGTCAGGGTGAGCGAGGAGACCCGCATCTTCTGGATCGCGGGTGCCATTGCTGCCACGGCGCTGGCGATCCTCTGGCTGACGGGCGCGGTTGCCGGTGCCCTGTTTGGTTCCGGCTGGGCGCCGATCGATCTCGACCAACTCCTCTTCGCGGCCATTCGCCTCCCTTCCCACCTGGACTCACCCCGGGCGGCGTGGCCGCGCGGCGTCGCCCGTGGGCTTCCCGGCCCTCTCGGCTTCTACACAGCCCTGGTCTTGGTGCTCGTCGTCTCAGCTGGCTTCGCCTGGGTCGCAAGGGGCTGTGTCAATCGCCTCGGCATCGCTCTTCCTTTCTCCAGCCACGAGCGTCGCCCGCCCAGCGCCCGGATGGCGAGCAGGCGCGACCTGCGCCTGCTCCGCGTTCCTTCCCCGCAACCCGGCCGTCTCACTCTGGGCCGTCGGGGAAGGATGCTGCTCGCCGCCGAGGAGCGCCAGTCGGTGATCGTTTTCTCGCCGACCCAGACCTTCAAGACCACGGGCTTTGCGATCCCTGCGTTGCTTGAGTGGGAGGGGCCGGTCTTGGCGACGACCGTCAAGAACGATCTGATCGCAGACACACTCTCCCGCCGGGAGTCCCTTGGCAAGGTCGCGATCTTCGATCCGTCCCGTGCAACCGCCATGCCGCGCTCCCGCATCACCCCACTCTGGGGAGCAACGACCTGGCCGGGCGCGGTTCGGGTAAGCGGCTGGCTGATGGGCGCCGCCCGCCTCGGTCGCTCAAGCGGAATGCAGGATGCCGACTTCTGGTTCGCGGCAGCGGAAAAGCTAGTTCGCCCCCTGCTCTTTGCCGCCGCCGCGAACGGCGAGACGATGGGGACCGTCATCCGCTGGCTCGATGAAGGACCGGAGGCGAGCGAAGCAGAGGTAACGGATCTCCTCCGAGAAACCGGCGTTGCGGAGGCCCGACAGCAATGGCAAGCAACGCTGAACCGTGAGGAGCGCCAGCGGTCCTCCATTTACACGACGGCCGAGATCGCGCTGGCCGCGTTTGCCGATCCGAATGTGCTCGAGGAGACGGCGGGCGCCGACTACACCCCGTCGATGCTCTTGGATGGGGGGACGAACACGCTCTTTCTCTCGGCACCGCGAATGGAGCAGGAGCGGCTTCGCCCCCTCTTCTCGAACGTCGTGCAGGAACACCTCGCACTTGTTGAGGCTCTGTTCGCGGAGACCGAAAAGCCGCTTGATCCCCCACTCCTCCTTCTCCTCGATGAGGCGGCAAATATCGCCCCGATCCCCCATCTGGACCAAGTGGCGTCGACAGTCGCGGGGCTGGGGGTCCAGCTTCTCTCCATCTTTCAGGACTTCTCCCAAGGAGAAGGCGTCTATGGACCCGCCTTCTCCTCTGTGGTGAACAACCATGCGGCCAAGGTCATCGGGAGCGGCATTTCCGATCGGAAGACCACCACGTTCTTCTCAGACGTCATCGGCACGGGCAAGTTCGAGCAAAAGTCGCGAACCGCAGCGGAGAAAGGTCGCAGCTCGACCACGGAGGGCGAGACCTATCGAGCCCTGGCACCGCCCAGCACTTTGCGGGAGACGCGGCCGGGGAGTGGCCATTTGGTCTACCGCCATCTACGTGCGACGAATTTCAGCTTGCGCGTTTGGTTCGAGGAGCGCAAACTTAAGGAACTGCGGTGTGCCTCGCCGGAGACATGTAGGGGCAAAGGGGGTGAAGCGTGAGCCTCGTCCACAGCTCAAGGGACCAAGAAGCCTCAGGGATATCCCCTGGGGTTGAGCCTTTGGATGATGAGCACGACACTGGGCTCGATTCGCTGTCAAGCCTCGCCGAGGAAGCAGTACCCATGCGCGATCGCGCCGCGCGAGAGCTTGACCAGATGCGCGAGGAGCGCGTCAGGGCAGTAGTTGGAAGTGGGAGGCGCCGGCTCCCTCGGCCGACAGTCAATGCTCGCGTCCTTTTTGCGGGCGGCGCAACCGTAGTGATTCTCATGCTGGTCGCCGCACTCTCCTCGAGCGGCGGGGGATCGCCGAGTGGCGACGCGGCAGCGCAGGCCCAACACTCAGCGGCCCCGCATGGCTCGATCGAGCCGAATAGCAGGGCGGGACGGCCGCAACGCCTGGTCAAGGCACACCCCCGGCGTCGGGCGGCCATACCAGCAAAGCGGAGGGCCGCCCGACGCCACGCCGAGAGATCGCGAGCGCATCGGCTGGCAGCAAAGGTCAGAACCGCGCCGAGCCAAAGCAAGGCTCCGGCAGCCGAAAGCCAGGCTCCGGTCAGCGCCCCACCACCCGCGACAGCGACTACGGAATCCGCACCTCCGCCTGCTAGTCCCGCATCGCCTTCAACCAGCACCAATCCCGCAGGGGAAGAGTTCGGATTTGAGCACTAACGGGAATTACGACGCAAGAACGAGGAGTTGAGATGACAGCGAGGTCAACTATCAACAGATCCCGGCGGGCAGCCCTAGTCGGCTTTCTCCTTTGCATGGTTCTGAGTGCAGCGCCGAGCCTCGCGAGCGCGATTGGGCCGTCGCAATTCGTCGTCGAGCTTTGCGATCCGGCGATTCCCGGCGGCAATGCGCCAGGGGCTGTCTTCGCCGGCAATACAAACTTCGTTACCCCATATAACAACTGCGGGCAGCCGGGCGGGTCATTGGGCATCTATGCGTTCCGTGAATTCGGAAAGGACCAAGGCCCTTCGAACCAATGGACCCTTCCGGTCTCCTCGCCTCCAGGCGGGGGCATCGAAGCGCTCACGGTGTCGGCAGGCGCCTGTGGCGGGAACCAGTTTTCCGAATTTTACGTCGTGCAACCTGGCTGGCCACCCAACTGCGTCGGCGAAACGCGTGAAACGTTCAAGTTCAAACCGGCCCTCCCCTCAGCGGTCGTGCCCATCGTTATGAACTGCAATGGATTTTGTCCAGCCGGAAGCCAGGTCTATGCGCGATACATCGCCGTGAAAGCGGTGGACCCGCTGGCTCCGCAGGTAGTGGCCGTTGGAGGCTCGCTGGTGAGCGGCGAAGTCGCGCGCGGCCATCAGAACGTCAGCGCTGAAGCAACCGACCAGGGCGGCGGTGTCAGCAATCTCGAACTGCTCGTCAACGGACAGCAGGCAACCACTTTCCAGCCGCATTGCGAAGTCGCGCAGGCGACTAATCCCAACATCATTGGGACGGTCGCCGCTTCCCCTTCCCCCTGTCCCAAGACAGCGAAAGCGAGCTGGTCCGTGGACACCGCGTCTAGCCCATTCCAGCAGGGCGCGAACTCGGTTCAGGTCTGTGTCAGCGACTTCTCCTCGTTCACCACTGTCAACAAAGCCTGTTCGGCTCCGCAGACGGTGAGCGTGAACAACTCCTGCACGGCATCGCCGGTCGCAGGCGGGGCAAACCTCACCGCCACGTTCGCCCGCAATCACGACGAAGAAGTGACAGTTCCCTACAACCACGGCGCGAACATCGTCGGGGCGCTGCTGGATGCCAGCGGGAACCCGGTGCGCGGAGCGACGATTTGCGTCCAAGGGCAGACTCTGGGGGTCCACCGCGAAACGGTGCCGCTGGCCGTTGAGACCACCGATGCCCACGGGCACTTCACCTACAAGCTTCGGCCCGGACCGGGCCGACGGGTCAAGGTCGGCTACCGCCATGACTCCTTCCAGGTCAATCGGCTTCTGCGCTTTCAGGCCCACGGGAAGCCGACGATCCGCCTCAGCCCATCCGTGGTCGGTGCCGGTGGAACCGTGCACATCTCTGGGAAGATCCCCGGTCCCAAAGCTGGGGGTCGGACCGTCGCGATAAAGGCGAGGGCTCCACATTCGACACGTCGGTATCCCGCCGGGGAAGCAACAACCAACCGGCATGGCGTCTATCGCTTCAGCTATCGCTTCGACAACACAGGGGCTACTACTGTCTATGGATTCGAAGCTGAGACCAGCAAGCAAAGTGGATACTCCTGGGCGCCAGGACACAGCAAAGCTGCGTTCGTGAAGGTCGTGGTCGGGTAGCTCTGAGCGCTACCCGACCAGGCAGGCGCTACTTGAGGCAGTAGGCGGTGAGCTGAGCTTCCGCACTTCCGCCCGAATTGCTCGTAAAGGCTCCCTTAAAGCCGTTAGTGGAAGGGTTGAGGATGGGAAGCGCTTCCAAGAAGCTGACTTGTCGGTTGCCCAGATTGGTGAAACTGAAGCCGCCTTGTATGAGGCGTTCGCCCGTCCCACAGATTGCCACCCCAGTGCTTGAGGCGGTCCAGTCAGGATTCGCAGCGATTTCGTCTTGGTCTTTGATGGTCGCCGTATGGACGGTCTCATCGCCGAGCGCCGCGCCGTAGACCGATTTCGGCGCGAGCGCCGTGGACGTAACCGAATCCTCAGCCAATGCCGGCGGCGTAACCGCTCCGCGTGCCAGCTCGGCTGGCGTGACAGCCCCCTTTGCCAAAGCCGCCGAATTCACCGCTCCTGCCTTGATCTTGCGGGCGGTAACGGCACCCTTCGCCAGCGCCTTGGGATGCACGGCGCCGTGAGCGAGCGTCTTCGCCGTCACCGCGCCGGGCGCGATGTCGCCCTTCTTGACGACGTAAATGTGGCGCGCGGCGTCCGCAATTCCCGAGAGCGCGATGGCTAGCGCCACGAGCGAGAAGACGAGGGCGAGAGAGCCCATGATGGTTCCCGGGCTCGCATGCCTCAGCTCAGACGTGTGCATTGCTGCCTCCTCCTTGGTAGATCCAGGCCGGTCCCGATTGGGATGGCCTGAGATTTTAGGTTGTGGGTTCCCTGCGATCCAGCCTCCGATCCATCTCATTGCTGAACCAGCCTCAGTCGAGATAGTCGGCACTGAAGACGGCGATGTGCTCGAACTCCCCGTTCAGCATCGGCATCCCGTCCGGGTGGCGGGCCGCGGCGACGCTTAGCTCTCGCCTGCTGAAAACCCCAGATTGGTATGCCCTGACCCTCTCCTCGAAGGTCATCTGGGAAAGGAGACAGGGCACGTCGCGACGCGTTATCGCGGCTTCGGTCGATGTACGGATTTGAGAGTCGCTGTCTGCTCGACCCCTTTGCTTAACCGCTTGCTGGCTCATCTGAGCCTCCTTGGGTTTTGGTCCCGCCTCGTGCGGGAGCCGGTGCGGCCCCGCCCCACGCCGAAGGCGTGGGAAAATCAAGGGGCAGGCCGGCTGCCGCGACGGGCGCAATGCCGAATGTGCCGCTGCCCCACTAAGACCGCCCTGCAGGAGCTGGGGAATTGGTGCGGGCGAGGCATCAGAGACAAGGGCACTCATGCCTCCGTACTCCATCTACGTGACGTGTTTGCGTCACTTTCTGATGATTTGCAGGCGTGGTCGCAACCTGCATCTCTAATTCTGCAAGCTCGCGCCCTTGCGATCTCGAGGAGCGGTTTGCCGGGGTGCTATCGAACCGGGGCCGAGATCCTCAGCCGAGCGGGACCGTCGCTAGTTCGCTCTGCCTTCCATCCGCTGTGACCAGACGGCCGCTGACGACGATGCGCCCTTGGCCGCGTGGCATGGGAATACGCACGGCCCCTCGCCCATCCGTGGTTTTGAACGTGGCTCCGGTTGGGGGAACGTTGGCCTGGCTCTTGGCAGCGGTAATGACAACCGCGCCCAACTTAGCTCGCAGGCCGTCAGCCCCGTATCTGACGAGCAGTTCGTCCCCTCGCCGCTGCACCGTGAGGGTCGGCTTTGCCGGTCGCGTCGTGGGCTGCGTATCGCCGGATGAGGTCGACCGGCCCGAAAGCGAGGCCCTAGGCGAGCTTCCAATGTGGCAGGTTTCTGCTTCTTCGAGGAATTCAGAGGGGTCTTCCCACTTGTTCCCCTGTAGGCTCGGCGAGTCCGGACTACTGCCGGAATCACCCCACTTACCCGGCCATGAGACCCAACCCATCGAGCCTTCCATAGGCAGCACTTGTACCGGCACGGGCACTTCCCCATCGGTGACATCAAGCGGTTCGACGTCTTCGGAGTCATCGAGGTAGGAAGCGTGCGACCCTCGAGCGACGTAGACATCGGGGGCGATGTTCCCGTAGTACCCAACCGACTCCTGCACATCCCCCCAGAGGCACGTCTCGGCCGTTTTATGTTGAGCGTAAGTAACGCTTGTTGGCTCGCCTGATTTGAGAAGCCCAAGCTGGATCATCTCCCAGTCGCCCTCGTGGTTGGCGGTCCCGCCCAGGAATGTGTCGTAGTAGTAGAAGAACCAATATTGGAGCCACCACATCCCGGCGTTGTACTTCACGCGCCCGTAGACCTTGCCGTAATAGTCCCCTCTGTTTAGAAGTACGTCTTGGTCTTCCGCGGCCGACACTTCCGAGTTGCCATGCTCACTCAGAACATCCCCAGGGATCACCGGTTGTTCGTTCGGATATGAGCTTTCGTCCGGCTGAAGGAAGGCAAGGCTGAGGTGCGGATTGCTCAGTTCCGGATTGGAATAAGCGAGCAGCATTTCAAAAGGGCTCGGACCTCGCAGGAGATTGGAGTCACTCGTTTTTCCGGTTTCGTAATAGAAGTCTGTGATGGTGTTCGCCGTCACCGTCGGGAATGTCTCTTGGCTGTCAAAGCGCATCTTCGGTGCGTATTTCATCAGCAACTGTTTTGCTTGCCCTTCCGATTCTGCCCCGAGTGTGATCGGTTCACCAGGAATCGCGGCAAAGGATGCAGGGCCTGTGTATCCCGATTTGCTCGAATACGGTCCGGCTATGAATTCATCATTTTTGCCTTTGGAGTCCATTGATCGGAGTTCCCCAACGTCCCAACCTTCGACAGTCGCGTACCGGCCGTAACCAATGCGACCATCCGGGCGCCAATCCGGCACCTCGTCGCGGACCGAGTTGTTCGTGAGCGCTTCGACTTTGAGGGTTTTCAGGGTCACCACATAGACCTCGGTGTCTGATTTTTCCAAGCCGGTGAATGCGATCTTTGAGCCGTCTGGGGAGAAAGTCGGCGTGAAGGCGAAGAGACCTTTGGGCGTCAGGCGTTCTGGACTGGTGCCGTTACGGTTGGCTATATAGAGCGCCGGCGCTTCCGCCCCGAGGGATTTACCCGACGGATCGGTGTAGGAGACGAAGGCGATCTTCGTGCCGTCGGGAGATATGGCTGGATCCTCCTGACCTCCCCAGGTGATGACTTTCGTCACGCTCCATTCGGGCTGTGATTGGACGGGACGCAATTCCACGATTTGCCCTTCTCCGTACCCGGAAGCGAGAAGGCCCGTTCCATCGGGCGTCCAGGCGAGCCGCGGTGATTGATGCCACTCCGGTTCTTTTATCGTGAAGATTTTGTGAGGCCCGTGACCTTTGATATCCGTCACCGCGAGCGAGGCCGGCCAGCTTTCGCCGGGGACGGAGTCGAAAAAGGCGATGCGCTGACCGTCGGGGGCAAGCTCGGGATGTTGGCCTACGATCGGCAGTTCTTCCGGAGAGCTTCCTTCTTCTTGAACGAAGATCGCGCTTAGAGCGGATTCAGAGTCTTGCTCGTGCACCCAAGTCGATGCATGCAGCGTGGCCGGCCATGCAAACAGAGCGCCCGCCGCAGCAAGGAGTGCCACGAGCTTCCCCGCCTTAAATTTGTTGTGCACTGCGATTCGAGACAACCTTTGGCCTCCCCTGGCCGTTTGATTAACGATATTTTAGGATTGATCTTCTAGGTGGCAAGTCCAGCTGGCCAAAAGATTGAGTGCTCTGCGACTTCGACTGGAAGGCGTCAGCGGACGAGCGTTGGTGTTTCACGCTCAAGCCCTATTCGCTGCTTTTGACGGAGCCCGTGCTGAAGACGCCGAAGCTGAACGAGCGCTTCGTCGTGCTCTCGCCTGCGGTGCGGATCGCGGGGAGCGGTACCCAACGGCTCGCCTGTCCGAGAAGTTAGACGGCGATGCTGGCGAACTTTGTAGATCAAGTCGATGCCCTCATTCCAGAGGTCGGCCATCCTCGGATCGGCCGGACGCGGGCCTAGGGCCTCAACGATCATCGTGGAAGGCCGGATCCTCTCGGCCGCGATGTGGCGGCGACGCTCATGTAGTAGCCGGTCCTCGACAAGTGTGAGCTCTGCCCGCTCGACACCGGTCAGGCCGGAGGGCCTACGGGCTTCGACTCGGACTTTTGCGGCGATGCCTTCCCGCTCCGCCTCGAGCGTGTGTATTTGATCCAGGATCAGACGCTCGACGCTTTGGAGGCGCGCAAGCTCACCTTCACCCTTCGGGCCTTCGGGGAGTTGGTTTTGCTTGTGCGCAAGGTCATTCAGTCGGGCGTGGGCTCCGGCTATTCGCTTGTCCAGCGAGTCAAGCCGCTCTCGCGCGGGCGAGCGCTGCTTGCCCGCGTCAAGCCGCTGCATCAGCTGCTCGCGCCGTGCCGAAAGCTCGATCTCGCTCAAGCCCTCGACCCGCTTCCGGGCGGCTATCTCGCTTGCGGCGAACTCACTTGCAACCCTCTCCGAGCCGCGTCGAATGTCGTGCGCGGCATCGGGCACCTCACGCTTGGCCGGTCCCAGGTCGGGATCAAGCCACGCGCTCGCGGCGACTCCATAAGCGGTGGTCTCTCCCCGAGCGCGGGACACGGCAACGGTGAAGTCCTCGCTGGCGATCCCAGAATCGAGCAGGGAAAAGGCCGAGTCGAAGGTCTTGGATTGCGTCGCGTAAGTGGTGAGTGCGTAGGCGTGTTGGATTGCGGGCTCGCCGCTGTCGGTGCGCTTTTGCAAATAGCCGAGGCCGGCGACGACAGCACGCTCATCGCCACCGATTCGGTGCAAGAGAAGGCGCTGCTCGCTGGCGTCGATCCCTGCCACCTCCCACCGCTCCCGGTTGGAAACATCGGCTGTGTTCACCCGGGTCATCACTCGATCTCCGACCGCGAACTGCTGGCCGCCCACTTCGACGCTCGCCTCTCCGAGAGAGCCGTTTTCCGCAAGGAGGCTGCAGGCGGCTTCATTCAAGTCGGCGACGTCGCGGCGGCGGCGGGCGATCATCACCGAGTCCTCACCGGCAGCAAAGCGCCGGTGCCAGTCGAGGACCATCGCGGCCTTCACCTCATCCAAGGTGTCGCCAATGATGAGGCGGTCTTGTGCGCGAAAGAGGTCGAGCGCGTCTGAGCCACGACCTTCATGCGCCAGTTCGACAATGCGCCGGTCGACCGGGTTTTGCTGACGGCGGATTTCTGTGAGGACGATCGTCTCCACCTCGTTCGTCAAGTGCCCGTAAACACCGCCCGGGCCTACAGCGCCGATCTGCCTTGGGTCTCCGATGGCCACGAGCTTGCCTTCGCAGCGCTCGACGTACTCCACGACTGCGGCGAATTGAGGCGTCGGGGTAACCGATGACTCGTCCATGACGACGACGGTTCCGCGCGGAAGGGGCTCGATGCCTTTGGCTAGCGCCTCCTCGCAGCGGATGAGGAACGCGGTGATTGAGGTCGAGGGAATCCCGGCCTGGTCCTCCAGCTCGCCGGAAGCGCTGCGGGGAGTAGCGATGCCGAGGCCGTAGATCCCGCTCTCCGACCAGACCTCACGCGCCGCCTTGAGGGCGGTCGTCTTTCCCGATCCGGGCAGGGCGGCGACGGTGACGATCCGCTCGCCGCCGGTCGCCAGCCGCCGAACCATCTCCGCCTGCTCGTCGCCCAGGTAGTGATGGCGGGCAAGCACCGCAGCCAGCACCGACTTGTCAGCGACGGCGGCCCCCGCCGCCTCCCCCTCGCGTGCACTGCGGAGAACCTGCTGCTCCATCCGCCAGAGGCGAGGGGTCGTGAAGTAGCTCGTCGCGAGCGGTCCCTCGCCGTGGTGGACCTCGACAACGCGGTCGCCCATCAAGAGCGAGTCGATGGCGGCCTCGAGCTGGCGCGCGTCGCTGCCTTCTCTCATTCGACTGGCGAGAGCGCAAAGGAGATCGCGACGGCAGAAGTGTGAGTGGGTCGCCTCCAGGTCCCCCAAGGCACCGTCGATCTCCGAGCCGGTCACCGCGCCCGGCTCGCGACCCGTCGTCCTGCTCACCATCTGCCCGATCGCGCCTTCGCTGAAATCGAACTCGTCGGCGCGAGCTCGCCAGTCGGCGCGCTGGGCATCGGGGTCGACGCCGTAGTCCTTGGCGTCGCGGGTGCGGTAGGCCGCCACTTCGGCGGCGGCGGCCGAGCTGGTGCCCCGCTCGGCCATCTCGGCGACGATCTCGCCTCGCCGCTGGCTGAAGTGCTCGATGAGATCGCGGGCGAAGCCGGCTAGATCGGCATAGCCGTTGACGACCTGCTGCCACTCCAAGCCGAGCTCTCGGGTGATGAAGGCGCGAAGGGCAGCCTGGTAGATGTGACCGGCCGTCTTCGCCTCGATGAGCAGCGGCGTCCGTCCCTTGGGGCTGGCGAGACTGAGCCACCGGCCATCAGAGAGGGCGCGGGTCATGTTGGCAGTGACCAGATGGCTGTGAAGCGCAATGTCGCCTGCGCGCGAGGAGCGGTGCAAGAAGCTCATCGAGATAAAGCCTTCGCCGGGCTCGATTTCGCCGCCGCCGTAACCTCGACGCACAAAACAGGCGTGGCGTTCGAGATAGCCAAGCGCCTCGCCGATCGCGTAGTCGTGGGCTTGCAGGATCGTCGCCTGAACCTCTTTGGAGCCGATCGCCCAAAGCAGCGAGACCGACTTCGGCGCGCTGAAACGAATGTCGTAGCCGAGAATCGGCTCGACCTTTCGCTTCACGCCGGAGGCGTCGACGTAGGTCCGCGGCTTCGGCCTTTTGACCAGGACCTTCCCGGTCTTGGGGTGCTTGCCAGCGAGGATCGCGGTGTATTCGGCTCGGTCGACCTCGCCTGAAAGACCAAGCTCTTTGGCCAAGTCGCCCATCCATTGCCCAGGTGCCTCGCCGGGCTTCGTGTAGTAGTCGTCGCCTCCTTCTGCGACGGCTTCGATCCAGTAGTTGGCGTTGCCTTTGCCGATCTTCGTCACTCCGACCATCACCTCCGTACTCCATTCGGAGGCCCGGTTTGCGTCACCCAGCACTGGACAGTGCATAGTGTGTCGGGCTGTAGGGCTGTGGCTGTGAGGGCGGTCTAGAGCTGCCTCTGGCAGCTCTCTAGATCGGCTGGCTCTGCATAGCTGATGACTCTCGTAGCCTGTCTGAGTCTCGCTCGTCTGGAACTAGATGGGCTCTGTCGTGGTGGCGCTGGCTAGCTATGCAGATGCCTCTGGGCGGTGCTTTGCTCGCCGCCAGGCGACGCAAAGGGCCGGCGCCGTTTGGCGCTCATGCGAACATCAGTTCGTGTCCCTCTCAGCTCTACATCACGTGCTTAGGGACAAGGACGCGGAGCGGTCCTTGGAGATCGCGAGGAGCCTTCGGCACGTGCCGCTGCGCTACGCGATGCGGATAACGCTGCTGCTCGCCGAGGAGAGGCACCCCCTCTACGAAGCGGCGGCTCGCCGCGTCTTGGTTCGGGTTGTTGTCGAGCTGGACCCCCCGATGATCGAGGTGAAGAAGCTCGCAGACGTTTTGGCCCACGTCCACAGCAACCTCTATTGGTACGAGGCTCAGCTTGCGCTCCACGATGTCGTGGGCCAACTCCACCGCATGGCCCGGGACGTGAGCGCTGATTTCGACAGCCTCGCGGTCAGGCCGCGCAAGGAATCCCAACCGGAGCAATCGGCAGACCCACCTGGGAGAGAGGACGACTTCCTAGCGGACCTGAGAGCCGCTCTCCCAAGTGCCCCTGCTCGATGGCTCGACGGCGACAGACCGCTGCGCGCTTAGTCTCAGCCTGACGAATGGAAGTCGCCGCCGCAGGCCGACCAGACGCCGCGACTTGCGCGGCGGGCGGAATCCTCGGTGCGCTCGAACCGCCCAAGGCCGTCGAAGCGCTGACCCTCGAAGCGGTAGACCTCCGCCCAACCGCGACGTAGCTGAGCGAGTTCAAGCTGGCGGCCGGCGATGAAAGCGTGGGCGAGAATCCGGCCGTAGCGGTCTTCCGCGTCGGCAACCGAGTCGCGGCGAAGGACGACGCTCGCGCCTTCAGGCGCGAGGGCCTGCATGGAATCGGAGGCGGCCTCGGCTCCGCCCTCGACCGGCACTCCGGGCCGAACGCTCTCGGGGGTGTCGATGCCGACCAGCCGGACGTAGGCGAGACGGCCGGAGGGCAACCGGACGCGCAGCGTGTCGCCGTCGACGGCGTAGTCGATGACGGCGCGAGTAGCGCTCCGGCTGCTGCCTTCCTCAGCGCCGCCCGCCGTCCCGCATCCAACCCAGGCGAGGGCGGAGAGGGAGAGGAGAACGGCAGCGAACTTCATGCCGCGATCATGGCGGGCGCCGCAGGGCGGTGCTTCGCGCAAATCGAAGGAAGGGTGTCTGCGCGGTCCCAGAGACCGCTCCGCTGTGGGACGACGGCGCTCATGCCGTCGCTGCCGGTCGCGCACGCAGGATCACGCGCTTGCCCTCGTCCACCAGGATCTCCTGCCGATCAGCCCGATCACGCTCGGGTCCGATCACCCCGACGCCCTCGATCAGGCTCCCCACGAGCAGCCTGGCGCAACGCTCGGCCTCCGCCCCTTTCACGTAGAGGGAAACCCTGGGCGGCTTGCTCGCCGGTCCAGCCGCCTCCCCGGCCACCAAGAGACGACAGACCGCGACGCCGTCGCTCAACCTCCCGAACTGCGGTGCCTTGGTGAGCCAACCTCGCGCGAAGGTACGAAGGACCGGCTCCTGCGTGTTCGCCGCCTGCGCTCCGCTCTGTCCTGCTGGCATCTGAATCGCTCCTTTTGGATTGCCCCTCGGGGCTTCTTGCTTACTTGCGCCAGCCGAAAAAGCCCCGGACATCCGAACCGCGCACCGAGCGAAGCGAGGGGAAGGGGCGAAGCCCCTTGCGCGGGGCGGTGCCGGGGCTAGGCTGAAAAGCAAGTAAGCAAGAAGCTGCGAGCGCTGAAGCTCATGACGAATGAATGGCCTTGCGAACTGAATGACCATCGGATGCACCGGCTATAAATTCTTCGCGACACTTACCGGGGCGGGTATTTGCGTCGCCACGCGCGTTGTGCCCGTGGTCATTGCGATAGCAGCAAAAGAGGCCCGGTGCTCTCGCACCGGGCCTCTTCGATCCCGCCGGAGCTAGAACGGGATGTCGTCGTCTCCGGCGCCCGCTCCCGCCATCGCGAACTCCCCGGCCTCGGCTTGTGCCGGCTCGGCAGCCTCCGTCGGCGCACTGTCCTTCGGGCTACCGAGGAACTGAACGTCGCTGGCTAGCAGCTCGACCTTCTGACGTTTGCCGCTGCCGTCTTTTGCCTCCCACTCGCGCCAATCCAGACGGCCCTGGACGGCAACCCCGCTGCCCTTCTCAAGGTGCTCGGAGCAGGCGACGCCTCGTTTGTTCCAGACCTTGACGTCGAAGTAGTTGGGCTTGTCCTCCCACTCGCCGGTCTCACTGTTTTTCCGGCGCGTGTTCACCGCGACCCGCAGCTCGCACACTGAGGAGCCGCCTTGAAAGCTCGTCAGCTTCGGGTCCTTGGTTAGGTTGCCGGTGATGGCGAATACGTTGATGTTCACTTTGGTTCTCCTTTGAGAGGTGGTTCGATTGACGAGCCCAGGTAGGGCGCACGACCGAACTCGCGGAACCGAGCCGAAGGCGAGGGGAACCCCCTTTTGGGGGTTGAAGCGTGGGCGGCGTGTGCCAGCCTGGGGTGAGGAAGTCGGACTGCCTCTCTGGAGATGCCTGTGGACTTACGCTGCCGCCAGGGCCGGGATATCTGCTTCACCGCCACGCTCGTCCTGCGGAGGCTCGACCTCGAGCAGCGCATCCTCGATCCGCCTGGCTAGCCTGTCGATCAGCGCGGCGTAGCGCCCGACCTCATCGCCCTCACTCCAACCGGTCATGTAGGGAATCGAAGAACCAGAGGTGTCAAAACCCAATGAGGCGCAAACGGTGAAGGCGACGCACTCGACCACGACCTCCTCCTGCGCGCGAGTCAGCTTCGGATCGTCTTTCTGGCTATCGATCACCACGAGGGCGTGGGCAAGCTCGTGGATCCCGGTTGCGATCTGGGCATTGGGCGAGAAGCCCTCCCTTACCTCTTCGACGGCGATCCACTCCTCGCCCCGGTGGCACAACCCCTCGGCGCGACCGTCGATCGTCTCGACCCTGAAGGCGTAGCCGATAGAGCCGGCCAGTCGGCTCAGTGGGTCGAGAAGATGAGCAAGACCGTCGCCGGTGATTGGCTGGGACGCCGGCGGCGCCAAGTCGGCTGGCCCTCCGGGGAACTCGGGCAACGGGTCGACCTGAGATCGGTCGAAGACCGCGACCAGGCGAAAGAAAGTCCGCGGCCTGTCGTGAGGGTCGCCGCCTTCTTTTTCCCACTGCTTGACCTTCTTCTTCGAGGGTGGGCACGGCGCCCAAATGCGAATTCCATGCTCTCCCTTTCGAACCGAATAACCGAGCTCGAGCCAGCGCCGAAAGCCGGTGACGTAGCTCGCCTCGGGGCATTGCAGGGCGATCAGTACCTGGTTCCAGAAGCTGTAGCGATGGAACCTGCGCCTGACCGTGAGCCAGCGCTGCCAGCCCTCGCTTGAGCGCAGCTCCTCGATCGCCTTCGCTGCAAGCTCGCGCTCGGCGGCGCGCTTTTCGGCGCGCTCCTCCTCGCTCAGCGTGCGTCGGCGAGAACTTCGTCTCTTGGCCATCTCGACCTCCGGTTGTCGTGCCCGCCGCGGTTGGGCGGGCTTTGCCTCCCGACGCACGGCGAAGCCGTGCCACAATCGGGAGGCAGCCCGCCCGGTTGCTTCTTAGAGCGGTCGCGGCCCAAAACTGTTCGACTCAGCTCGCCGGTCGTTCAGGCGACCTTCTCGACGCAGACGAGAGGGAACGGAACCGTCTTGCGCTGCGGCTTGCCGGTGGCCCGCTCGAGCCGGTCACGGTCTCCGGCGTCCAGTTCGACCTGAACCTTGTCGCCTTTGACCGCCACAACGCGACCGCGAGCGTTCATGTAGGTCCCCGGCGAGATCGTCGGGCCGACGGCGACGGTGTCGCCTTTGGCCAGGCCCTCCGTGCGGTTGACTCGCTTGGCTTCAGAGTCATTGAGGGCATTGCCGCGGCCGGTGACCCGCAGGCCGATTTTCGAGCCGTCCTCGTACTCGCCAAGGGCCTTGTACATCCACGTAGCTGCTTTGTAGAGCTCCCTGCCTGTGATGAACTCGTCGGTTCGGTTGCAAGCGTTGACCGCATCCAGCACAGCCTTGTCGTCGGCCTCGGCGACAATCCCATGCGGAACCGCTTTGCCTGCGAGCGTTTCGAGTGTGCTGCCGCCCAGCCGGGGCAGGATCAGGATGGTCGTGGCCGTTGCCTTTTTGGCGCCTTCCCTCAGTAGGACCTTCATCGGATCTCCTTGAGCTATGCGCTCCCGCCCTTTGCGGGAGCCGGTGAGCCCCCGCCCTGCACGCGAAGCGTGCGACCCTGGCGGGGCCGGCTCCCGCAAAGGGCGGGGACTCCGGTCAGCCAGTCGGATTTGCGAGTGAACGAGTCCTGAGATCCGCCAACTCGCGGTTGTAGTCGTATAGCTGCGTCTTCAGCGCCCGTACGTCGGTGGCTCGGGCCTCGGGGCGCCGAGGCAACTCCTCGAGGCTCTGCGTGGTGGCGTCCCGCGCGTCGCCGAGTCGGCCGAGGCAGCAGGCGATCGAGCCGGAGTCGCCGCGCTCGTCGGCTTCCTCGTAGCGGCGACGCTCGTGCGGTGTCAGGGTGGGTCCGTTGAGTCGCTTCGACTTGGGGAGTTCCAAGACGCAGCCGCTATGGGTGACGTGCTGGACAAGCTCTGAACCGAGCTCATACGCGGCGAGAATCCCGGCTATCCACTCGACTTCTTCGGTGTTGACGATTCTGACCGCGGCAGCCGGGGCGTGGTGCCGCTCCGCCACCCTGTCGATGGCCTCCGCGACCGTCCAGTGGTCCGCCTCCGCGACGATGCCTCCGGGCAGTCCGCCTTCGCCTGCAAGCGTTGTAAGCACGGTCTCCCTCAGCGAGGTCCCAACGGCGAGAATGGTCTCGGCCGTCGCCCGCCCGGCGCCCTTCTTCAGTAGGACCCTCATCGTCGCCCTCGCCTCGCGACTCGCGCATCCGCTTGTAGCTCGTGCAGGCCGGGCGGCCCACCCGGCAAGACGCCCAGGTCTCGCAGTTGGTCCTCGGCCTTTCGACGGGCCTCGATGGGATCGACGGCCACGACGAACACCCGTGAGGAGCCGATCTCGACCTCCCACCAAAGCTCGGCGATAAGTTCGGGTGCGCGTTTCATGGGGCGCCCTCGACCCCAAGCGAACGCATCACGCGCCGGAGGGAGAACGGGCTTAGAACCGACAGCTCCCGACAGCAGGAGGTGTACGCCTCGCGACAGGTCGCATCCTCACCCCGGCGGGGATGAAGTTCGCGAATTTGATCCTCGAGGAGCTTGACTTCTCGGTCATAACCGGAGGTCAGCATGGTCGCGTGAGCCCCATAACCACCTATCTCCTCAGGCCGAATGGCAGCGGCGTCTCCACTCCTCACCGCGAGGTCTTCACTCACCTGACGGTCTTCTCGCCGGCGGTCAGCCGCGCTCGTGGGCGAGACCGCCAAGAGACGCTTGATTTCCGCCGATGCCTGACCGAACGTCTTCGGCCAGGCAAACGACTTGCCTGTTTTGATTGCCAGGTCCTTGAGGTAGTCGAGCTGCCCTGGTGTCGGCTTTCTGATGTGATGCTGTGAGTTGGTCATGGCCCAGCCAAAGCAGACCGGAGGAGGCTGGCGAAGCCGGTCGGGGGAGGTCTGCTAGGCGTGTGGGCCGGGACCAACTCACAGCCCAGAGCAGTGCGTGAAAACCACACCGGGGGAAAGGCCCCGCTAAGAGCCTTCCCCCGGTAGAGCGCTTTACTTCTTGCTGATACGCCGACGGCGCGGCCGTGCCGCCTTGATGTCTGGGGCAAGAAGCTTTTCGGCCTCTCGATTACCCAAGAACCAGTGGATCCGCTTGGACTGCGGCAGCTGCTCCTGGTCAACCACAACCGCCGCGACGATTGCCTCCGCCATCACCTCGTTTACCTGGGCTTCAGTGGAGGCCTCGTTGACCCGGCGGCGCAGCTCCTCCCTGCACTGCTCGGCATCGGACCAGATGACTTTCTTGCGCTCCTTGCCCGACTTCAACTCTTTGACTTCGATGTCTCGGAGCGTCGGCAGGGTGAGCCGCAGGCCGGACCCGGCGAGCTGGGGATTGTCGTCAATGAAAAGCAGCGCGATCGCCTTGGCTCGAGCGAGACCGTGCTGCTTACGGCGCGCGCCGGTGCGGCCCGTCAGCAGTTTGCCGGCCACTTCTTCATTGCCGATCTCGGCGATTTCTTTCCGCGCCTTCGCTTCCTCGCGCTTGGCCGCGCGCTCGTCTTTCTCGGACTCACCGAGCTCTTTGCGATGCCCTTTCCAGGCTTCCTCTTCCTCGACCTTCTTCTTGGCTGCCTTCTCGAGCTGCCCAAGACCTCGATCGAAGAGGTCGGCTGCGACGGTAACGTCGGTGATGAACGCCATGGTCGAAGCCATGCCGCGGCGCTCGGTGCGGTGCTCGACCAAGCAACCCAGCGCCCGCGCGGCGTCGATCTCGGCGTCGCCGAAGCTCAAGCCCGGATCGTCGGACTTATAGGAGCTGATCGCGTGGAGTCGATCGGCCAGTTCGCGGCGCTTTTTGCCCTTCGCGATGACGCTGACCGGAACCCGCCGGGCAGAGATCATCGTCGGCTTGTTGTTGAAGTGGGCCTCGGCCGTAGCGGCGAAGATGTCGCCGAAGCGGTCGATGAAGTAGCGGCCCTTGTAGCCCTGGCGCTTGGCCAGCTCGCAGATGCATTCCGCGACGCGAGGTGAGACGACGGCGATGTCGCGCAGCAGGCGCTCGCCTTCGATTGGCACAAATCCCTCGGCAATGTAGCGCTGGACGCCCTTGGGGAGATCCAGTAGGCGCAGCCGTTCACTGACCCACGGGACGGACTTGCCGACCTTCCCGGCGATCGCCTTGTTGGTTTCGAGGTTGAGCTCTCCCGCCAGTGCCCGCAGGCCAAGCGCGGCGTCAATCGGGTCGAGTTCCTCGCGGTGGATGTTCTCGACCAGGGAGCTGAGGTGTGCGTTGCCCTCACTGACGGTGATCGGAACCTCTTTCAGCCCCCCTCGCTGGGCCGCGGCGAAGCGACGATGTCCCGCAACCAGCGTGAAGCGGCCGTTTTTGCCGGGCCGCACTGAAAGAGGCTGAACAACGCCGGCAGTACCAAGGCTGGCCGCGAGCCCCTCAAGCTCTTTGTCGTCCATGTGGGTGCGAGCGTTGAAGCCCTCCTCGACGTCGATCTTGGAAATCTCGACGCATGGTGTCTTTAGGTCGCTCATCTTGAGCACTCCTTTGTCCTTCGCCCCCGCCCGTTGCGGGAGCCGGTGCCCCGGAGCCGCACGCGGAGCGTGCGATCATCGGAGGGGTGCTGGCTCCCGCAACGCGGCCAGGGGTGCCGCGTCTATCCGTCGCCGTCGCGGACGGTGCGACCACACAGGCGTAGCTCGCCTTCGACGAACTCACAGAACGCCACGCAGTCCCACTTGCCGTCGGCGTTCAGGTATTCGGCGATCCGGTCCAGCCGACGCTCGGCTTGGCCGAAGCGGGGCCGCAAGCTCGTTGGCCCTGCTCAAGGTCTCCGCCATGATCCGGAGGGTGTAGGCGATCGGATCCTCTCCTCGATCCTGCTCGAGGTTCACAGCCGAGCCGATGAGTACGACTCCCCCACCGATTTCGACGGCGGGCAGCGGCTGCGGATTCGCGATCGACATCGGGTAGACCGAGATGTAGGCCGATTCGAACTCGCAGGTAACGATCTCGGCGCCGAGGGCGGACTCAAAGAGGCCATGCAACTCGTCGGCGTCGCTGAACGGCGTTATCGGTCTAATTGCGCCTTCGGGATCATTCAGCACCACCGCAGCTGCATCCCGGTCAAGGCCAAAGAGGGGATGTGGAAGTACGCCCTTCCCGAGGTCCGATTCGGCGTCCGCGACGGTCACAAGCGCCGAGTCGCGGTTGAAGCTAGCGCTGCAGTTTCCACATCGCCGCGCGCCTGGGGACTTGCGTGGGTCTGGAACAACTTCCGGGCTGCAACAGTCAGGGCATCTCAGCTCCATCATCAGTCTCCTTTTGCTGTGCCCTCGCCGAGCGCGAGAGCCGATGCCCCGAACCCGCACGCGGAGCGTGCGATCATCAAGGGGCATCGGTTCTGAAAGCGAGGCGAGACCTCGCGCCTACTGCTATCTGGCCAGAACGCCCGTTTTGCGACCTTTTGCGACGTACGTGCAGCCAGCAAGGCTTCTGGCCATCTTTGACAGCCACGAGGCCACTGCGACTAACTCAGGCCGAACAATTCTGAGAATTCCTGCTGAGTTCTCGGCTTCGTGAGGTTGGCTGTAAAGGTCGGGCCGGTGAGGGCAGTGCTTTCGACCCCAGGAAGAGCAACGCTCAGCGTCCCAAACCATTCTGTCGAGCCATCCGCGTTGCGCTTGAAGGTGGCCGTGCCAGCGAAGGGCTTGGGAGGACTAACTGTCGCGGAGCTGAGATCGTCCAAAACGTCAAAGGTCGCAGGCTTGCCTTCAGCCAAGGCCGATCGATTGATGCGCAATGCTCCATGTCGCTCCGACGTTCCAGCAAGGAAGAATCCAGTTGGAAGCAGCTCGGAACCGCCAATGGCAGCAAAAACAACATGGCTGTGCGGCGTAAAGGCTCCCAAGGCAGCTGGCAGACTGGCGGCGTTCCCCAAGGGTCTGCTAGGAGGATCCGGACATTTCCATGAGCGTGGAGAAGCCATAGTGCCGCGCACCCGATGTGCGTTGAGTCGCGTGTAGCCACTCTCGCCACGAAATTTGATCGACCCGACAAAGGCTCCGCTGCGAACCACCTGCTCGCGGCCTTTGCAGGATTTAGGGGGCCGTAGGTGGTCAACTGATCCATCTGGCTTGAATCGGGCGCTGATCCTGCCAAGTTTCCCAAGGCCGAACTGAATACGTCCATCTACGAACGAACCCTTGCCGCTGTAGATCACCGTCCCCTCGTCGCTCCGTGCGGTGAGACTGGCCTTTCCCCGGTTTACTTCGAAGAGAATCGAATAGCCATGGCTTGCTTTCCGTGAGAACTCAGCTTGTGGTTCAGGCCCCCCAAAGCTGACGCTCGACCCCGGATTACTCGCAAAACACACTCCAGGACAAGCGCCAAGGATGAGCAAGCATGCGATAGGGATGATGAGACGGCGCAAGACAAGCAACCTTCGCCAAGGCACGGAAACGCTGCGGGAATGATCCGCACAGATGCTCATTGCCGGATTCGCCGAGGAGGCGGAAAGTTGCGGCGGTCACGTTTCGGCTCATGCCAAAGGATTCCGGCATCCCATAAAACGAGCTCCGCAAGGATGAAGGCGATCCCCGCGACTGCCAGTCCAAGATTCATCATTCTTCTCGGAGCATACGGCTTTTCCGGACCTTTGGTTCAGACCGAGCAATATGTGCCAGCGAGTGCCGCACAAGCAACTATGGACGTCCCCCAAAGGGGCCCAGCGTCGTCACTCCGACAAGCCTCATCGCACATCCGTGATCCCCAGCCACGCGTGGAATAGCTATTGCGGACCGCGGCCGGCATTTCTAGCTTTTCCGACTCCAAGGCGGTCTAGCAGGCCATTCCCGAAGTTGGTAATCAGCGCGCAAGCTGACACGAAGACGCCGAGTGCCGCAGAACCAAATTCTCCCTGAATCAAGGCCAAGCCGCTAAAAATCAAACAAGCGGCTACAAGCACGAGTGCGACTTTCTGAAGCAACTTCATGGACCTCTCATTGTTGCAGGAATCTTCGCGACTAAGGAGTTCACGATGTCCGGCCACTCAGCACCACCCGGCTCGTTCGGCGACGAAAAACCCGGAGGCGATGATTCCGAGAACGTCTCCAAATCCTTGAAGCATCCCGCCGATGGCCACCTTTTCTTCCTCCCCCGTCAGTACGAGCCCCTTCCCAACTCCCCAAGCGAAAGTACCTGCTGCTCCTATAGCTCCTCCTACGACTCCGCACCCCTTGGAGAAGATGTCAACAACGGCGTTCGAAGCCTTATTCAACGCCTTGTTCACTTCTTTTTCCCAAGGAAACCACTTCATACCCCCCGGCCCGACGGCGGAAGCGCTAGCAGACTTACTTGCTCTATTTTCCCGAGCCTTCCGCATGCGGGCCCTGATGCGACCCGTCGCACGATCCACCGCTTCCTTAGCCCTCTCCTTGTCGGCTCCACACTTCTTCTTCTTCGAGCAGGTTCCTTCCAGATCGAAGTTGTTGATCGGGTCTTGGTCGGCGTAGTCGTATGCGTTTGCCGACCCACCAGGCACTGGATCAGGCGAGATGAATCGCCCGAGCGCCGGTACGTAGCTTCGAGCCCCCATTTGAATCACACCAGACGACAGTTCAGTGCGGCGTGACTTTCCGCCGAGCCAGCTATAGCGGCTCGAGCCCACTTTCTTTGGATTGCCGAACTCATCGAATTCAAAGTTCGCGGTCGGTTCTTTGGCCGTAGAGCTAAGACTGGCCGTGGCAACTATGTCGCCGTGCAGATTGGCAAGCTGGAGGCTGGTAGTACCTGAGCTTTCCTGAATCGCAGCTAGTCCACTGCCGATGCCAGTGATGCTGCGGGTCCAAGTTGCACTGCGTTCTGTCCATGCAGTCGAGTCCGAAGCCATGGAGTAGTGGAAGACTTCGGTTCCAGTTTTCGTACCGGTCTGAGTCACTTGGCGAGGGCGCCCAGCAGCATCCAGCTGGTAGGTGTTCGTCAACCCTCCTTGCGACTGGATAGAGACCATGTTGTTGGTGAAGAAGCTGGTATCGAGAGTACTTCCCCCCGCGAATTTGCCTGACAGGCTCGATATGCGACCGAAGCTGTCATAGGTGGTTGCTTCCGGCCCGGTCAAGCGATCGCCCGTGTCGTATTTGTATTTCTGCACGCTTCCTTCGGAGGTCATATCGCAGGCCCCGCCGGCTCCTGGCACGCGGGTGATAAACGCGGTTCTGTTGGAATCGGCGTCATAGCTGTATGAGTGTGTCGTGCAGCCGCCGCCTTTCGGCGTGTCCTTGACCAAGGTCAGCCTGCCAGCGTTGTCGTAGCTGTATTGCTGGGTGGAGGCCAAGGTCGCCTGCGAGAGGACCTGACCGTAAACCGAGCGTTCGTCGCCTTCGTCAAGCCAGGTGCATTTTTCTGAGCAGCTCGTGACCTTCGTGTAGCTGAGTTTTGTCGCTTCCCCGGCCTCGTCGTAGGTCGTTTTGGCCACCAAGCCATTTGGCAGCCCTTCTTCGGTCATGCTGCCATCGGCGTTGTAGGCCGCCGTGAACGTCCCAGCGGCGGTGTCATCGATTTTGGTCAATAGGCCCGAGGCTGATTCGTAGCCAAACGTCTGGGTTCCCTTGCCATCGAAGACGGTCGCCCGGCGCCCCAGTAGGTCATAGGTGGTTTTCGATGTGCTTCCATCGGCGTCGGTGTACTGAGTCGGACGGCCGAGTTTGTCGTAGGCGACAACCGTTGACTGGCTGTCGCATGCTCCGCATTCGAATTTCTGTTCGACAGGCAGTCCGGTTGTCGTGCTGTAGACGGTAGCCGTGGTCGGCAGGGAGGTCCCGCCGCCCACCTGTTTGAGGCTTGTCGGTCGCCCGGCTCCGTCATAGGTGTTGGTCGTTACGCGAGTCGATGCTTCTTTGCCCCCCGGGCTTTCGATCACTTCCAGGGGCTGGGCCAGGGCGTTGTAGGAAGCAACGCGCGTGCCCAAGACTTCGGGCTGCCCTTCGGTGCCGGGCTGTTTGGCCGGCAGCACCTTGCAGGGCAGGTTTGCCCACGCCGCCTTGTTCGCACAAGCCGGATCGGCAGGGTTTTCGCCGACGCTGTAGTAGATCGTCTTGGTCGTGTGCCCTGCTTTGTCTTCGACCTGTCCGGCCGGGAGAACCCTTTCGGTGGGCAGACCCGTGACCGGGTCGTATTCGGTGTGCGTCTTCAATTTGAGGCCGAGCGGGTCGACGATCGTGTCCGTCGGCTTGCGCAGGGTCCAGTTGTAGACGGTTTCCACGATGCGCTGGTCTGCGTCTTTGCCCACGCCTTTGATGCTGGCACCGGTGGTTTCCCGCGTCGGGAGATGCGGTTTCGGCGTGCCAGCCGGTGGGGTCGGTGCCAGGTAGTCGTATTCGACGATTTTATGGAGTCGCGCTGGTTTCGTTTCGCCCGTTTCGGCGATGCGCACCTGGTGCAGCGGCCCCCATTCTTGGACCATCTCCGTGCCGTCTTCGGAGAATTCGCGTTTGGTGTCGAGTTCGCGCGAGCGTTCTACGGATTTCGCTCCTTCGGCCAGAGCGCGTACGCGGTTTTGGGCGCTCAGTTCGCGGACGACGTTGCCACGATCATCGACTTCGCTTGTCGTGATCGCGGTGCCGCCTCCCGAGGGCGCCGCAGTATTGACGACGTAGCCTTCGGCGTCCATGTAGTAGATGGTCGCCTTGGCATAACTCGAGGGCGGTGTCGCCGGCACGTCGTCGGGCCGAAAGACAGCGGTTGCGTCTAGCGGAACGTCTTCCTGACCCCATTTGGCAACTTCGGCCGGGCTCATGTTGGGCGCGCCACTGCCCCCGCTGAGTGGAACCCCGTAGACCACGGTCGTCTGGGCGGTAGTCGGGCTCGCGACAAGACTCGGGCGCTTGACCGCTTTGATCCGGGCGCCTGGTTCTCCGGAAACGTGAGCGTAGTACTCGAACGTCCACGGTTCCTGGCCGGCAGGAGTCAGCGTGGAAAGCTGCGTTTCGCTCGTATAAGCATAGGTCTCTTTCAAGCAGCCTTTTTCTTCTGAAGCACAAGCCGATCCGATGCGTGGGTCCCACTCAGCGGTCAGACGGGCTTCGGTGTCATAGCTGTATGCGGCGACGGACCAGGAGCCATTGGCGCCTGCACTGGCCGGGCCGTAGTAGGTGATCTTCGAGAGAAGTTCTCCGAAGGCCGCGTTCGCTCCCCATTTTGTAGCCGGTTCGTAGGTAAATTCGATCGCGCGGCAGCCCACTTTTGTTTTGGCGTTTTCGGAATTGCACCCAAGCCCGGACGCGAATGGGGCAATCACCATGTACAGACGCCGTTTAGTGCCGATCGGTTTGTAGACCATCGTCGTCGCGTTGGGGCCGCTGCCTGTTGTGGAGATCGAGACCGGCAGGTATTCGAGGCTGCCGCCTGTTTTTTCAAATTCCGTCCGGTTCCCGTCCACATCAGCGAGAGCAAAGGTCGAGCTGCCGCTTGCGTGAGAGAGAACCCACCCCTCTGCCCCTGTCGGGGAGACGTAGGATTCGCCGACCTTTTCGAAGGCGTATTCGTAGCCTTCGAGGTCGGTCAAGATCGCGTAGTCGCCCAACCCTTCTTCTTTTTCTTCAGCGCTGGCTTGGAACTCGCGTACGCTTCGCCAAGCTGCTCCGCCGGCTTCTTCGACTGGGACAGACGTCGTCCAGCCGCGGCCAAGCACTCCGGCACCTTCTACTTCGGTCGTGTGAGTGCGCGAGAATTCGAGCGTCGAACCCGGGACCGAAATCGACACATCGTTACGGCTGATCGTGTAGTTGCCGGTCAGGAGATTGACCGCGCCGGGGCCAACGCTCGTGGTCGCATCATGAGGACCGCCAACGGCCGGGCTTACGGTGGCGTTGACCGGCTCGCTGTAGCCGGCTGCACCTAGCGAGCCTTCAAAGAGAGCCCGGACTTGGAGTTTCCCGCCTGAGATATTCACAGCTTTGTTCGCTTCGAAGAAGACGGGGGTGCTGACTTTCCCGGTCACCGCGAGCGGCCATTTGACTTCTTCGGCTTTGGCGTTCTTGACCCAGCCTGACGGGATCGTTTTCCACGGGCTGAAAGCTCCTGTCACGCCGGATGTGCGGTATTGGTAAGAGACGCCGGTCGTGGCGCCCGGAGATCCGGCCCAGGTCGATTTGAGCTTCAGTCGCTTGCCGGTCACCGTGCCTTCCCCCGGCGAGGTGAGCTTGCTGGTAGCGGGTGCTTTCGGGTAGTAGACGACCTGCACGTAGGGGCGCTTGGTCGAGTCCGCCGCTGCGCTTGAGTTGAAGGTGGCGTAGCGGGTCGTGCAGGAGCTTTCGCCGCACTGGCGCGTGTGATCGTCTTCCAGGCGCAGGAGGAAGCCGTAGTTGGGTACCTGACCTGCGACCCATTTCTGCACCAGGTCCCTCGTGCCTGCGCCTGAGAAGTTCCACCAGCCGGCTTGTGAGCCCCGCTGGCTGGTCAGAATCGTCTCCCCTTCGAGACCCGTGTAGTCGCCGCCTTCGTAGGCCCATTTGTTGACGCCGTTGTAGGTCGTCCAGTTAGCGGCACTGTTCCAGTTGGTGGTGCTCCTTCTCACTTCGACACCGCTTGTGTTGCCCACCGCACTCGGCGCGTACAGGCCAAGGGTTGCGCTTTCCACATAGGAGTTGGACGGGATCGCGCTCAGGTCGAAGCGAAGCAGCGACCTGGCCCACAGGTCCATTTCGAACCAGGTTTCCGCTTTGTAGAGAGCCATCAGCGTTTCGCCGGCACCGGAGCCGCAGCCATTCCAGACATTTGTATTGATCCGTCCCTCGATGATGCAGTCAAGCGAGGGGCTCGGCGCGGTAAGAGTCGGATCGAGGTTGACCGGCCAGCTGCGCTCTGGCTGGTTTAGCCAGTCCGAATCGGCGTCGAGCGTGAGCAGCCAGCCGCCTTCGTCTCGCGGCTGAAGCTCGTAGTGAGCGGAATCGGAGACCGATGGCGTGGGTGAGCTGTCGGACATGACCGGCGCCGGCAGGACCGCGATCAGCTTTTCATCGCCGTCGCGGAACTCGATCGATCCGTCTTCGGCGATGCTCGGCGTCAATCCGTTTGAGGCGTCTAGGACGTAGTGGAACACCTTCGGCTGGGAGGCATCTGGGATTTCGATGTTCTCCTTGACGCCACTGGCGATGCTGGAGAGCTCATACGTCGTGTCGCTCGTTGTCGATTCGTAGACCGCCGTAGCGCCTTCGAGCTGGGCTTCCCCGGTCTGGGGACCGAGGAGTTCAGAGGAGACCCACCCGCCGTCGACGGTGAGTCGGGTCGGTCCGGCGCCGAGCTTGTCGGGGAGCTGAACATCGACGCTGTTTTGCCCGTTGCTCAGCCCACCATCTTTGAGTTCTTCAAGACCTTCGTCAATGGGCTTCCAGTCGCCTTTGGCATCGCGATAGTTGATTGGGGTCTCGTAGAGGCGCGTTTCGCGCGCGCCGCCTGGAAGCTGGAAGGTCTCCGAGCTGGCGGTCCGCTCAGCGGGAAGCTCGTCCTCTGGTTTCGGCTCTGGAGCTGCCGAAAGAGCTTCGGCCGGCTGCCCCTCATCCTGCTCTGCCACGGCGATGCCAGAGCCAATGGCAAGCAGCATGACCAGCACAAACCCAACGAGCCGAATCCCCTTCACGAAACGTCCTCCCCTTTGTTTGTCGTATTCCCCGCTAAGCCCCAGATGGGCTCGATGCGCTTGACATCGGCAAGCGCTAGCGGCACCGCTCCCTAACAGATGGTTCGTCTGCCTATGCCCTACCTACAAGGTGAAAATGAAGTTCAGGGCCATAGGCCACCTCCACAACCTTCGCCCTTACAAGAGTCGAAAGGTGGTACTCGAAAATTCTTAGATCCTTGTGTTCTGCCCAAATCTTCTGAAGTTCGATAGAAGACACGGGGCTGTCGAGTTGCTGCATCACAGCGATGATTGCTTGCTTGGTCTGATTGACGACGACGGGAGCGGACGCAGCCCGGTCTAGGGTGCGCCCACTCCCCCCTGCCGTCTTCACCCTTCGTCCATCGACCAGACGGAGTGGCGCAGAGACACGCCGCCGCCGGCTTAGAAAAGCGGCGGCGGCGCGATTCCGCTGGGTAGAAGTTCGTTGTCTTAACAAGTGACTCGAGGTGTTCACAGTGCCTGGAAGTTGTGCACGCCCCGGACGTATTGTCAGCGTCCGGGGCGGCTAAACCAGAACCACTCGCGCTGACGACCCGAGTGACATTCCGGTTTAGAGTGGAGCAGAGTTTCACCTCGGTACGTGTCCTGCAACCCGAAGTCCGTTACCGCTCAGTTTTCCCTGAGTTGAAGACCCCACCTACTGGTCTTCCCGAACGCCCGCGCTCGAAGGCCAGCAGCGCCACAAACATTGTGGTGCCGCTCTCCCCCGACTTAGCCATTCGATTCTTCGCCCTGCCCGCGATCTCCTGAACGCTCTTCAAAGCTTCAAGAACATCCTTGGGCTTACCGCTCCACGCCGTGGTGAAAAACTTTCGAAGTTCCCCCCTGCCCTCTCGGTCGAGGTCCGGTTCGTCGGTCATCAAGCACACGTCCTCGTCGACGTCCATCTTCTTGTTCCGATACGACGAAAGGCACTCGGCAAGAATCCACTGAACGACCGCGCTATTGGCATCGTGACGTTCCTCGACTGACATTGCGCGATACGCCTCGTCGCTTACGAGAGGCCGAGCAACCGCTCGGTAGATCGGCTTCCGGAAGTTGCCTTCCGTCGTGTGGCCAGCAAATTCAACGCAGCCGGCCTCGTAGAGCTCGCCCAGGTGGTAGGTGACGTTCTTTATGTCCTCACCGAGCATGTCGGCGATCTCTCCGGCGGTGAACTCTCCCTCGTGCAGGATCGTCAGAGCTTCGAGCCGGATGTAGTGGCCAACGGCAAATGGCGGCGCATCGTCCGGCTGTCGTGTCCGCTGCTTGATTGGCCTTCGCCCGGGGTCCCGCTCGCCCTGCTTCAACCGTCCATCCCTCCGATCAGGTCCATTGCCGTCATTCAGTTGCGCTGGAGCATAGGCGTTTCGGCTCCATGAAATTCTGAGCGCTCAGGATTTCTTACCCTCTTCTTCCCGCCCCGGCATCTAGCCGGGCGCTGACGAGCGGGAGGGGGTGAGGAGAGATGAAGATCGCGTCCGTGGATTCGGTCGTGCCACTGCTGCAAGTTTTGAAGCTGAAGTAGGCACGCCAGCAGGGCCGGTCTCAGCCCAAGAAGTGTGCGGAGCTGGAGATCGGCCCTGCTCCCTCGACCTACCCGCCAACGCAGCACCGCGAGGAGAGAGAGGTGCGAGAGGTGACGATCACGCCAGTGGCGCCTGTTCTGCCGGCCATGACCCTGAAGCACCGCTAAGGCACAGACGGCCGCCCACTGTCGTGGTTGGACGGCGGTCGGCCAGTCTTGCGCAAAAGCAGCCGCGTAACCGAATCGATATCGAGCTCCTAACGAATGCTTACCAGCCACCGCTCCCACTCCCTTTCTGCCGCTCAAAAAGCCCAAACCACTTCGGCCGGCAATCAGCCTACTTCGTTCTTTCCATAAGTGCGGGAAGCTAAGGACAGGCAGCGTGCTCCCGTGCCCCGAGCCCGCTACGACACCCCGCCGCCCGAGCTGGCGCGTCTGGGCGCTGCCCTGAAGGCTCTGCGAGAGGAACGTGATCTCAAGCAGATCGAGGCCGCCAGCCGAGCCGATATGACTGAGAGCCAGGTAAGCGACATTGAGCGGGGGAAGAACAACCCGGGCTGGTTGCTGCTCATTCGGCTCCTCGTCGCCGGCCTCGATGCGGACCTCGGCGATCTCGCTACCGCTTACGAGGGCGTCCCCGACAGCGACACGGCGTAGGTCTCCGGCTAGGCCGGGGCTAGCGCTCGTGATGCTCTCGTCGGCGACGAAGACGAAGACGACGGGCCAACCTACGGCTGCCGATACGGTTTCGCCTCCGTGGCGACGAAGAAGCCAAAACGAGTGGAGAAGCCGTGGGGCCACGAGCTCTGGTGGGCCGAGACCGACCACTATGCCGGCAAGATCCTCGTCGTCAACGCCGGCCAAGCACTCTCTCTCCAATACCACCGTGAAAAGGACGAGACCTCCTACTTGCTCTCAGGCAAGCTGCGGTTGACCCGCGGGCCGAACGCCGAGACGCTCAGCGAGCTGGAGATCGAGCCGGGTCAGGCATGGCGAAACGAGCCTGGCACCGTGCACTCGATTGAGGCACTGGAGGATTCAGTTGTGCTCGAGGTCTCAACACCTCACCTCGACGACGTCGTGCGGGTGCACGATCGCTACGGGCGTGCGTGAAAGCCCGCGTTGTGCGCCTCGACCCACTCGGCCAACCAGGTGTGCAGTGTCGCGAGGTCGGGAAGCACTCGCTGGTCGTCGCTGCGCCGCCAGCATCGGCCTGAGCGCATCAAAGACCGTTTGGCCTGTCCGAGGTCGATCCTGGAGCCTGGGATAGGGGGAATCCAAAATTGTCCCCCGATTGTCCCCCGATTGAGAAAGCTGCATCTGCCTCAAACGGCGGAAACCGCGCCACAGCGCGGTTTCCGAGAGGGTGGACGACGGGATTCGAACCGGCGACCGCCTGGACCACAAGCAGGTGGTCTATCACGGAATCGACCGTGATAACTCGGCTATTTGCAGCGTATCCCGCGGCCGGTTTGCAGAGCCAGCTCCGCGCCGATAGCGGTGGATATGGGTCGATTACCGCCAATTCAGGCCACTTCGATTTACTGCGCTGCAAAAATCGCCAGCACAGCGTCCCGTTTCGGCCATTCAAGTGCATTTGCGGCCACGAGCAAGGTAAGCCCGAACAAAAGGCTGGCCCACCCAAATGGGCCGCGCATATCGGGGTCCCTCTCCTCAAGCTGAACCCGCTTCCACCCGTCCGGCAAATCAACGTACACCGGATTCAGCCCCATCATTGTCGCGTGCGCGATGGCGCTTTCCCCGCGGTAGGCGATGGCATAGAAGCCGCGGTACGAATTCGCGCCGGTCGACTCCGCAAGGCCGTCGATCGCGCCAGCCCAATGAAGGTCCGCCTTTTCCGCCCGGTCAATTAGATCGGGCATGGCTTTGGTCCCCTCGGGCAATTCGGCGAGCTGCCGTTCAAAATCCTCCTGCTCAGCCTCAGTCGCCACTTCGACCCGCACCCCCTTGTGCTTCAGCTTTCGGCAATCCTTAGCGATGTCGATGCGGCGCTGGAGGTCTGACTTCAGGAACCTCCGGTGACGCTCTTGGCCAGGGTCTGCCGCGAGCCACGCGAAGGTCACGGCGTGGTCGTAGAGCGATCTCACGAGTACGGTGGCATCGGCATCCCGACCAAGCGGCCGAAGCGCGAAAATCGCCTCAAGAGCACCGGTTTGCCGGGCAATGAGAGCGGGGCCAGCCAGCTGCCAAGCATCGGCCGAACCAGTAACGCAGGCGGTAATCGGCAGCTTGGTCCGCACCATCTCGATCATGGCGCGGGCGCGTCTTTCAGCCCCCGCCTCGTACTCTCGACTCATACCCCCGACTGTAGGGGAGAGCACCCGGCGACCGCCTGTGGCTACTACGAGCTGACATAGGCCACGGGCAGCTCCGCCGAGTCGCTCGAGGGGAAGGACCTTCCCGCGAAATCTTGAGGATGTCGACGTTGCTAGCGATCGTAGTCGCGCCCGCGCGGCAGTACACGCAGGATGACGATCACGCGACGCTCCTCGTCAAAACTAAGCGCAAGCGCCGTTCGGGAGAGCGCCGCGTCCCTCCTTAAGATCAAACGATGCCAGAGCACCCCATCATTCTCCGCCTGCGCGAGGCTCGTCGGGCCCGGGTCCGTTACGGGCGCGCCAATCTCTACATCGCCCGCTGGGGCGAGCTCACCTCCGGCGAGCTCGGCACCACGGTGCGTGCCTTCGAGCGTGGCGAGAGTGGCTCGAAGGAAGTCTGTTCCGCTTTCGTCCGCAGCCGGATCGAGTCACACACCGCCAGCTTCGATTTCGAGCGCGCCGACCTTGAACGCCTGGTCGACCTCGTCGCCGCTGCTGCAACCGAACCCGAGCTACAGGCGCGCACGATCGACGCGCTCGCCGCGGAACTGGTCGACCTTGCCGCTGCCGAGCGCGAGCGGGTGCGCCGGCGCCGCGCCGATCTGCAGAAGGCGATGAAGTCTTACTTGGACTCCTCAGCGCTCGGCGTCCTGCACTCGGTCCAGGCCTCGTTGGGGAAGTGGAAGCTCGGTTCGATCTACGCGCCACAGCTGCCACGATTCTCAAGCCCGCTCGCCCACTCCGTCGAACAGCTCGGCACGAAAGTGCTCGGCCACGTCGAGCCGCCGAGCTTCCACCTCAGCCTCTCCCACACCAGGGCGCCTATCTGGGCCAAAGCCTTCAAAGCGAGCGGGGTGGCCGAGCAGGCGACGCTCGCACTGCGCCAGTCGATCATGGCCGCCAGCTCTCACCGTCATCTCGAAGGGCATATCGCCTCCGTCGGCCTGGCCCCGATCGCAGGCTCGAAGCCGTTGAAGTTCGGCATCGGCGTCGGTGACGGAGTCGCACCGCCGCGGCTCGGGGCTTTCCGCAGCGCCGAGCTGGCCGGCGCCCTCGCGCCGGGCCTCCGCGAATCGATCGCCGAGATCGCCGCCGGCTTCTCTCATCCGGGCCTGCAGAGCCGCATCGCCTCGCTCGGCATTGCCGCCCAGATTGGCGATCTGAAGCTGGGTGCATCGCTGACCGCCGGCATCGTGCCGAAGGGTCTCGGTATTGCTGCGCTCGCCCAGCGCCAGCTAGGCCTGCTGCCGCGCTTTCCCGCCTGGAAAGACTGGGCCGACTCCTTCGAGCGCTCCCTGCCGGCGAACTGGCGCGAGCTCGACCCGGCCGAGGTCGACCATGCCGCCGGGCTGATGGGAGACACGGGTCTTTGCCTTGCCTGGGTGCCGCGGGCCGAGTTGATCCGCGCCCTGCTCGCCGCCCCCGACCACGAGGCCCGCTGCCACATCCTCGTGGCCAATGGGAATGAGATCCTCGCCGACATCGAAGCCGTTCTGCTCGAAATCGAAAGCGAGGAGCTAGCGCCGATCGCCGGCGCCGCCGAGGAAGCAATCCGATCAGCGCGCGCCGGCGCCCCTGGGCCCGCGCAGAGCCACGTCGCCTCTGCCCTCGGTCACGTCGCCCATAGCTACTACGGCTATGAGAGCTTCGGCCCCGTCCGCGAGCGCTTCGCCGACATCGATCCCATCAACGACGTCGGTTTCGCCGAGTTCTCCTTCTACGCGATCGGTCGGGCCTGGGTGATCTCCTTCGCCAGCTTCAAACAAGCGGGCGATGGTTTCAACCGCAACCTCACTGCCCACTATGTCGGTGCACCCCATTACAGCGACGCCAACCTCCTCGCCGGACTGATGCTCCTCGCCGGACTGACACGCGAGCTGCAGCGCCAAGAGTGCCGTCTCGAAGCCCCCCATCTCCAAGCCGCTTAACCCCGGCTCAGGACAGCGGCGATCTTTGCCGGTCACCGGCAGGATGGCTCCCGCCCGGGTAGCCGCATAGCCATAAAGCCCCGCCTCGATTTGAACCCCAGGCGGGGCTCTGAACTGTTCTCAGGGCGACCTGGGCAATCCTTCGTCGCTTCGGCGTCGTCCCAGAGGGTTTCGGATATTCGGTGTTGGTCTCGAAGTCAGGCGAAGGTCGCTAAGGGCATATCGCGATAGATCGCTTCAATTATCTGGACCAACCTCCGTCCCTGTTCAAATGAGAGGAGCTTCGGTTCGGCGATCCAGCTCCTCTAGAACCATCTCCATGCCCAAAGGATGGCAACCGAATGGATTGTCCTCCCGATTCGCCCTCAAATCCAGCCGCGTCGCGACCAGGTCGATGCGAGCCGAGGCGCGTGAAGCGATCGAATCGGGTGGCGGAGCGGCGATGTCGCCCCCTGAGAAGCGACAAGGAGCTCACAGAGACGAAGAAACAAGGTCGGGTAGGAGGAAGCGGGTAGCGTAAGAGACGAGCCCTCAGGGGCCAGAAACGGCCGGCTCGGGCGAGGGGGGGCTTTGGTCATCCACGCTGGATCTCCCACGGAGGTCGCACTTCGGTCGCATCAGGCGGTTTTTGCGCTTAAGAATGCGGCCGACCATCGGAATCATAATCCGCGTGTCGGGGGTTCGAGTCCCTCCTCCGGCATCTCCTAATAACTCTGCGCGCAGACTGCAAGACCGTATTCGTTCGCGAGCTTGATTGCCCTCCCGAAGAATTCACTGTTGCTAGTGGTGACCAGCTCTGGCTGTTCTTTGGATCTCTGCAGGCCTTCTTCGACCGCCTCGAAGATTTCCTCAGTTTGGCCTTCGTCGCCCGTGGGCGTGCCTAGTGTCCGAATGTCCGCGATCTGCTGCTTCATGTCGGGCTCTATGACGCTGTTGACGAATTCTTCGTATTCCGCTTTTGACGGATTCGGATTGTTGTTGTGTTCGCTGGAGAACGCGAGGAAATCAGCATGCATCTTTTCTCCGTCTTTGGCGCAGATTGCGTTCGCCTTTTTGATGAACTCGCCTTTGCCGATCGACGAAGTCGTCGTCTCACCGTCATTGCCACTGCCCCCGCCGCATCCAGTGCCGACGAGTACAACCGCCAGCGCACTCAGGAGCAGCGTCCGAAATCTCCTGCTCGACATTTGACTCTCCTCTAGAAAGATTTACTAAAGTAAGTAATCTATACTAAAAATTCCGAATCAGCACTCCGATCGCCTCAAGAAAGATAAAAGACCTGATCAATCGGGAGCCGTCTGTCATTAGGTGGCCCGCTGACGGCCGGGGTCACTGAGAGGAATGGAAGCCAGTCAGGGGCAACGGAGAGAGCGGAGAGAGCGACTCCGTCTCGACCGGCAAATCGGCCCTCCGGTCGGCTTGCTTGCGGACGCTCGGCGCCGGCTCCATCCAGCCGTCGAGCGCTGAACGGAGATGGCGAGGTGGGAGCATGCCCTTGCAGGTCCTTCGAGGCAACGGCCGTGAGATACGAGCAGTCGACACGTTGGATCGCCTCCGGTTCGGAGCCTGATCGGCGCAATCCTTGCCGCTGTCGTTTTCGACATCTTGGGAGATGTCTTCTCGTATCCATTCTTCTCCCCGCGGTCGCTCGATCGGCTATTCGATCTCGAAGTGACAACCGCTAGACCATCGAACAGTCAAGTAGTGATGGCTACACGCTTCCGCGATTCGTTAACGATTTGATTTTTTTCGAGCGGCCTCATGACCGCCTTCCCTTTGCCGTTGCCAGCCGAGCCGCCTCGATCAGAAGTTCCGTTCGGGACTTAATCTCAGTGCCGCTCAGCGTCGCTACCACAACATTGCTGGCCTGGCCCGGCCAGCCTCGGCCCACCCCGCTACCGCTTCTTGCCGTGCTTGGCGGCCGCCCCGCACGACGCCCTCAGCGTTGGCTGCAGGGTGAGCCGCCGACCATTCTGAGCTGTGAACTTCGCGCTCGCGCGGTAGGTCTTCGCGCAAAGGTCGGTTGAGTTGACGAAGAGGCCCTTCTTGCCGCCGAGCAGGGTCAGTGTAAAGCGCTCGATCGGCGCATCGGGCACCACCCTGAAGGTGTTCCTGATGCCGCCGTGGACGGAGTCGATCCGCCCGTCCAGATCGATCTCGACCGGCTGGGAGGCACCCCCCCTGAGCACCGCAACCACGTCGGGCAGCTCGTGGCTCGAGGAACGCAGGTAGACCGGACCTTTTAGCGGCTTTTCGAAGAGGGGCGTCTTTGCCACCGCGTGGCCATAGACCGAGCCCAAGGGGCACGCTTTGGCGGCAAACTGCACCCGCGTGCAGATCGTGTTGAAGTGAGCGTTTTCAATGAACTCAGAGTGCGGCAGGGTGACCCGCGCCGCCGCGACGTTGGAGTAGGCACCCTTCTTGGGGTAAGTGACCGTGGCCTTCAGCCTGGGGAAAGCGCCTCGGCGGGTCCCGCCGAAGAGGCGGAAGGCCAGCTTCGGCTTGAAGCCGAGGCTGGCGCAGTCGGCTGCCTGGAAGCGGGCAGAGAGCTCCGCTGCGGTGTCTTCCGCGCTGGAATGGACGTCGCCGCCGGTACCGGTGACGTGGGAATCGATTCGCTTTTCCGCGCAGGAGGTGGGGTTGAGGGTGAAGCCCGGCCGGTCCAGGTTGAGCCGGATGTCACGAATCCTCACGGGTATGCCCTGGACGATCTGGGGAAAGCGATCGGTCGTCGCGGTGCCCTGGGCGGTTTCAGGATCGATGGCGAGCGCCGTACGGACGGTGATGACACCTAGGTCGAAGGGCCCGACCATGGCTGGGCTGATTGCAACCACACTCAGGGGAGCGCCGCCGTAGGGGCCCGAGAGGTAGGCCTTGCCGGGAACCCAAGCAAGCGGCACGCCGGTGCCGGCGCCAACTTCCGTCGTACCGATCTGGCTCGATGCAGGACAGGAGGGCTGTATCTGCTCGAGGAACCCGTCCCCGGCCCGGGTTCGCCCTTCGGCCTTGGCGATACCCCCATCAGAGCACGTCGCCACTCCGGCGAACTTGGCTGCCAGACCTTCGGGCAGGGTGACGCGGACCTGGGAGAACTCCTGGTCGTCGTCGGTTCTCGTCAAGCGGAAGACAAATGGGGAGTAACTGCCGGCGGTGTTGTTGGTTGTACCCCCTTCGAAGCTCGGCTTGAAGGGCCGTTCTCCCAGGCTGCTGACACAGGGCGAGCCGTCGGGCTTCTGCGTTAGGTCGTAGGAATTGTTGACGACATGCGCAGTGTTCGGGTCCTGCCAACTGAAAAATTCGGCCCTGATCGTCTTTTGGCCGCAGGTCGAGGGCTCGACCAGGCCCGCTCGTAGCCCACTCTTCAGGTTCATCTCCATGTCAGACACAGGAAACTGGGGCAGATCTTCGAACGTTGTGGTGATCTGGCCGGTTTCCTGGTTCAGCGCCACCCTGCCGGGAATCTTCACCAGGATGCCCCTTTCGGGTTCTTCGATCACGAGATATAGGGCGACCAAACTCGGGTTTGGAAAAGGATTTTCATTCTGCTTGGCGATGTAGATGAAGCCCTTTGGCGGATTGCCCTCGGGCAGGATCGGGGTATGCAGCGTCAACGTTCCATACTGGGAGGCGTCTGGACACCTGACCGGATCGGCGTTGAAGCGAACGGGATCGGTTGAGACCAAGCCAATCTGGGCGGACGTGCAGCTCATGAGGCCTTGAGCAGCGGATGGATTGAGGGTCATGCCCTCGGGGAAGGTAACCACGGCCTTCTTTAGGGGCGGAGTCGCGATCGCTTTGACAGAGCCGTTTTCGGCGTAGAGTTCGCTCGCGTCTTCGACTTCGTCGTTTCGCTGAGGGACCGCGAGGTGAACCTCGAGCCCCGTGGGAGAACCCGCGTGGCGGTCTGTGGGCTGTAGCGAGATGTCGGGTTCGAAGCGAAAGCGGCGGTCTTCACATCCGACAACGTTGAGGGGATTGCCCGATTCCTGCACCGGCGTGAAGTTGTCGGGATCGTTGTAGGAATCGAGACGGAGCCGCGTGCCGCCATTATTGATGCCGCAGTCCATCGGGCTGGTGAGGAAGGGGCGGATCGGGGCTGAGCCCCAGGGCGCGCCAGCACCAGCGCCGCTTCCCTGGACCTTAGGGTAGTAGCGGAATTTGTCGTGAGCGGGGTCGGCGGGCACCCCCCAGAAGGTCACCTGGGCATTGCGGACAGTGACCAAGCTGGAAATGTCAGGCGAGACGGTCTTGATCGCATAGCCCCCCAGGGTGGGGTCGAGATGGGCGTAGATGTGGCCCTGGATGAAGGTGCCGGCCTGAAAGCCGAAGTCGACAGGCGTCCCCTTGGGTGGCATCAGGTTATAGATCGGAACGCGCTCGGCAACGGCGTCCGGGTTGACGAAGAGGGAGTTTCCGCGATTGCTAGTCAACGAGGTAAAGGAGGTATTCAGATAGCCGACCTGCGTGTCCGAGGGGCAAGCGGTCGAGTCTCCAACCGAGCCATCGGAGGCAAAGAGCAGTGGATCGCACTTGGGCAACGCCTCGGCATTGCCGATCATCCCCGGCGGCAGAGTCGCCTCAATGGTCTTGACCAAGCCGTTGGCCACGATGTACCGGCAGTTAGGACATTCCGTAGTGTTATCTACTCCGGTCTTCTCGTTGAGATCGAAGTTGAAGCGGTACTCGAAAGGGTGCGCGCCCGCCTGCCGCGACGGCGAGCCGAAGGGGTAGGGGGCGTCGAAGAAGTCGGCCTCGAAGCTGCCGGGCACTGGCCCGAACGGCGATGGGTTGGTGCTGAAGGGAACTTGGTCGATATCCGTCGCCGGCGCCGCAGCGCCACCGCCAGAGACAGTTGCGGTGTTGGTTTGCGTTTCTGTTACCGAAACGGTGTTATCCACCCCGACGTCCACGAATAGCTTCGGCAGATATCCGGAGGCTTTTAGGTCAACATCGCCGCCCATCAGTCCTGGAGCCGGCGCGTATGTTGGCAGGTCAGACGCGGGCAAGGCGCAATTCAGCGTCCCCGTGCCGACGCCCGAGCAGAGGGAAGAGAGGTCCTCGTTGGGGCCAGGCCAAGCGATCCGGATGATCGTCACGCCGGGCGGCATCTGATCGGTGATCGTCAGCGGGACATCCCCCGTGGCGTCGCCGATGTTGCGAATCCGAAACGTGAACTGGCCTTCGCCGCCAGGGGTCAAGTTGGTGTCGCCCCAGCTGGTCTTGATGTCATAGAGGGGGCCAAGCGCGGCCTGTGCCGTCGCGCCGCCGAAAATCGCAGCGGTACAAGCCAGCAAGCCTACCAGCAACACTCGGCGGTTCACTTAGTCTCCCCCTTCCGGGCGGGACGCCGGTGGTGGTGTTTTTTGTGCTTATGGGAGTGTCTGCGTGCACACTTACTATGCCTGCGTGCCTTATTCGGTCTGCAGGGTCGCGGCGGTGGCACGTTGCCGCGACCCTTGTAGGCGGCGCTGCCTGGCTGGGGAGAGGGCGGGGCGGCCTGCAACGGTCCTTGGCAGGATTCCTCAGAACAGTGTTCGACTGGACTGGGCGGCGTGAAGCCCCCACCAATACGAGCGTCATAGAGATTGGCCAGGCCATCCCGCTCGAAGCCAGTCAGGGCCGACGATGCAACCGAGAAGGCGATGTTCGAGCCGTTGGAATCGACCGCCTGGGGAATCGGGGCCGCCAGGCCGATCGGGTAACGGGTGACCCCATCGGTGATGAGGCGAATCGAGCCATTTCGCCATTCATAAAGATCCGGGCTGCTGTTTACGTCAAGTGGCACCAGTGATTCCGCCGTGGTGAAAGACACCGTGCTGCCGTCGGCGGAAGTCTGGAAGGGCTTGCCAAAGCTGGAGAGACTTACGCTGCTGACGGTAGCGGCGCCGTCCCGGCAAGAGACGCACTCGATACTTCCGCCGCGGTCGTCGTAGAGGAAGAGCTCGTTGCAGGCGCCGGTTTGGCTGCCGTTGCCTTCGCCGAGAACCGGACACTGTGGTGCAATCATGTCAGCTGTCAAAGGCACCCCGGAGCGGAAAGAGAGTACATTCCCATCCGAGGAGAGCTGCATGGACTGGCTCGCTGAAACCGACGAGGCGACGAAACGGACCTTACCAGCGCTCAGGACGTATAGGTTTAGCTGACCCTGAACTCCCACGTGCGGAATCAGTCTTTCGGTGGAGTTGAAGTAGATATGGGAGAAGTCGTCGGAGACAAGCACCGGCAACGGCCCGTTGTTGAATGCTGATAGGTCTGCATCCGTTATTTTTTGCCCAACTTCGTTTTCGACGCCACAAGTGAGGCAGGTGTCTTTTCCCGTTGCCTCCGCCCATTGGTAGACGTCAATGTCACTGTTTTTATCAGCGGAACTCAGTTTCGCCGAGGTGACGAAGTAGGCGCCGTGACCGTCAGGGGTAGTTCGGATGATCGCCGTATCATTGGTTGCCAAAGCTGGCGAGACGATCGGGGTAGTGGTCTGGGGATTGGCTTCGCGGTTTCTCTCGTAGAGCGCCCACGGACCATTGCAGGACGGATACGTGCTGTCCGGGTGGACCTGGAAGTAGACGCGAGATGCATCCGTAATGGACATACGGTGATATCCGAACTGGAACTGGGAAGCCGCGCCGCCACCGCCTCCGGGGCCGAAGAAGCTGCTGCCTTCCGGTTCCAAGCCGCAGGCGGGCCGAGAGCCACCCGCACGCGGGACGCCGAGCGGCGCGGTGGGCGGCGGGATCAAATCGATCTCTTCGGCACTGCCGCTGCCGATATCCTCGAGTTTACCGGTGTCGGGATCGACAATCAGCACATGAGCGGTATCCGTGGTCGCATCGACCCGAAAGAGGACCGGGCTCTCATAAGAGTGAAGAATCTGTTGATCGGCAGACTGGTCGAGGCGCACATAGGTCGGCGGACCCGTGGTGAGGGCCGAGGGCAGCGCCGGCTGGAAGATGAAACCGGAGAAGTCCGGCCGGGCGGCAACGGGGTAGTAGGTGAGGCTGCCGCCGCCGACCTGCAGGGAGGCAGGTGGCACAAGACTCCGTGAAACCCAGCCGGCCACGGTACGCGTGGCGAGGAAGGTGGCCTGCGTGCCACTATTGGCGCCCGGAGCCCCTCCAACCACGGTCCAGAGGAACGCTTCGCCGTCGCCCCGAAGCGGTGACATACCCGAGTACAGTTCCGCCGCCCGGGCATTCTGATTGCCCTTGTCCGGATTGTTGACGAGCTCGATCCCGCGCTTTTCGGGTTCCCCAAAGGCGTTGGAAGGCAGTGACATCTCTGCGGTAGTGCGGGTAGTGAAGGTCTTCGGCGCGGGCAGAACCTCCGGCGGGACTTCGCCTGGCTCCGCTTCATTCCTGACGAGGCCGAGTCGATAGTGATAAGTCGTATTCGGCGTGAGGTCCATTGCCTCCTCGGCGACAACTATCTGGCGGTGGGCCTCGACTTTCGAGACGGCTTCTTTCAAAAGCGTCCAATTGGTACCGTCCACGCTGTATTCAAAGCGATACGTAAATGGGGTCTCGCCTTCCGGATTGACATAGGCGTTGAGGCGGGCTGAGGTATCAGTTCGCGGGGCGGCAAAGGCCAGCTTGACGTCGGTGGGCATGACCGCTTTGGTCGTAAACAGCCCATCTGCCCGTGCGCTGCCGCCACCATTGGTGACGATCAGCCGCACACAGTAGGTCTGGCTGTGTTCGAGACCGGCCAGTTCCGTTTCGATGTCAACCGTAACCGGTTCACCGAATGGAATCGTTGCTTCCTTCGCAACTTCAAAGGCGAGCGGCCCAAGCCCTTCGCATTCGGCTTGACTGGCACCAGCTTTCGCTTCGGTGCTGGTGAGAATCTGCCAGACCGTTTCGTCTTCCTGTGGATCGACCGTGGCGGCGACGTGGGCCGATTCGGCCGTGATGTCCGAAATCAGAAGCCCTGGCTCGGAGATCGTCGGTTCGGGTGGCGGCAAGGTGGTGAAGGTATTCGGCGTCGAATAAGCGTCGAGGCGCTTTTGCGGGTCACCTTCCGCTTCGGTGTTGGTGCCGACGAGGCGAACGTCATAGGTGGTGTTGCGCCTGAGGCCGGTGAGGCGAAGGGAGACAGGATGATCAGAGCTGTCGGTCGGTTCGATTCTCGCATTTTCTTCCGGCAAGGTTGGTTGTGGTTCGGCAACTCCCCACGACTGCCCCTGTGTCACCGTCCTGATCCCTACTCTCGGCGCGCCACCGGTGAGGCCTGAGGCATCGCCGCCCATTTCGGAAACATCATGACCGGCCAGGTCTTTTTCGAAGACCACGATATATTCGCCAGGGGCGCCGCCGCTGGCAGGCGTACCCTTGACGGACGCATTGCCGGCACCATAGAGCGCTTCCAATTCCGCCTGCAACGCAGCGGTCGAGACATCGAAAGGCATTTCGGCGCTGAAGGTCGGTGAGACACCGCCCGTGCTCAGCCTGAAGGTACCCCCGGCAGCTTCGACACTGACGTGCTGAGCCTCGCCCCTGATCCATTCGAAGTGATAGGTGTTGGGGACATTCTGGGGGTCGATCGTGCCGTGGGCCGTGGCTTCGGTCTCGGTGATCCCGTCGGTTGCCTGGCTCGTGACATCGGGGGCGATACCGCTTGCGACTGGGCCAAAGACCTTGACCGAGTCGGATGATAGGTCCGAGACGTAGACCCAATCCTTGGCGACGCTGTAAGCGATGCCGCGACCGTCGCCGATCAGGTCGCCCCCAAAGGGACTGCCGGCGACCTCATTGTCGACGCATCCCGATGTTGCGCACGGCTCGTACTCTTTAAACTTCGATTCGCCGATAGCGAAAATATGGCCGACGGAGCTCGACTGGTCGATGGTGAGATCGCGGGTCGGCATAGTCGTCAGGAGCGAGTCCGGACCACCCGCGACGTACTTCTCGACGATTGCCGAGAAACAGCAGTCGGCGACGTAGAGGTCATCGCCCTGGGCGTCGACCGCTATGCGGGTTGGAAGTCCGTTTCCCTCAGGAAGGGAAAATTCACCGATCTGGGCGGGCGGAGCAGGCGTGCAGCCAGTATTGGCAAACTCGTGGGCTTTGCGGTCCTTCCAATCGGTCAGCCAAACATGCCCCGAGGCGTCAATCGCAAAGCCACGAGGTTCGACGGTAGACCTGGGAAGCGTACAACGATAGCGGCCTTCCGAGCTGAAGATATGCAGGGGCCCGGCTTCCTCCTGCACATAGAGGCTCCCATTGGCCGGATCAAATGAGGCGCAGGCACTCCCGCTCAGTGGCGGATCATGGACGGCACAGGAATCGTCCACGCCAACATCAGTGAAGGCGGACTCTTTCTCGAAAAAGCCTTCTACTCCGAAAGCCTCAGCAGGCGTTTCAGAGCCGCTCAGGGACGAAGTTCCCGTCCAGGCAAAGTGCTGGGCTTCGCCTTTGTAGTTGAACTTGTCCACGACCCTCTTGGACGCTTCCTGTGTGCCGCCCGGCGTCTGGCCGGTGCCAGCAACGCTGAGCACGTAGACATCGCCGCTTGCTTCATCGATCGTGATCTCGCGGACTCCAGCGAACTTCCCTGCCGTCGTGTCTTCGCCGTTGAAGCTGAAGAGCAGCGGACGCTGATCGGTGACCGTCCTAGCTGAAGCAGGGCTAATTGCTCCAGGGCCGATCGAGGCGATGATCGCAATCATCAGCGCGAGGGCGAGGAGCACAGTGGACCGCCTAAAAAGTCGCGGCACCCCACCGGTTTCTAGTTCAGCCACTTTCATACCTCACAATGCGACCAGAGTTGTCCCGGTTGGGTGCTGCGCCTGTAACGTATGCTCGGCGCAGCACCCAGACACACTATTCC
>JAJKHV010000100.1 GCA_021154855.1 Solirubrobacterales bacterium
CTCAGCAGGGCTGTTGCGTCGCATCCGCGGCCGGTTGGCACGGCCGGAGTCGACCACGGCTATCCGCAAACGCCCCTCCCGCAGGCGTGCGGCGACGACGATCGTCGGCCCACCATGCTCGATCGCGTTGACAATCAGGTTGTCGAGCGCCTGGGCGAGCGCGCAGCGGTCTCCGCTGAGGATCACACGACCGGCGTTCCAGCGCAGCTCCAAAGACCCATCGGCGAGCTTCACTCGCGCCTGCCAGCGCCCGACCGCCGAGTGAACGAGCGAGTGGCCGTCGACCGACCCCCAGGCCGGTGGCAGCGGCCCGCCGTTGATCTCGTGGTCGAGCCGTTGCAGCGCTGTTGCCGCCAGCTCCATCGGGTCCTCGCTGTCGCCGGAGGTAGCGAGGCGCGGGCCGACAGCCAGAGCGACGGCCTGCAGTGGCCGGCGAACCTCGTGGAGGGCCTGGTTCAGCGCGCTGCGCCGCCGGCCGGCCCGCAGGCCCTGGGCGGCGACGGTCGCCGCCATCGATAGGGCAAGTGGCCAGCCGGCGATGATCTGGGCCGGCTCGATCATCCGTCAACCAGCCTGTAGCCGTATCCCCAGCAGTTGACGACATATCTGCCGTGCTCGGGGTCGAGTTTGCGTCGCAGCCGGCTGGCGTGTGAATCGAGGGTTCGCGTTCGCCCCGGGCTGCGGTAGCCCCAGACTGCCTCGAGCAGCTCCCGCTTGGTGAAGACCCGTGAGGGCTCGCGGACCAAAACTCGCAGCAGGCCGAACTCCTTGTTCGAGAGAGGGACCTCGCGCTCGCCCACCCAGACCTTGCGCCGGGCTGGATCGACGACGACCTCTCCCGCCCGGCAGGGCCCTTCTCGCTCTCCCAACCCACGCCGCAGCACCGCCCCGATCCGCGCCCGCAGCTCCGGGTGGTAGAACGGCTTCACGAGGTAGTCATCAGCGCCAAAATCGAGACCACGGACCCGATCGGCGTCGGCGCCGCGCCCGGTGACGACGATCACCGGCAAGCCGGGATCGAAACGCGAGGTGACCCCGTCGGCCTCACGAATCTCGCGCAGCACGTCGAGTCCTGATGCGTCGGGCAAGGTCAGGTCGAGGAGCAGCAGGTCGGGGTGGTTGTAGCGGCAGAAGCGCAGCGCGTCTGAGGCGCTCGGCGCTGGCAGCACCCCGAACCCGTCGGCGACCAGGTGATCGCAGAGCATCTCCAGCGTCGCCGCGTCGTCCTCGCAGACAACCAAGCTTGCAATCTCTCGTCGCTGGGGAAGCATCTGGCCCCTCTAATGGCACAGCGACCAAAACTCTCCCCCCTTCCGAGAGGGAATCTCGAGGACGGCCCCAGCCTCACGGCATGAAACGACGCGCTTTGCAGGGACTGCCGAGCGAATCCGGAGAAGCTTTCCGTCCTTGCCCAGAAAACAGATATCCAGCGCGAAGCGCATGCCGAAGGTGTGGACGCTGGAGCAAGCGGGGATCAACAGGCCCGAGCCAACCCGGTCGAGGTCCAGGTGGGCGAGACCAAGGAAGCGGGCGCGGAGCCCGGCCGCGACCCGGACCTCACAGCCAAGGACGGTGGCGAGCGGCAAACGGCAGAGCCGGGGCGCCAAAGGTCGTTCCGTCACCTTTCCTCAAGGGGGCAGAGGGCCGATCTCTCCCCACCCAGTGGTTAGCCTCTGTCGATGAGCCCGAGCCCAAAGGTCACGGTCTTTGGCCCGCACCCGATGCTGGCGATCACGATCGAGGCGTTGACAAGCGAGGGTGGCGACGAGATCCACGCGCATGCGGCCGGACAGGGAGTATGGGTTGCCCGGATGGCGGCGGAGCTGGGCGCGAGTCCGATCCTCTGCGGCTTCATCGGCGGCGAGACGGGCGCCGTGCTGCGGCCCCTGTTGGAGCGGATGTCGGTGGAGATGCGCCTGATAGAGACCACCGCGGCGAGTGGCTCTTACGTGCACGACCGTCGTAGCGGCGAGCGCGAGCCGGTCGCGCAAAGCGCCTCGATGCCACCGTCGCGGCACGAGATCGACGAACTTTTCTCGAGCACCGTCGCCGCCGCGCTCGACTCCAGCGTGCTGGCGCTCTGCGGGCCCTACCCCGGCGAGGCGCTGCCGCTGGAGATCTACGGAAACCTGGTCGCCGATGTAAAGGCAAACGGAACCCCCGTGATCGTTGACCTCTCTCCGCCTCGCCTCGACAGCGCTCTGGAAGGTGGCCCTGACCTGGTCAAGATCAACGACTGGGAGCTGGCGAAATACATCAGCGGCCCGGTCGACAGCGAGGAGCGAATGCGCGCCGCGGCCCAACGGTTGCTTGACGCCGGTGCCGGCTCGGTGATCATCACCCGCGCCGAGGACCCGGCGATGGTCCTGCGCGGAGATGAGGCATGGGAGCTGATCCCTCCTCGCTTTGAGCGCGGCTCACGCGAGGGCTGCGGCGACTCGATGATGGGTGGGCTCGCCGCCTGCATCGCCGCCGGGTTGAGCTGGGAGGAGACGCTGCGAACCGGTGCGGCCGCGGGCGCCGCCAACTTCCTCCGTCACGGCCTAGGCAGCGGTTCGCGCTCGGTCGTCGAAGACCTGGCGCTCCGGGTCGAGCTGCGCCCCTTGTGAGGTCTAGCCCGATAGGAATTCCACTTACCTCTTTCGGTGACAGGTCGTTGCTGGCTCCTCTGGCTGACGACGAAAAGTCCAAGACGTTCCATCCCACCGGGATAGATCCTCAAAACGGGACCGAGAAGTCTTTACCTTCGACGATCGCTCGCGGTGCGATGTCGCGCATCCACTCGACGTGCGGCGCAACCGAATCGAGCCTGGCCAGGACCGCAAAGGCCTCGCTGATCTGAACGGGCCGGCCCCCGTGGGAGGAGTGGGCGTCGCTGCTGAGCACGTGAATCAGCCCTGCCTCGGCCAGCGACCGCATGCCGTCGGCGGTGCGCTCACGCAGGAAGAAGTCCGCCGTCGCCTGGACCAGCGCTCCCGCGGCGATCAGCGCTGCGATCCGCTCGTACATGTCGGCCGAGAGGTGGCGCTCCGGATGGGCGATCAGGGCGCGGTGGCCGCGCTCGGTCAAGTGCTCGACGCGGCGGGTCAGACTGTCGCTCAGCGGACCCGGCGCCGGCTCGAGCAGCACCCAGCTGCCGCTGCCGAGCGTCACCCGGCTCAGTTCCTCCTCGCTGAGGTCCTCGACCGCTGTCTCGGCCACCTCTCCCCCCTGCAGGACGGTCACCGGCACGCCCTCATCGCGCAAACCCCGGTTGGTCACCGCGACTCGCTCGGCGAGCTGCTCGATGCGAACGTCGTGATCGTGGCGGATATGCGGGGTGGCGCAGATCGCCTCGATTCCATCGCCTGCCGCCTGGCGGCCCATGGCGAGGCTGTCGCGGAGGTCGAGCGCGCCATCGTCAAGCGCCGGCAGGATATGGCAGTGCAGATCGATCATCGGCTCTCCCTCGTCGTTTCGTCGTCTGCCCTTCGTCGTTCGTTCGATTGTCCACACCAGAGTGTGGTCAATTGAACGAACGGTGTGGTTGGTGGCCGGGTGCAAACGCTCTTTCAGGCACCGGCACGCGAGGGCATGGGACTACGATGATCGGCATGATCCAGCACCTGCTCTCGCTGGGCTGGCGCGAGCAGATGGCTTCAACTCATGGATAAGAAAACGACCCGAAGAGGGAACTACGAGTCTGGCTCCGATTACGTGCTCGAGTACGGCGAGCTTCGCTTTGCCTTCAACGAGCAGGACTTCGGACAGCGCGTCGAGCAGGCCGCCGTCAAACTCGGCTTCGTCGACCAGGGACTCAGCCAAGAGGAGCTCGACGACCTGCTCGACCTTGCCGTCAGCGGCGAGATCGCCGAGCCCAGCTCCCGACTCGGCGAGCACATCAACGAGAACTGGGACGACCTCGTCGGCCCCGCCAACCGCAGCCTCGTGCACTGGCTACGGCGCCTCGTCTTCCGGGGCGCCTGGCTCGACCAGCGGGTCAAGGAGGGCGAGCTGGACATCGTCTTCGACGAGCGCAACCAAACCTTCGGCTACATCCAGCCTGATCGCAGCGCCGACCTGATCGAGCTCTCCAAAGAGCCGTCGTGGCGGCGCATTGCCTACCGTCGGTAAGCCGGAATCAGGACGGGCGCTCGAGCGCCGCTACTACGGTCAACGAACCGTTGCTTCCGCGGGTTAGGCCTAGGCCTGCATCGAAGAGGTCCTTGGCTGCCTTGGCGTCGCCGAAGGCGTCCTCCAGGCGGCTCAGGGAATCGACCAAGAGGATGACGTCTTCGCCTCCCTCGGCGCGGCGCGAGGCTTGGGCCAGGGCGTCGGTGGCGTGGCGGGCTTGGCCGGCGGAGACGATCTCGGCCTGGGGAGCCTCGCGCTTCCAATCGGCCAGCTCCTCGGGGCTGGGATCGATCAGCAGGGCGATCGGGTCGGGGCTGTCTGAGGCGCCGGCCATGTCGGCAGCGATCTCGCGCAGCAGCGTGGTGCAGATCGCGCGGCTCTCGCCGTAGACGAGCGCTTGCCGACCCGGCGGCGGGGTCAAGAGATCCTGGACGCGCAGGCCCTTGTCTTTGCGGCCGAAACGACGGCGGCGCCTGCGACGCGGGCGCGCCGGCTTCGTCTCCTCCCTGCCATCAGCCGCCGCGGGCTCGACCCTTGGCGCGGAAGCTGCCGGCGCAGGCGCGGGCGGCTCGGGCGCCGCGTCGGCCTCGCTGGGCCGCTCCCGCCGAGGACGCTCGGCGGCCGGGCGCTCCCGACGGCGGCGTGGCGGACGATCCCGTTTCGGTGCGCGCTCGCCGTTCGCCGGCTTCGCGGCGCTGCCGGGCTCGCCGCCGGCGAGCTTCTCGATCAGCTCCTCGCGTCGCAGCATCCGGTAGCGCGGCACGTCCGCCTTGGCAGCAAGCGAATGCAGGTCTGCGAGGTGCTTGGACTCCAGCTCAGCCTTGGTCATGAGATCTCCTACGTTCACAGGCAAATCGTCCCGAATTCGAATATCCGGAGATCACCGTGTCAATTTGCCCGTTCACAGCGCGGCAGGTTATTGAAGCGGCTAGGTCGGTGAGCGGGCGGGGTCGATGCCGGCCTCGGAGGCGGCCGCCGGCCACGCCTCCGCCTCCCGCTTGATTCGGCGGCGATTCCAACCCAGCTCGGCTCCCATCGCCGCCGCGACGGCCCGCACCGAGTCGGCGTCGCGCAGCTGCGGGGCGGCAAGCAAGCCGAGACGGGTACGGCGCAGAATCACGTCGGCGACGCTGCGCGCCTGCTCGTGACGAGCGGCGACCACGGCCTCGGCGAGCAGATCGGGACGCCCGGACACGATCGGTGCCGCCAGCTTTGGGTCCTGACGAGCAAGGGCGAGCACTTCGCGGGCCGCGTGGCCATATCGAAAAGCCAGCTGGGCGAGCGACTCCTCTCCCACGCCATCTGGCGCCTCCATGTCCTCCGGTCGCGCCTCCATCCCCAGCGGGATCTCGGCGGTATGGCAGCTCGCCTCGCGACCCTCACGCTCGACCAGGCGGTCGACGGTCTGCTTCGCCATCCGCCGCCAGGTGGTCAGCTTGCCGCCGGTGATCGTCAGCATGCCCGACGACGTCTCATAGAGCTCCGCCTTGCGGGAGATGTCGACCGACTTCTTCGGGTCGCCGGTGGCGATAAGCGGCCGCACGCCGGCGTAGGCGCCGACCAGGTCGGACTCGCCCAACGAGACGCCGAAGAACTCGTTGACGGCGTCGAGCAGATAGGCGATGTCATCCTCGGCGGGCCGCGGATCGTCGATGTCGCCCTCGAAGTCGTTGTCGGTGGTGCCGACCAGCGTGCGGCCGTACCAGGGCAGGGCGAAGATCTGGCGGGCCTCGCCGGCCGGGACGATGCAGGCGGCCGCACCGGTGGAGAGGGCGTCACGATCGATCAGCACGTGGGTACCGCGGCTGGGCGAGATCCGCGGCACGTCCTCCTCCTCGATCACCTCCTCGGGGCGGATGCGGTCGGCAAAGACGCCGGTCGCGTTGACCACGTTCTCGGCCACGACCTCCATGCGCTCGCCCGACTCAGCCTCGACGAAGGCGACGCCGCCGGCACGGCCGTCGCGCTCGAGCACCTCGGTCACCTCGGCGCCATTCAGCATCACCGCGCCGAAGCGCTCCGCCTCGCCGAGAATGGTCAGGGTGAGGCGGACGTCGTCGGTCTGGCAGTCGTAGAAGAGATAGGCGTTCTTGGGATCGCGGGGCTCCAGCGAGGGAGTCAGCTCGAGCAGCTCGTCGCGGTCGATCGTGCGGTGGCGGTCGGGCGACCAGTAGAAGTCCTCGTCCTCTTCCTTGGAGGAGCGCATCTCGCGGCGGCTGCGCCCAACCCGCGTCGTCGCCATCACGTCGTACATGTTGAGCCCGATCCCAAGCCGGCGGTCGCGGCGCTCGTCGCCCAGCGCCGGGACGACGAAGGGCGTCGGGTAGACCAGGTGCGGGGCGAGCTGGACCATCAGCTGGCGCTCCAGCAGCGCCTCGCGCACGAGGCCGAGATCGAGGTTCTGCAGGTAGCGAAGGCCGCCGTGGACCATCTTCGAGGAACGACTGGAGGTGCCGATCGCGTAGTCGCCGCGCTCGAGCAGCGCCACCGAGTAGCCGCGCGAAGCGGCGTCGAGGGCGACGCCGGCGCCGGTGATCCCGCCGCCGATCACGAAGACCTCGAAGCTCTGGCCGGCGATCGCCTCTATCGCTGCGGGGCGGGAGAGCATCAGTCGAGGAAGTGGGTCATCTGCTCGACGGGCGGGCGCTCGGGCGGCTCCTTGACCTGCCGCGGGCGGCCGAGATGCAGCAGGCCGACGAAGCGCTCACCGTCCGGCAGCCCTACCGCAGCCCGACCCTCGGCCGAGCGCAGCAGGCCCGGCGTGCGCCAGTAGCCGGCAAGCCCGCGCGCGTGAGCGGCGAGCAGGACAATGTAGGAGGCGACGGCGGTGGCATGAAGGTCCTCCTCGTCTTGAATCGGGTCCTCGCCGAGGGCGCAGGAGACGACGACGAGCGTGGGAGCGCGGTCGAGCTTCGCCGCGCCCTCGGGGCCGGCGGCGGCCTTCAGCCGTGCCAGCGCCTCGGAGCCGAGAACGCGGAAGCGCCAGGGCGCGGTCAGGTGGTGGTTCGGCGCCCAGCGGGCGAGCTCGAGCAGCTCGAGCAGCTCCTCGCGGGCGAGCGGCTCGGGGCCAAAGGCCTTATGCGTACGGCGCGTGCGGATCGCGGTCTCGACATCCACGTCGAGAACATAGCCGCATCGCAAAACCTCCCGCGGTTCTCGGTGAACGGGCTTCGTGGCCCCGCCGCTCGGTCGGCGGCGAGCCGTCCGGCTACCAGGCGTAGCGACGCCCAAGCCACCAGGGGAGCCCGATGGCGAGTGCGGTTGCGAGCAGGCCGATTGCGATCGGGACCCCAGGTGCGGGAGCGCTGCCGCTGGCAGCGATCGGCTCTGGGGGAGGTGCGCCCGACTCCAGGGGCGTGCCTTCGTCTTGCCCTTCGGGGCCTGTCAACCCACCGATTTCACCGGGGACCGGTATCGCTCCCCCCGTGGCGGGCGGCACGCCTCGCGTCGCGGCCGGCGGAATCCCGGCGGAGCCTTCTTCGATGCCGCCCGTCTTCCCTTCCGGCAGCGATTCGACTGGGGCCGCCGGTGAGCCTGGACCGAGCCCGGGTGGCGGCGGCACTGTCTTGGACGGCGCGACGGTGGTCACCTTCTTTTCCCGGGGCGGCGGGGAGATCGGCAAAGCGTTGCCCGCCGTCGCAACCAGCACCTCGCCGGTCACCCATACCGGCGTCTGGTCGCTGGTGGCCGAGTAGCGGTAGTGACCATCGCTCGCCTGTCGGGCAGTGAGATAGTCGAGCGCACTATTGGCGCCGGAGGCGACCTTTGCCGGATCGGCGCCGACGGCGATCATTCCCTGCACCGCCCAGGCGGTCGACTGCGAGTTGACCCCGCCCGAGGCACCGAGCGCGAAGCCGCCATCGGGTCGCTGGTGCTTGCGCAGGTAATCGAGGCCGTCGGCGGCCGCCTTCGTGTTGGGCATCGCCTGCATGGCCGCGGCGGTCACGTCGGCGTTGCTCGGCTGGCCGGGCACATCGCCCCAGCCGCCATCGCCGTTCTGGACGCTGCTCAGCCAGGAAACGGTCTTCTCGACGCCGGCGCCGGCGGTACGGAGCGCGATCACGCTGTAGGAGGTCGTCCCGGGCCAGCCTTCGAAGGAGCCGTTGTCGGCGCGGCGGCGGACCAGCTCCTCGACCAGGTCGTGCCCCGCGAAGGAGCGCGGGTCGACGCCGGCGCCCTCGAGGGCGACGATCGTGCGCGCCAGGTCGCCGCTGCTGCTCACTTCGCCGATGCTCGAGCGCAGGAAGTCGACCGGCGTCTTGCCGAGGCGGGCGACGTCGAGCGGGTTGCGCCCCGCGGCCTCGAGCCCAAGCATCACCCAGCCGGTGATTGCGGCGCCAGAGGAATCAGCCGAGGAGGCGCCAAAACCGCCGTCGGCGTTCTGCGCCGATTCGAGCCAGCTCGCGGCACTGCCTGTGCCCGCCGCCCTGGCGGGACTGGGGATGATCGCGGGAACCAGAAGCAGCGCGACGAGCACCGCGGTCGCGACCGCCGGCGTGCGCCACTCGAAGCGCCGGCGGAAGCGCAACAGCATCCTCACCATCGCCGGCCCGGCAAGCAGCGCAAAGGCGACGTTGCCGATCGCGTGAGCCGCGTCGAAGGGAATCGCGCGCGCCTCCAGCGCGAGGAAGTGCCGGAAGGAGAGGTCTCCGCCATAGGTGGCCATCAGCGAGAAGTTCAGCAACACACCGTAAGCGATCCCCGCGAAGCCGCAAACCGCGGCGAGGGTGAGGCGGCCGGCATTGCGGGTGCCGAGCGCCAGCGCAGCTCCCATCAGGCCGCACAACCCCCAGCCCGCCATCTGCCACGGCGTCCACGGCCCCTGTCCAAACCAGAAGTTCGAGACGAGCCCGGCAAAGGCGCCAACCGCGAACCCCGGCGCCGGCCCAAGCGCATAGCCGGCAAAGACGACGATGTCCGTGGTCGGCTTGACGTTGGGGAAGGCGGCGAAAGCAATCCGGCCGGCGATCGCCAGCGCCGCCAGCGCCGCGACCAGGGCGACCACCTGCGAGGGCGGCCGCGAACGCTCATACCAGGCAAATCCACCAAGCAAAACAGCGCCGACGATGAGAAACGAAGCCAACTGCCAGGACATCAACCCACCCCCTTCCCACGCTGACTTCGCCTTTTTTCGCCCATAGGGCGAGTAAGTGCGAACTCACCGGTTTGGCGGAGGGCTTCGGCGCCCTGCTCTGGGGTGATCACTCCCGGTAGGTCGAGGACTCTCGCCACCTCGGTGGCGAAGTACCAGCCGCCGGAGAGGATCTCGGCAGCGGGGCCGTCGGCGATCACGACGCCGTCGCCCATCAGGACGACGCGCTCGGCGAAGGCGGCGGCGAACTCGACGTCGTGCGTGGCGACGAGCAGTCCGGCGCCGCGGGCCGCGAGCCCTTCAATTAGCTCACAGAGATCATGCTTTCGCGCCCGGTCCATACCTCGAGTTGGCTCGTCCAGTGCCACGACCCCCGGAAGTTCGTCGCCTTCCATCCGCCCTGCCAGCGCTATCGCAAGCGCCAAGCGCTGCCGCTCGCCACCTGAGAGGTCGCGGGGGTCGGCGTCGACTGCATGCTCCATGCCGACGACTCGGAGCGCCGCAAGCCCAACGTCCCCCGGAAGCTCGTCTCCAACCCGCTCGCGGACGAGATAGTCACTTGGGTTTTGGGTGAGCAGGGCTATCCCAGTCGCTGCCAGGGCCTTGCCCCTGACCGACTCGGTCAATCCGGCCAGGGTTCGCAGCAGGGTGCTCTTGCCGGCTCCATTGCGGCCCATCAGTGCCACACGCTCTCCGCGTTGGACCGTGAGACCCACTCCTCGAAGAACGTCTTGCATTACATCGCCGCTACTCAGCTCCACCCATAGGTCCCGAACATCGACCACTGCGGTTGCAGGGGAGTCGGACCCCTTCCGAACGGCTTGTGCTTTTTCGGCAATCCGCCCACCGCCAGCCGCATTCTCTCTACCGAAAAAGTTGAGTGAGGAGGGGGTCCAACCCCCCTTCTCACCACGCTTGGCGCAACTGAGGATCTGGCGCGCATCGCGGACACCGACCGGCAACGGTTCGATGCCAGATAGAGAGAACAACTTGGCGGCAGGTGTCTCCAGAGCTTCGTCGGTGTGCTGCGCCCAGGTTAGAAAGCTGCCTGGGGCGCCGTCGAAGGAGATCGCGCCCGAGGCCATCGCGATGACGCGATCTGAGGCAGCGAGGCAGCGCTCCAGGCGGTGCTCGGCGAGAAGGACCGTCACTCCCCACTCCTCGTTCAGACGGCGGAGGAGCCAGATCAGCTCGTCGCCCGCCACGGGGTCCAGCTGGGAGGTCGGCTCGTCGAGAAGCACGAGACGGGGGCGGGTGACCAGCGCCGCCGCTAGGGCAACGCGCTGAAGCTCACCGCCCGAAAGCGTGTCTACTGCTCGCTCGAGCAAGTGGGGGATCGCCAGAGCCAGGGCAACCTCCTCGACGGCGCGGGCGCGGGAGCTGGGTTCGTCGCCGCGCATCTCGAGGGGAAGCTCGATCTCCGCTGCCACCGTGGTGGAGACGCCTTGGGTCTCGGGGTCTTGAGCTACATAGCCCACCACCGCGGCCAGCTCTCCGGGGCCCGCGCTGATCGCGTCGATGCCGGCTACCTCTATCCGGCCATCGATTTCTCCGCCGTGGAAGTGCGGGACCAAGCCACAGGCTGCTCTCAAGAGGGTTGACTTGCCACTGGCGGAGCGACCGGCGAGGAGGGCAAACTCGCCATGAGGCAGCCGGACCGAAAGGTCCCGAAGGGCTGGCTGGGCGGCGTTTGGATACGTGTAGCCGAGGCCATTGATCGCCAGCGCTGGAGCAGCTCGAGTCGAGGCCGCCAGGTCAGGCACCGCCGACCCCCAAAGCATGTACCGGCGCAGGGCTCTCGGACCGCGTCAAGTCCCCGCTCCCGTCGATAGAGACGTCGATGCGGTGCGAACGGCGGTCGGATGAGTGCGGAACCGACGAGGCTGGCGGCGGCGCCATGGAGCGAGGCCGCTGAGGATGAGCAGGGCCGAGAGGGCGAGCGTGCCCGGAGCGAGACCGAGCTCGATCGAGGGGTATTCGCGAAAGTCATCTGCGCCGAGCACCTTTGCGCCGACCGCGATGACAAGGACCAGGGCGCCGATGGCGTAGAAGCGACGGTCGTAGCGGGAGTGACCACCGGGGACCTTGGCCCGGCGGCCTGAGCGCGGCGCCCCCAGCGAGTAGCCGCGCAGCTCGAGTGTCGCCGCGACGTCAACCGCCCGATCGAGCGATCCAGCCAGGAGCCGGCGTGCCAGCGGCGCCTTGCCGACCGGCGCCGCGCCCGGGCCGCGGAGCTGGGCGGCGTCGCGCAGGCGGGCCGCATCGGCGGCGGCTACGGGGACGAGGCGCGAGACCAAGGTCGCGGTCAGCGCCGAGCGGCCAGCCAGGGGGCGCAAGGCGCGAAGCACGCGGTCGGGGTCGACGCAGGCGGAGTAGACGGCGAAGCCGACCATCACCACCGCGGCACGGAGGCCGAGCACAGCGCCGGCGGCTATCGCCTCGACGGTTACGTCGACCTGGCCGAGTATCGGCCACTCCCCCAGCCTCGCCAGCACGGTCTCGCCGCGGCTCACGACCAGAGCGTTGACGACGACGATCAGCAGGGCAAGCGTCATGCCCATCCAAAGCGCCGCGCGGACGGCGGCGCGGGCGC
>JAJKHV010000101.1 GCA_021154855.1 Solirubrobacterales bacterium
ACCGTGAAGGCGGTCTGCAGCGGCGCCTCGTTCTTGGCCGCCATCAGATTGAGGCCCAGCTTTTCGCAGCGCTCGGCGGTCAGCGCCAGGCAGATCAACCCCCGCGCCTCCTTGGCCATGAAGTTGACCGCCTCGGGCGTGGCGAACTGCGCCGCCATCACCAGGTCGCCCTCGTTCTCGCGCTCCTCGCCATCGCAGACGACGACCATGCGGCCGCGACGGATCTCCTCGATCCCTTCCTCGATCGTTGAGAACGGGTTCTCCCCCGCCTCGTTGACCACCCCATCTGTCTTCTGTGTCTCAGTCATCTGGCTCACGTCCGCTCCTTTCAGGCGAATGGTCTCACCAATCGCTCCACGTACTTCGCCACCACATCGCACTCGACGTTCAAGCTCTCACCGACGGCGATCCCGCCGAGGTTCGTGCGCTCCAGGGTCTCGGGGATCAGCGACACCTCGGCCCAGTCGTCGCCGAGCGCCGAAACCGTGAGGCTGACGCCGTTCAGGCCGATCGAGCCCTTCGCGACCACGTAGCGGATCAGGTCGGGCCCAAGGGTGACTCGCAGCCGCCGCGCGAAGCCGTCGTCCTCTACCGAGACGACCTTGCCGACGCCGTCGGCGTGTCCCTGGACGATGTGGCCGCCGAGCCGGTCCGACGCCCTCATCGCCAGCTCCAGGTTGACACGGGCGCCGGCCTCCAGGGCTCCCAGCGCGGTCACGTCGAGGGTCTGGTTCATCGCCTCGGTTTCGAAGCCGCTCGGGTCGACCGCCGTTGCGGTGAGGCAAACGCCGTTGACGGAGACCGAGTCACCGGTTGCAATCTCAGGACCAAGCTGGGTTGCGATTCGCAGCCTTGCGCCATCGTCGCCGCTCTCGACCGACTCGACCTTGCCGATGTCTTCAATTAGCCCGGTGAACATCACCACTCCTTGTAGCGGGCCGTGATCAGGGTGTCGTCGCCGACAGGTTCTACGGCGTGGGACAGGGGGATTAGGCGCGCGGGACCCGTCGCGACTGCGGGGGGGCCTGCGGGCGGGGGCTTCGCCTCCGTTCTCGGCCCCCCCGCATCCGCGCCACCCTCGCGAGGATCCTCCTCGGCCAACCCCAGGAGCACAGGAGCGACGAAGGTTCGAGCTTCGTCTAGCTGGCCGGCGGCTTGGAAGGCAGCTGAGAGGGTCGGGCCGCCCTCCAAAAAAAGGCTCGTAACGTTGCGGCGGCCGAGATCGGCGAGGGCGGACTCGATGCTTTCGGCGACCAGGATGTCTGCCCCAGCGTCGCGCAGAGCCGAGGCGTCAGCTTCGGGCGAAACCACGACAAGCACCGGTGAGTCGTCGAGGGTTCGGAGCAGCTGAGAGTCGAGGGGCAGCCGGGCCCGGCGGTCGAAGACGACCCGAAGCGGCTGTCGCGAGTCCGTTGCGGTGCGCGCCATCTGCTCGTCGGTCGCATCAGGCGCGGCGGGAGACGGCGGGCGGGCAGTTAGAAGTGGGTCGTCGGCTAGGACGGTGCCGACGCCTACGGCGATCGCGTCGGATTCGGCGCGCCAGCGGTGGACGAGCTCACGGCTCTGCTCGCCCGAGATCCAGGGTGAATCTCCGGGCGCCGTTGAGGTTCGGCCATCCAGCGACATCGCCAGCTTCAGGGCTACCAGCGGCAAGCCAGTCCTGGCGTGCTTGCGGAACGGCTGGTTGAGCAAGCGCGCCGCAGTCGCCTCCTCGCCGGCCGCGAACTCAACCTCGACCCCGCCGTCTCGCAAAATCCCCGGTCCGCGCCCGGCGGCCTTCTCGCTCGGATCGTCGGAAGCGACCACGACTCGCGCAATCGCCGCCTCCAAGATCGCCTCCGTGCAAGGCGGCTGCCTGCCCGTATGAGCACAGGGCTCCAAGGTCACGTACATCGTCGCCCCGGCTGGATCGTTGCCTCTGCTCCGGCAATCCCCGAGCGCCGCCCGCTCCGCGTGCAAATCGCCCAGCTCAGCGTGAAATCCCTCACCGATCACCTCGCTGTCTCGCACGACGACAGCTCCGACGAGAGGATTGGGACTGACCCGGCCACGCCCGCGCTCGGCAAGTTCGCGGGCCTTCCGCAGATGGGCTTCATCCGTGCCTGTCAGCTGCGCATTCATCGGACTGATTGACTGGTCAATCAACCAAGCTTACTCCGCCTCGGCCAGCACTCCGAGAAGCTCATCACACGCCTGGGCTTCGGGATGCTCACGCCAAATGCTGTGGGCTGCTCGAACGGCTCCTCGCGCGGGTGGCGCGATGGCGGGGATCCCCCGCAGCGGAAGCCGCCGCGAAGCGGCGTCTGAGCATGTGGGGGAGGGCCATCGCGACAGGACCCGCGCGCCTAGCACCGCACGGCCCACGCGCCCGCGGCGGTCCGACCCGCATACCAGGGCGTATCGGGCCGATTCCCCGGATACCCTGGCCGCTCATGAAGTTGATCGTCCAGATCCCCTGCCTCAATGAGGAGGCGACCCTGCCGGCAACGATCGCGGACATCCCGCGCCAGATCCCGGGCGTCGACGCGGTCGAGCTCCTCGTCATCGACGACGGCTCGACCGATCGCACGGTCGCGGTAGCCCGCGAAAACGGGGTCGAGCACATCGTCCGCCTGACCAACAACAAGGGCCTCGCAGCTGCCTTCCAGGCGGGGCTCGACGCCTGTCTCAAGCTCGGCGCCGACGCCGTCGTCAACACCGATGCCGATAATCAGTACCGGGGGGCAGACATCCCCAAGCTGCTGGCCCCAATCCTCGCCGGCGAAGCCGACATGGTCGTCGGCGACCGCCGGACGTCGCAGATCGAGCACTTCTCCGGCTCGAAGAAATCGCTCCAGCGGCTGGGCAGCTGGGTCGTCAACCGGCTTTCGGGGACAGAGATCGCCGATACCACCTCCGGCTTTCGCGCCTACAACCGCGAGGCGGCACTTGGCCTGCTCGTCGTCGACAACTTCACCTACACCCTGGAGAGCCTGATCCAGGCCGGCAAGATGCTCGTCGCGGTCGAGGGGGCCGAGATCGGCACCAACCCGCAGACGCGCGAGTCGCGACTCTTCGAATCGACCGGCGGCTACGTGCGCCGCAACGCGCTTTCGATCCTGCGCATCTACGCCCGCTATGAGCCGCTGCGCGTCTTCGCCAGCGCCGGCCTCGTGGTCGCGATCCTCGCCCTGCTCGCCTGGCTGCCCTTCCTGCTCGACTGGATCCTCAACGGCGACAGCAGCGGCCACGTGCAGTCGCTGATCCTCGGCGCGGTCCTCTTCATCGCCGCAATCCAGCTGCTAGCGCTGGGCGTAATCGGCGACCTGCTTGCCGGCCAACGGGTGATGACCCAGCGGGTCTTCGAGCGCGTGCGCCGCGTCGAGCTAGCGCTCGACGTGCCTCCCTCCCACTACGAGCCCGGCGCCGGGCACTGATGGCGCTGCTGCGCAAGGGGCCTGGCGTCCCCGCGGACGCCAGCTCGACCGGCACCTCGGCGACCGCCGACTACGGCAAAACCGCGAGCTTCCTGGCGATCGGCGTCGGCCTCACCGGCGTGATCACCTACGTCTACTTCTTCATCGCTTCCCACGTCCTCTCCAAGCCCGACTACGGGCAGATCACGGTGCTCTGGTCGGCGGTCTTCATCACGATCTCGACCCTCTACCGGCCGGTCGAACAGCTGCTCTCCCGCCACATCTCCGAACACCTCGTCAAGGGCGAGCCGATCGGCGGCACGACGCGGAATGCGTCGCTGATCCAGCTCGGCCTGGCGGCGCTCTTCGCCGTCCTGGCGCTTGCCTTTCGGGGGCCGCTTCAAAACGACCTGCTCGAGGGCAACGAAACCCTCTACTGGGTCTTCTTCTCGGCGGTGCTCTTCTACGCGGCCAGCTACTTCGCCCGTGGCTTCCTCGCCGGCCAGAAGCGCTTCGGCCTCTTCACCGCGCTGATCCTCTCCGAGTCGGTCTTCCGCACCCTCTTCGCGGTGCTGGTCGCGGTCAGCCTGCTCGAAGGGCAGTCGGCAGTTGCGATCGGAATCGTCGCGGCGCCCTCCCTCAGCCTGATGGTCGTGCCGCTCGCCTTTGCCCGCCAGGCCCGCAGCGCGCCCGCGGCGCCGCCCCGGGAGGACGCCGCCGAGTCCGCCGTCTCGATGGCCCACGGCAGCGGCTTCGCGGCCGCCGTCCTGGTGATCATGTTCAGCGAACAGGCTTTTCTCAATGCCGGACCGCTGATCGTGCGCGGCCTGCAGGGCGCCGCCGCCGCCGGCTTCATCTTCAACGTGCTGATGCTGGCGCGGGCACCGCTGCAGGTCTTCCAGGCGGTCTCGACCAGCATCCTGCCCCACCTGACCGGCCTGCACACCAGCGACGATCCGGACAGTGAGCGCGAGTTCCATCGCTCCGTGCGGATGGTCCTGCTCGGCATCGCCGCCTTCGCCGCCTTCACCGGCCTCGTCGTCCTGATCGCGGGACCTCTGCTGATGCAGATTGCCTTCAGCGACAAGTACAGCTATGACCGCGGCGAACTGCTGCTGGTCACGGCCGCGATGGGCCTCTACCTCTGCTCGGTCACGGTCAACCAAGCCTGCGTCGCCCAGGGACAGGTGCGGCGCTCCGCAGCACGCTGGATCGCCTGTGCCGCGATCTTCATCGGCTGGAACTTCGTTCCCCTGGTCAGCAACGAGTTCCACCGCGTCGAGCTCGGCTTCCTGCTCGCCGCCGGTGTCCTCTTCGGCCTGCTCTACCTGATCTACCGCCGCCCACACGAGCGGGCCAGTGACGTGCCGGCGCCCGGCTCCGCCGAGGAACTCGAGATGCGGCTGGCCGCAGTCGACGAGAACACCTAGGCGGCAGCGATGGGAGGACACGACGCCGAGCTGATTCTGGTTGCCGGCGCCCTGCTCGCCGCCGGCATCGTCGGCGGCCTGCTCGCCGACAGGATGCGGATCCCCGGCCTTCTGCTCTTCCTTGGGCTGGGGATGCTGGCCGGCTCGGAGGGAATCGGCGGGATCGATTTCGACAACGCCGAGCTGGCGCGGACGCTCGGCACGGTGGCACTGGTGCTGATCGTCTTCGAGGGCGGTCTCAACGCCGGTTGGGCCGAGATCCGCCCGGTGCTCTGGACGGCGGCCTCGCTGGCGACGGTGGGGACGATCCTCACCGCGCTTCTCGCCGGCTTCGCGGCGAAGCTGATCTTCGGCCTCAGCACCCTGGAGGGAATGCTGGTCGGCGCCGCCATCGCCGCCACCGACTCGGCTGCGATCTTCGCCGTGCTGCGCCGCTCGCAGCTCGAGAAGCAGCTCGCCCGCTCGCTCGAGGGCGAGTCGGGAATGAACGACCCGGTGGCACTGCTGCTCGTCGTCGGCTTCGTCGAATGGATCCAGCAACCCGGCTACGGCGCCGCCGACATGGTCGGCCTGCTGGCCTTGAAGCTGGCCTTGGGAGCGGCGGTCGGACTCGCCCTGGGCCGGCTTTCCGTCAGCGCCCTCAACGCCGTGCGCCTGCCGACCGATGGCATCTATCCGGTCGCGACGATCGCGATCGCCGGCATCGCCTACGGTGCGGCAGAGGTCGTGCACGGCTCCGGCCTGCTGTCGGTCTACCTGACCGCCCTGGCCCTGGGCTCGACCAGCGTGCCGGCGCGGCGCACGATCACGGCTTTTCACGAGGGCGTCGGCGAGGTCGCCCAGATCGGCCTCTTCATCCTGCTCGGCCTGCTCGTCTTTCCCAGCACGCTCGGCGACGTCGCGCTCGAAGGTCTCGCCCTCTCGGCGGTGCTGATCGGGGTCGCCCGACCCCTTGCCACCTTCGTCGCGACCGCCTTCTCCCCCTTCGGCCTGCGCGAGCGGGCGATGCTCGGTTGGGCCGGCCTGCGCGGCGCAACGCCGATCTGGCTCGCCACCTTCCCGGTCGTTGCCGGCGTCGCCGGTGGCCACGAGCTGTTCGCGATCGTCTTCTTCGTCGTCGTCAGCTCGACCCTGGTCCAGGGGGCGACCTTCGAGCCATTGGCGAAACGGCTCGGACTGACGACCGACGAGCCGGCCCTGCCGCGGCGCCTGCTGGAGTCAGGGCGGATCCGCCGCATGGGCGGCGACGTCGTCTCCTACCGACTGCGGCCCGAGGCGGCGGCGGCGGGACACCTGGTGCGCGAACTCGGTCTTCCCCGCGAGGCGCTGGTCAACGTGATCGTCCGCGACGGCCACGCGATCCCGCCACGTGGCTCGACCGAGGTGCGCGAGGGCGACGAGCTGCACATTCTCGTCCGCGGCGAGCTGCGTAGCCAGGTGGAGGACCTGACCCGGCGCTGGCACGAGGGGCCGGTTGGAGCGCCTCCACCGCCCCGCCTGCCCCGGCGTGGCGCCCCGCAGATCTTCTCGGTTGGGCCCGGTGGCGAGATCGATGATCCCTCCGCGCCGACCGAGGTCAACGGCATCGCCGTCGTCTCGGTGCTGCGCAGCCGGCGCGACAGATCCAGCGCCCTCGTCGCCCTGGCCGACGGCCGTTACGCGCTCACCTCCGAGGCCGTAGTGGCGGTTGGCGATCGCCGCGCAGTGGCTCGCTGGTGTGAGCGGCGGGCGCAGAGGGTCGATGCCGGCGACCCCGCAGAGCGGGCGTGGTGGCAGGAGGCGATCGGAGCGCTGATCGCCAGGGGCTGAGGCCGGCGCAGATCGGCGCCCTCGCTCGCTCGCGTACAGAGGCACGCCATGCTCCCCGCGTCCTCGCTCTGCTTGCTCTCAGCTCCCGGCGACTGCAGCAGAAACTTCCGCAAAGGCGGCTGCCGGATCATCGGCGCCGAACACCGCCGAGCCGGCGACAAAGAGGGATGCGCCAGCTGCGGCGACCGCGCCGGCGGTTGAGGCGTCGATACCGCCATCGACCTCGATGGTCGCCCCGCCGACCAGCGGCCTGAGCCGGGAGACCTTCTCGGGCGATCCCTCGATGAACGACTGGCCGCCCCAGCCGGGGTTGACCGTCATGCAGAGGGCGATGTCGGCCAGATCGTGCAGCTCGACGAGCGCCGCGGCCGGGGTTCCCGGATTCAGCGCGATACCCGCCAGGCAGCCGAGCTCTCGGATCGCTGCAAGCGTGCGGTTGGCGTGCGGGGTCGCCTCCTCGTGGAAGGTGATCGAGTCGGCGCCGGCCGCTGCGAAAGCCTCGATGTGGCGCTCGGGCTGCTCGATCATCAGGTGGACGTCGATGGCCCCGCCGCCGGCATGCACCTGCTCGGCGATTGAGCCGGCGACCAGCGGCCCGAGCGTGATCGGCGGCACGAAATGCCCGTCCATCACGTCGATGTGGATCACCCGCGCGCCGGCCGCCATCACCTCGTCGACCTGCGAGCCAAGCTTCGAGGAGTCGGCCGAGAGGATCGAGGGCGCGACCTGCGGCGAGGTCAGCAGCTCCCTCATCCGCTCACTCACGGCAGCCCTTCCCAAGGGGCGAAAACCAAGCAGAGCAAGGACACGGGGAACGCGGCGTGCTCTGCACGCGAGCGAGCGAGGACGCCGATATGCGCCGGTTTGCGGCGTCCTGGGGTCACACGGGCCTCAACATTGAATCCCTGCAGGTCTGGCAGGTCATGTCCTCGGTTGTGCTCATTCGGGCAATTGTCTGGTGTTCGCCGCAGTTCGGGCACTGCGAGACGAGCTCGAAGCGGCGCAGACAGTACACGCAGCGGAAGCGACCGGGCAGCTGGGTCGGGCGCAGCCAGGGCTCTCCGCAACCCGGGCAGGCCGCCCGGCGCAAAACGCTCTCCCCGTCGACTGTCTCACTCATCTTCAGCATCATTGCGTCTCAGCCGGCCGATGAAAAAGCCGGTCGTGCGATCGCGGTCCGGACGGATCTGCCAGTGCTCTGCGCCGCTGAGCTGATCCTCGTTCTCGCGGCGGGAGATCGTGCAGGTCGAGTAGACCAGCGTGCCACCGGGACGCAGGGCCTGCTGGGCCCGCTCGAGCATCTGCGACTGCACCTCGACCAGGCGGTCGATCGTCGCCGGCGACTTGCGCCAGCGGGCGTCGGGCCGCGAGGCGATGGCGCCGAGGTCCGAGCAGGGAGCGTCGAGCAGAACCCGGTCGAAGCCGGTCATCCCGCCCTGGGCAGCGTCGATCTCGATGACGGTGACGCTGCGCAGGCCCAGGCGCTGGGCCTGGCTGGCGACTTCAGCGGCGCGCTGGGAGTCGTTCTCGACCGAGATCACCTCGCCGCGGTCCTCCATGCGGGCGGCAATCTGGCCGGTCTTGATCCCGGGGCCAGCGCAGAGATCGAGGACGTGCTCGCCAGGCCGGGGATCGAGAGCCTCGACGGCGGCGGCAGAACCACGGCTTTGCGGAGTCAGCTCGCCGGCGGCGACCAGGTCGGGGACGACGTCGCCGGTCTGCCCTTCGACGACGATCATCTCCGGCGCCACGAGGACAGAGTCGCCTACGCTCGGCCCCCTGGCGTCTCCCGCTGGCTTTTTGGCCTCTGCAGAGGCGACTGGACGGGCTTCGATCCCGGCCCTGCGCAGCTTCTCGGTCGTCGTCTCCACATCGGTGCGCAGGGTGTTGACGCGGAACGCATGCTCGGCAGGTTCATTGCAGGCCGCGAGCAGGGAACGGGCATCGTCGGGGCCCAGCTCACGCCACCACATCTGCGCCAGCCAGAGCGGTGCCGAATGCGCAACGGCCGCCGCCTCGGGGGTCGAATCGTCGCCGAGCAGCGACGCGGTCAAGGTCGCCCGCTCGCGAGCGGCGCGGCGCAGCACCGCATTGACGAGCCCCGCGGCATGAGCGGCCCCGGCGCGCTTGACCAGCTCGACGGCCTGATCGACCGCGGCGTGATCGGGCGTGCCATCGGCGAAGAGCAGCTCGTACATCCCCAGGCGCAGGGCGGCGATCAGCGGCGGGTCGAGCTCGCGCAGCGGGCGGTCGACGAGACGGTCAAGGGCCGCGTCGGCGGTGCCGCGGCGCTGCACGGCGCCGAAGGCGAGGCGCTGGGCCTGGGCGCGCTCGCGGCCGTCGAGGCCGCGCTCGTCAGCGGTTTCGCGAAAAAAGCGCTCGGTGTGGGCGTCGCGCTCGAAGCTGGCCCGGATCGTCTCGTAGGCGAGCCGGCGGGCGGGAGAGATCATGACGATGGATCGCGGCCAGAACGCCACGGATTCGAACGACCGGAGGCCACCGTGTCGATTTGGCCGCTCATGACGATGGATCGCGGCCAAATCGCCACGGATTCGAACGACCGGAGGCCACCGTGTCGATTTGGCCGCTCATAGTTTCGGCAAGGGGTGGCCGCGCTGGTAGGCATCGGCTGCCATCGGCTTGCCGCCGGGCGGCTGCACGACCTCGAGCCGCAGGGCCCCCTGCCCGCAGCCGAGCAGCAACGCTCCCCACTCGGCCCGCACCTCGCCGGTTTTGACGCCGACGTCGACTGCGCGCGCCCGCCGGACTCCCAGCCGCCCACCATCGCTGGTCTCCAGATAGGTGCCGACGTGCGGGGTGAGAGCGCGCACCGTCCGGGCCAGCTCGGCGGCCGGGCGCGAAGGGTCGAGGCGGCGCTCATCGGCGCTGATCTTCTCCGCGTAAGTGGCGGCGTCGTCGTCCTGTTCCTCGAACTGGAGTCGTGACTCCGCCAGGAGGTCAAATGCCCGCACCAGCAGCTCCCCTCCCAGCGCCGCGAGCTTGGACGCAAGGGCTTCGAAGTCTTCCTCCGGGCCGACCGCAATCTCCTCGCACAGGGCTACGGGGCCCGAGTCCAGGCCGGCGGTCAGCCGCATCACGCAGACCCCAGTGCGCTCCTCCCCGGCCATGATCGTCCGCTCGATCGGCGCCGCGCCGCGCCAGCGCGGCAGCAGCGAGGGATGGACGTTGAGCATCGGCCATTCCGAGAGCAGCGGCTCGCGGATCAACTGACCGAAAGCGCAGACGGCGAGCGCCTCGGGCCGGGCGGCGCGAATTCGCTCCAGCGCCGGCGGCTCGTTGACGTTGCCGGCCTGCACAAGGTCGATCTCCAGCTCGGCTGCGACCTCGGCGGCCGGTGAGGGCTGCGTGCGGCGGCCACGGCCCTTGGGCCGGTCAGGCGGCGTGACGACCAGCAGAGGACGGTGCGCTGACTCGGCCAGCCGGCGCAGGACCGCCGCGGCGAACTCAGACGTGCCGAAATAGACGGTCCTCACGGGTTGCACTGTGGGCGCGTCGATCGACACGGTGACTGGCGGGTGTCCGAATCCGTGGCGATTGGTGTGCTCACGCTGTGCTCTTTGGCTCGCGATGCTCGCCGGCCTGGTCGCCGGCCTCATGCTCGTCCAGGGGCGGGCCGTAGCTCTCCCCCTCGCGCAGGGCACGCAGGGCGCCCTTGCGCTGCGCCCGCGGTGCCCGGTCGAGGATCAGTACGCCGTCGAGGTGGTCGAGCTCGTGCTGTAGCACCCGTGCCTCCAGGCCAGAGGCCTCGATGCGCACCGGCTCACCATCGACGTCGAGGCCCCTGAAGCGCGCGTGCAGTGGCCGCTCGACGTCCATCGAGACCCGCGGCAGGCTGAGGCAACCCTCCTCGGCGACGACCGCCTCCTCAGAGAACCACTCGACTTCCGGGTTGACCAGCGCGGTCGGCTCGCTATCGGGCCCAGCCTGGAAGACGAGCAGTCGCCGTAGGACACCGACCTGAGTCGCCGCCAACCCGACTCCCATCGCGCCGCGCATGATCGCGATCATCCGCTCGACTTCAGCTCGCAGGCCGGGACCGAAGTCACGCACCGGGGACGCCTTGCTCTTGAGAACCGGGTCGCCGAACTTGACGACCTGCGCCAGGGCCGCTTCGCGGCGCTCCAGCAGCTCGGCATCGAGCTCGTTCCCGCCGCGCTCGCCGGCTTCGATCTCCGCGTTCTCGCTCATGGATCAATTCTATGGACCGACCCCTCGGTGCTGACTTCGCCTTTCTTCGTCGATAGGGCGAAAAAAGGCGAAGTCACCGATCAGGGCACTATTGGGGGTCTACGTCGACACTGATCGCGACCTCGCGCAGGGCGCGGGCGGCGGCGAGGCGCTCGACCGTGTCGCGAATGGCGTTGACGGTTCCCTCGCGGTCGCTCGCCTTGAGCAGGAGGCGGCGGCGGTGGCGGTTGCGGACGCGGAACATCGGCGCCGGGCCGAGTAGCTCGGTTTCGTCTGGCAGGGTCGGCAAGAGGGTCGCGGCGAGCTCAGCGGCGGCCTTGTCGAGGCGGGTCTCCGACTCGGCCTTGAGCATGATCCTGCTCA
>JAJKHV010000102.1 GCA_021154855.1 Solirubrobacterales bacterium
CACCGCGGCCGTTTACACCGCGCGGGCCGAGCTCGAGCCCCTGGTCATCGAGGGCTTCCAGTGGGGCGGCCAGCTTCAGAACACGACCGACGTCGAGAACTACCCCGGTTACCCCGAGGGGATCATGGGGCCGGAGATGATGACCCAGTTCCGGGCTCAGGCCGAGCGCTTCGGCACGCGCTTTGTCAGCGACGATGTCGACCGGGTGGAGCTCTCCGACGGCGGCGTGCAGAAGGTCTACCTCGGCGACGAGGAGCACTTGGCGAAGACCGTGATCCTGGCGATGGGGGCGGAGCCGCGCCGGCTCGGCATCCCCGGCGAGATCGAGTTGAGCGGCTGCGGCGTCTCGACCTGCGGCGTCTGCGACGGCGCGTTCTTCAAGGACCAAAAGGTGATCGTGGTCGGCGGCGGCGACTCGGCGATGGAGGACTCGATCTTCATCTCCAAGTACGCCAGCGAGCTGACCGTCGTCAACCGCCGCGACGAGTTCCGCGCCTCGAAGATCATGGAGGATCGCGCTCGCGAGCAGGGCAACATCGACTTCAAGACCCCCTATGTCGCCGAGGAGTTCGTCGCCAGCGACAAGGGCCGCCTCGACCATGTGCGGCTGCGCAACGTCGAGACCGGCGAGACCGAGGATGTCGACACCGACGGCGCCTTCGTTGCGATCGGCCACATCCCGCGCTCAGAGGTGGTCGTAGGCCAGGTCGACACCGACGAGGACGGCTATATCGTCACCCAGCCCGGCTCCACCCGCACCAACCTCGCCGGCGTCTTCGCCGTAGGCGACGTCGTCGATCACACCTACCGCCAGGCCGTGACCGCTGCCGGCACGGGCTGCATGGGCGCCCTCGACGCCGAGTGGTACCTGCGCGACACGCCCCCCTCACCCGAGGCCCACTGGCTGCCCGGCGGCGAGCCGGTGGAGATCGCTCCGACACCGCACGCCTGATCGAGGCCCAGTCTGGGATCAGGTGGACAGGCCGCCGCCTTTCTCTTTGTCGGTGGGCCCCTTCAGGTCGATCGCAGTCTTGGCGGCCAGGGTTGCACTGAACGTTGCCCCGGCCAGGACCAGAAGTGTGGGTCCGGCGCTGTTCCAGGTTGGGTCCCCTTCGACCACTTTTCCGTACGTCGCGATTGCGGTGACGGCCCCGGCTGCGGCTGAGAGCAGAGTGCGGAAGTTGAACAGGTACGGCCAGACTTTCTTTGGTCGAGTCCGCTTCGGCGCCTGCTGGAACGTCGCGATCGCCTGAACAGCCACCCCGGCGAGGATCCCAACCAACAACGCCATAACCGCCCCCAGCCACTGATCGTCTCGAAATGTAAATTCAACTGAGAGAGGGGCGGCCCGGGCGCCGGGGGCGCTTACCAGCAGCACTCCCGCGTAGCGTCCGGCATTGGGCTGGTTGACTGCCCCGGGGTCGTAGCAGACGTGAACGTTGACCAATCCGGCAACCCGGCTGACGCCGGCCCGGAAGGTCAACTGCTCGTGTCCCGTGGGGAGCGGGTCGTTGCCATTGGGGATGTCGTTGACGGTTGAGACGCGAACGCTGTTCGGGTCCAGGCCCTCCGACAGCCGGAAGGTTTGCGTGCGGATGTCGCGTTCTCTGTTGCCGCCGAAATCCATCACGAGAGAAGCTTCCTTCAGCGGCGTGCCGTTGCCGCTGACGGCGGTCAAATGTCCGGGTGGAAGGCCGAGGGGAGCTGTCTGCGCGAGCGGGGCCTGTGGCTTGATCACTTCGGGACAGGTGGATTTTCGAGCTATAGCCGTGGCCGGCAGCAGGACGAAAATCGACAGCGCGAGGATTGAGAGCCTGCCGCACCTCGCACGATTCAGCATCCTCGGCGGAGGTTACATCAATTTGACTAATCAGACGATTCAGTTACTTGAAAGCTCAGTGCTTCAACTGATCAGCTTCTTGACTACGAAGGTGCGCGAGCCACGGGGGGTCTCTATCTCGATCGGCTTGCCGACCCTTGCGTTGAGCAGTGCTCGCCCGATCGGCGACTCGGCGGAGAGGCGGCCCTCGCCCAGGTCGGCTTCGGTCGAGCCGACCAGGGTCCAGCTGTTCACTTCTTCTTTTGCTTCGTCGAGGACCTCCGCGGTGCGGCCGAAGGCGAAGGTGTCGGCTTTCTCATCGATCTCTACGACCACGGCGGTGCGGAGGCGCTCCCTGAGCCGCTTGATCTTGGTCTCCAGGTGGGCCTGGTCTTCCTTGGCGATGTGGTACTCGGCGTTCTCCTTGAGGTCGCCTTCCTCGCGGGCGACCTTGATGCGGGCGGCCATTTTGGTCCGGGCCGGCCCTTCGAGCGCCTCGATCTCCTCTCGCAAGGCCTCGATGCCCTCCTCGGTGATCGGCTCCCCGCCTGCTGCTGTCTCGTTCATCGCCGCAGCCTTGCAGATCTCAGCGGGCTGACGGCGCCGACCTTGGCCGCTGACGGCGCCGGCGCTGTGGTTGCCCCCGCTATCGTGGGCCTACGGCCTCCTGCTCCCACATCCGCTCAATCGAGTTCTTCGATCCGCCGAGTGAGATCGCAGGCTGCGAGGAGTGCCTCGAGTTAGGGATGCAGTGGGTCCATCTGCGGATGTGCCAGAGCTGCGGGCACATCGGCTGCTGCGACAACTCAGAAGGCAAGCACGCCACTGCGCATAACGCTGAGACGGATCACCCGGTGATCCGCTCGGTCGAGCCGGGCGAGGACTGGAGCTGGTGCTACCAGGACCAGCTGATGTTTCGCATCGCGCGCTGAGCCGGGTGCTGCCCGCGGGCTACGCTGGGCGTCGTCGTTGACGCTATTGCTGCATCTCCAATAGCCGCGATGCCGGTTGATAGGCGTTGCCGTGCTCGTGACGCAGGTCTTCTAGCAGCGCCACGGCGTTGCCCGCCCCGATCAACGCGGTGAACTCCAGCGGCCCGCGGGGCCAGTTGAAGCCGAGCCGCATCGCCGTGTCCATGTCGGCCGGGGAGCCGATTTCCTCTTCGAGTGCGAAGGCGGCCTCGTTGGCGATCTGGGCGAGGAGGCGGGGAAGAATGACCGGCCCGGAGACGTCGATCTTTGCCAGCTGCTCTGCGTCGAGCGTTGGCGCTTCAATGCCAACGTCGGCATCGACCGGGCGATGAGGGCCGTCGCCGTAGTCATAGAAGCCGTGTCCGCTCTTGCGGCCCAGTCGCCCCTCCTCGACGAGTCGTTCCTGCACCGGGCTTGGTCGCCAGCGCTCCGGTTCGCCGCCCTGGGCGTAGAAGGAGCGGGCGACGCTGAGGTTGACGTCGAGGCCGATCAGGTCGATCAGCTCGAAGGGTCCCATGCGAAAACCGCCGCCGAGCCGGCAGACACGGTCGATCGTCGCCGCGTCGGCGATGCCGTCGGCCAGCATGCGCAGGGACTCGAGCGTGAAGGGACGGGCAAGCCGGTTGGCGATGAAGCCCGGGCTGTCCTTGGCGCGAATCGGCGTGCGGCCCATGCGCTTGCCGACCTCGGTTGTCGCGTCGAGTGCTCCCGCAGCCGAGTCATCGGTGGCGACCACCTCGACCAGCTTCATCAGCGCCGGCGGGTTGAAGAAGTGCATGCCGACGACCCGCTCGCGATGCGGTACCCGGGTGGCGATCGCCGTGATCGGCAGCGAGGAGGTGTTGCTGGCGAGGATCGTCTCCGGCCCGCAGGCCTCGGCCAGTGCCGTGAACAGCTCGCGCTTCAGCTCGAGGTCCTCCGGCGCCGCCTCGACCACCAGGTCGCATTCGGCCAGGTCGGCGAGGCTGTGGGCTCCGCCGGCACGGTCGCGCGCCCTATCGGCATCGACCTGGCTCCAGATTCCCTTGGCGGCGCCCTTGGTGAGGGACGCGCCGAGTTTCTCCAGGCCTGATTCGAGGGCCGCGGGAACCGGGTCGTAGAGGCGTGTCTCGTATCCACCGAGAGCGGCGACCTGGGCGATCCCGGCCCCCATCGTGCCGGCGCCGACGACCCCGATGCGTTCGACTGCGAGGCTCACGGCGCGCTGGGGGGTGGCGCCTCGTCCTCCCAGAGCGAGACCTCGTCGCTCTGGCGGAAGACCTTGTGCATGCCCTCGCCGCGGCCGCCCGGCGGGCTCCCGCGGGCGCTCAGCTTGCCGGACTCCGGCCGCACGACGATCTCCGGCGCGTTCATCTCGCTGATCAGCAGGATGCGGGCTTCCTCGTCGCTGCGGTTGACGACCTGATGCGCGCCGGACTCCCCCCGCGGGAAGGAGACGACCTCGCCGCTCGCCAGCTCTCGCTCGTCATCGAGCCTGCGCAGCGACGGCCTGCCGGCGATCACGACCAGCATCTCCTCGTTGCCGAGGTGGTAGTGCAGCGGGAAGGCCGCCTGGCCGGGCGGAAGCGCAAAAAGGCTGGCGCCGAGGCGCTTCGCGCCGGCCTGGCGGCCCAAGGCGGCGCGCTGCCAGCCGAAGCCAGGCCGGTCGCTGGTGTCTTCGAAGTCGGGCTTGAAGAGGTTTGCCATCACTTGCCCTCGAACTTCGGCTCGCGCTTTTCGAGGAAGGCCGTCATTCCCTCGACCCGGTCCTCGGTCGCCATCGCCAGCTCGTAGAGGCGGCGCTCGTTCTCGATCCCGGGCGAGAGCGCGGTCTCCTCGGCGACGAGCACCGCCTGCTTGGCGAGTCGGGCGGCGATCGGCGGCTGCTTGGCGACGTCCGCGGCGAGTGCCAGCGCCTCCTCCAGCCAGCGACCGTCGGCGACGACCCTGTTGACGAGGCCCATGGCGTGCGCGTCGGCGGCGTCGAAGCGGCGACCGGTGAGCACGTACTCCATCGTCCGCTGCTTGCCGAGCACGCGAGCGAGGCGCTGGGTGCCGCCGCCGCCAGGGATGATCCCGAGGTTGATCTCCGGCTGGCCGAACTGCGCGCCCTCGGCGGCGACGATCATGTCGCAGGCCAGCGCCAGCTCGCAGCCGCCGCCCAGCGCGTAGCCGGAGACAGCGGCGATCATCGGCGTCTTGATCGCGGCGAGGCGGCGCCAGAAGCTTGCGGCCGGATGGCGCAGCACCTCGGAAAAGCTACGTTCGCTCATCGCCCTGATGTCGGCCCCGGCGGCGAAGACCTTCTCGGAGCCGGCGATGACTGCGCAGCGGACCTCTGGGTCGGGATCGAGTCGTTCGAGCTCGCCGGCGAGCTGCTCCATCAACTCGGGGGAGAGCGCGTTTCGTGCCTCCGGCCGGTTGAGACGAAGCAGGGCGACGTGGCCGTCGCGCGAGCTCTCGACCAGCTCCGGCAAGGGGCTACTCGACCACCATCGGAGTCATCGCGTTGATCCCGGTCGCCGCCCGGCCGATGATCATCTTCTGGATCTGCGAGGTCCCCTCGTAGAGGGTGGTGACGCGGGCGTCGCGCAGGTAGCGCTCGACCGGGTAGTCGTCGACGTAGCCAGCGCCGCCGTGGACCTGGATCGCCAGGTTGGCGCATTCGACCGCCGACTCGGTCGCGTAGAGCTTCGCCACCGAGGTCTCGGTCGTGTTCGGCTTGCCTTCGTCCTTGAGTACGCCGGCCCGGTAGACCAGCATCCGGGAGGCGTCGCGCTTGAGGATCATGTCGGCGATCATCTCCTGGACCAACTGGAAGCGGGCGAGCGGCACGCCGAACTGCTTGCGTTCCTTGGCGTAGGCGACCGACGCTTCGACGCAGCCTTCGCAGATGCCGACGCAGCCGGCGGCGACGCTGTAGCGGCCGTTGTCGAGGGCGCTCATCGCGACCTTGAAGCCATCGCCGATCTCGCCGAGCATCGCGTCCTCGCCGACCTCGACCGAGTCGAGCGAGATCTCCCCGGTGTCGGAGGAGCGCAGGCCGAGCTTGCCGTGGATCTCCTGG
>JAJKHV010000103.1 GCA_021154855.1 Solirubrobacterales bacterium
CGGTGAACCCGAGCGTGCTGACCAGCGGGATACCGGCGAAGGCGAGCGAGCAGAGCGCGATCACGACCGTGAAACCGGCGAAGACGACGGCGCCGCCCGCTGTCGCGGTGGCGCGCGCGACCGACTCGCCGACCTCCATCCCGTCTTTGAGCTGCAGCTTGTGGCGGGTGACGATGAAGAGCGCGTAGTCGATGCCGACGCCGAGGCCGATCATCGTCGCCAGGGTGGAGGCGGCGCTCGGCCCCTGAACCGCATGCTCGAGCAGGCGGATGATCGAGAGCGAGCAGGCGAGGCCGAGGATCGCCGAGAAGATCGGCAGCACCATCGCGGTCGCGGTGCCGAAGGCGAAGAGCAGAATCACGATCGCAGCAGCGATGCCGATCGCGTCGCTGGCGCCGGTGTCTGGCTTGGAGAGGGCCTGGCCCACGTAGCTGCCGACGGCCACCTTGAGCCCGGCTTCTTCGGCCGGTTTGCCCGCATCGAGGACCGCCTGTGCTTGCGCTTCGGTCAGCTCGCCCGGGCCAATGCCGAGCACCACGGGCACGTAGGCGACCGAGCGATCTTTGCTGAGAAAGGTTGCGCCGGCGGGAGTCAGCGGGTTGACCGCCGAGTTGACGTCGTGCATGGCCTCCAGCCGCTTCACCGATTCGTCGATCGCGCCGGCGTACTTCGGTGCTGTCAGCGCGGCACCGGCCTTGGCCTGAAAGACCAGCGGGTTACTGCCGTAGGCCTGTTCAGGAAGGTTGTCTTCGAGCAGTTCGGTGGCCGCGGTTGAGCCGGTGCCGGGCAGGGTGAGGTTGTCGTTGGTCTTGCTGTCGCCCGCCTGCCCGGCTAGCACGAGACCAACGGCGAGGACGATCCAGACGGCGATCGTCAACCAGTGGTGCCGTGAGCAGAAGCGCCCGACGGCGTATAGAGGCGCGGTCACGGGCGCATCATCCCTTGTTATGCGGCCGACCGGCCTGAGACATCCCCTATTCGGACGCCTTGGGGCCGTCGGCGGAAGCTGCTGGGGGCGGCTCGTCACCGGACTCGAACGCTTCCGGGACTGCCCCTACCAGGCCAGTGCCGAAGCCCTGGCGGAGGATCGCCAGGTGCTGGGCATGGTTCGCGGCCAGGGCGGCGGAGAGCGCTCGCGGCGCCGTGAACTGCAGGTGGGCAACCCCACTCTGGGCTTCCGAGAGGGCCGCATTCTCCCCTTCGTAGGCAAGTGCGAGCGCGTCGGCCTGGCTCTGCGGGCCGGGCGGCTCGAGTTCGCTCGCTTCGGCTTCGGTTTCGCCGCCCAGGCCTCGAATCGCCTTGGTTAGAGCGTCGACGTGAGCCTGATCCTGGCCGTGAAAGACCTGCCCGACGGCAAGCATTCGACCGCGCAGGAGGGGAAGGCCCCGTTCGTATGCGGCGACCGTGGTCAGTTCCTGGGAGAGGATCGAGTTGAGGACGGCGACGTCAGCGGCCTTGTCGCTGTCGGTCTCCGCCCCGTGGCCCTGGCGGCCACAGCCGCCAGCAACGATCGCCGCTGCAAGAACGAGAAAGACAGCGGCGCGACCGAAGCCGCGCCGCTGTCTGCTGAGGCATTTACTTTGCTTCAAGCCCATCGAGGGCGCGAAGCATATGTGGAGGTTGCGCCGCCCTTCGCCGCGAAAAGCTAGACCCGCTTTGCAGCCTTCTTCCCTTTGGCTTTTCTGACGCCTTTCGTGGACTTCGCCTCGGCGGACAATCCCTCGAAGTTCATTAGGACCGCCGTCGCTGGAATGCCCTCTTCGCCAGACTTCGCCAGCCGCTTGGCGCTGCCCGAGTGGATTTTGATCAACTGCTCGAGCGTTTCGTTGACCAGCTCAACCGATTCATCCCAACCTTGCTCATCGACGACCCCTGGAGTCCAGCTGAGGTGCATGTCGTCTCGAGCCGTAAAGGTTCCGCCCTGCAAAGCGCCGCTGACATCCTCCATCATCATTCGGAAGACGGCTGCGGTCGCACCCGGCTTGATCGAATCCGGAAGATGCTGATACTCGGCATCCGTGAAGAACGCGCGCGCGGTTGCGCGGTAATAGTGCTCGACGGCGCCACGGCGCGGCTCAGTCTTCACCATCTCAATGCACTCAAAGTCCTTAAGGACTTTGACGTGGTAGCTGACCTGGCTGAGACCCTCTTCCAACTCCTTGGAAAGTTCGTTGGGGCTAGCCATCCTCTCGTTGAGGATCATCAGAATCTGCACTCGCAGGGGGTGCGCCAGTGCCTTTACCAAGCGCTGGTCGACGCCTGTCTGTTTCTTCGTCTTGGTCTTGGTTTTTGCAGCCAAGGGAACTCCTCCAGTTCATTTGCGCGGCCTCTAACCACTCCATCGTATTAGACACAAAGCCAAATTGGCAAACCGTTAGGGGCGCTTTTCCGCTTACTTTGGTGATTACTGGAACTTTTTCCAGTAATTGGGAGGTCTAAAGCGCGTACTGGATGGGTCGCGACTCCCAACCGCAAAGAGCTGACGATTTGCGAAGGGGGTGAGGCAGGGTGAAGATCTCTAAAACGGACGATGTCGTCCCGCAGCTGTCGACTCTCAAGGGTCGTTAAACCGAAGCGGAGGCCCGATCTTGGACGCCATCAAGATCGGGTCCTCCACTCCGGAGTGTCACTGCATGATTCAGTTCTTACATGGGCAGCCACCAACCGGCGCCTAGACCTTCGTCTTTCGCCGCGCTTTCATCCGAAATCCACGCCTGTCGGACTTGCCCTCGCCTGGTCGAATGGCGGGAGGCTTGCGCCGACGATCCGCCGCGCCGCTTCCACGGGGAGGCCTACTGGGCGCGACCGCTGGACGGCTTCGGCGATCCGACGGCACGATTGGCGATCGTCGGCCTTGCGCCGGCTGCACACGGCGGCAACCGGACCGGTCGCATATTCACCGGCGACCGCTCAGGCGACTGGCTCTACGCTGCGCTGCACCGTGCCGGCTATGCGAATCAGGCGACGTCGGAGCATCGCGGCGATGGTCTGCGGCTCGCCGACGCGTACGTCACGGCAGTCGTGCGCTGTGCCCCGCCCGACAATCGCCCGACACCACAAGAGCGCGACAATTGCCTGCCCTACCTAGAGCGTGAGCTGGCGCTGCTCGAGCGCTGCAACACGATCGTTGCTCTCGGCGGCTTCGCCTGGGACGGGGCACTGCGGGCGATTCGAGCTCTCGGCGGCGAGATCCCGCGGCCCAAGCCGCGGTTCGGCCATGGAGCCGAGTCGCAGGCCGGCCACTGGACGCTGCTCGGCTGCTACCACCCCAGCCAGCAGAACACCTTCACCGGCCGGCTCACCGAGCCGATGCTCGACTCCGTGTTCGCCCGTGCCGCGGAACTCACGAGCCTTTAGCAAGGCCAGTCTCGAGCACTGACAGGCGAGGCGGTCGCGACTCCCATCATCGCATCGCAATCTTCCGATCCGCTCGCCGGTAGTACCAAGATAGGTCTCCTTCGTACTCCAAAGCGTCCAATAAAAAGATTGCGCGAGATTTAAGCGAAACTAATTTGAGCAATCGGTTGGTCTAGAGCGTACCCAGAGAAGGAAGGGACGGCTCATGAACCGACCGCGACTGAAGCGAACTACGCAGCAGATGGAATCGCCCAACGGAGACGTCTACCTGCTCCGGCCGAGCGCCGGCGCAGACGTCCACATCGAGGATCCAGATCAGGCGGGGCGCCAGTTGCTCGCCGCGCTCGACGGGACACGCACGCGTGAGCAGCTGATCGACGAGTTCGGCGCCGAGGAGGTTGGCGACCTGCTCGCCCAGTTCGAGGAGCTCGGGGTGGTCGAGGACGCCGCCGACGACGACCGGATTCCCCAGAAGGTGATCGAGCGCTATGACCGCCAGCTGCGCTATTTCAGCGACATCACGACGGGCCCGACAGCGTCGCAGTGTCAGGAGATGCTCGCCGAATCGCGCATCGCCGTGCTCGGCGTCGGCGGACTCGGCGGCTGGTCTGCGCTGAACCTCGCCTGCGTCGGCGTCGGCGAGATGCTGCTGGTCGACTTCGACCGGGTCGAGTTGAGCAACCTCAACCGCCAGGTCCTTTACTCGGAGTCCGACATCGGCCGCTACAAGGCGGTTGCCGCGGGTGAGCGCCTCAAGGCCTTCAACTCGGCGATGAAGATCGAGACGCGGCTGCAAAAACTCGACAGCGAGGCGGCGGTCTCCGAGACGATCGCAGGCTATGACCTGGTGATCGACGCCTGTGACTGGCCCGCGCACGACATCGAGCACTGGATCAACTCGGCTTGCTTCGCGGCCCGTATCCCCTTCATCGCTATGAGCCACTTCCCACCGGTCGCCCGGGTGGGGCCGCTCTACGTTCCTGAAGTGACCGGGTGCTTCTCCTGTCAGGAGATTGGCTACCGGCGCACCTACCCACTCTTCGACGTGGCGATCGAGCAACAGCGCGGCAAAAGCTCGCCGGCGGCGACGCTGGGGCCGGCCTGCAGCATGATCGGCGGTCAGATCGGCCTCGATGTGATGCATCAGCTGACCGGCCTGGCCCAGCCCTCGACGCTTGGCGTCGGCCATATCTACGACCTGCGCACGATGGGGGTCGAGCGTGAGCCCGTGATCCCAGAGCCCAGCTGCCCAGTCTGTGGAGGAATGCAACCCTCCTCCGGGCAAGAGCTGCGCGGAACGGTGCCGCGATAGCTCCAGCCGAGTCGATCCCGGCAGGAGCCTCCCTCGCAGCGCCGCTCCTACAATGAGGCCAACCCGCCGACGTAGCTCAGTTGGTAGAGCACTTCACTCGTAATGAAGGGGTCCCCGGTTCGAATCCGGGCGTCGGCTCTGACCCGCGCGGTGGGCGACCGCTTAGCCGTTCGGGCTTGGCTCGGGCCGCGTATCGTCGATCGCCACCGCGAGCAGGACGGCACTCGCGGTCATTACGGCGAGGAGCAGGCTGAACGAAGATGTGAGCAGGGCGAGGGCAGCGAGGCCAATACAGCCGGCGATGCGGGCTCGCGGAGCACGGCCTGAGGCCCCGCGCATGAAGGCGAGCTGGGCGAGCAGGAAGATCGCCGGCCCGCCGAAGATCAACGCCGTCATGCTCGCGGTGACGTCCAGATCGGGGTCGGCGATCGCGAGCTGGTCGCCGACGGCGATCGCGACGATGCCGATCACCATCGCGATCAGCGTGTAGTTGCCGATGGCGACGATGCGCGAGGCGTCGCCGGCGCCCTGCGCTGCGTCGATACCGAGACGCTCGGCGCGGTGGAAGTAGCACCACCAGAGCGAGACCGTGCCGACGAAGGCGGCACTGAGCGCGATCAGGCGTTCCGTCTCGAGCGGTCCGCCGGCGAAGGCGTTGCCGATCGTAAGCACGGTCTCGCCGAGGGCGATCAGGAAGAAGAGGCGGAAGCGCTCGAGCAGGTGCTCGGCATAGATCTGGCTGTCGGAGCTGAATGGGCTGCGCTTGCCCGGCAGTGGGTGGCCGGCGATCACGCCGCCGTAGGTGACGAGCACGGCGACCGCCCAGATCGCAAGCCGGGTATCTCCCTCGGCAAAGACGGCGGCGATCCAGATCGCCGCCGTTGCGATCTCCCAGGCCAGCGCGTTGACGAAGTGAGCGTGCAGCCGGTGACCGCGGAAAACCGATGTGGCGAAGGCGGTGCGACCGAGCTGGATCGCGAGGTAGCCGATCACGAAGAGAGCGGCCCGGTCGCCGAACAAGGAGGCGGTCGGCGAATCGCCGAAGGCCTCGGCCACGGAGGTCGACATCAGCAGGCTTGCGAACATCAGGCCGAGCAGCATCAACTGCACGGGCCGCCGCTCGACGTCGAGCCAGTTCGAGGTCCACACGGTCATGAACCAGGCGTACATCACGGCCAGTGCGAGCACCAGGGTCTGCGCAATACCGCGCACGCTGACCTGATCGACCAAGTTGAGCGAGAGCTGGCTGACCGTGAAGACGTAGACGAGGTCGAAGAACAGCTCCAGCGGCGTCACCGCGCGGGCCACCTCTCGCGGGCGGACGAGAGAAGGGAACCGGAAGTGATCCTTGCTGGACGCCATGGTCAGATCTGCATCTGGAGCGGCTCGCCGACGGCGAGCCGGGCGCACTCGATCGCCTCGGCGTAGGCGCCATGGACGGTGCTGCGCGGCCTCAAGCCAACGATGCCGTAAGCCTCGTCCATCGCCCGCGCCAGGGTCCGCTTGAAGGTCGGCCCATGCCAGCCGTGCGCCTCGGCGGCTCGGCCGACGTGCAGGTGGGTCAGCTCGTGGAGGAGCGTCTCGAGCACGTCGCCGGCGCGGACCCCCGGGTACGCGGTCACGGAGAGCCGGAACTGGCTCGGCACGGCAAAGCCGAGCCGGCGTGGCCGCTTGCGCGCGCGCCGCACCTTCAGCTCGGGCTCGCGCGCGCGAAGCGGCCCGTCGGCAAACACCGGCAGCGCCCGCAGCCTCGCCATCTCCTCGCGAAGGTCGACTCCTGCCACGCTGAAATAAGAGGAAGCGGGCCTCAAGGCTCGCGAAGCATGACGGCTCAGGAGGACTGGCCGTCAGACTCGGCTCCAGAGAGCTCGAAGCGTTGGCTTGAGCCCAGGCAGCAGGTGTACGATGCGGGCGGGAGGGATGACGTGCAAGGAGCGGCCCCCGCTTCGGTTCGATCGGCGACAAGCAGGAACGCTCCTTGCAGCGCTGTTGACGCTGATCGCCGTCTTCGTTCTTGCGCCGCGCTGCCTTGCCGCGGGCGAGCCCTATGAGCCCAACAACTCGACCCTCGAAGCCAGCGGGCCGCTGACGATCGGCCAGACGTATGGCGCCAGCCTCGAGACGTCGACGGACAAGGACTATTTCTATTTCTACGTAAGTTCCCCCGTTGGCGCCAGGGACGGCGCCAACGTCACGCTCACGGTCAAGAATCTCGGTGGAGGCGGGCCTCCTATCGACGTCGCGATCCTCGATCCAAGGGCTAGTCCTGTCGATGCCGTCGCCTATTTCCTTGCCGGCGGGGAAGCGGCGAGCGCGACGACCAGCCTCGAGCCTCAGAGGTATCTCGTCGAGGTCAGCGCGGCGAGCGCAACGCCTGGTGCCACGCTCTACAGCCTCACGGCCGGCGGCACGCCAGGCGCGTTCGTGCCGTACTCCCAGATTGCGAGTCGGTGCGAAAGCGGCACAGCCGCGGTCGCGGTCGCACGAACCAGGCTTCGCCGAGCGCAAGCCAAACTCCAACGGGCAAATGCCCGCCTCCGACAGAGCCTCTACGGATCTTCGAGCCGGCGCAGGGCTGCCCAGGCCAAGTACCGCAAGGCGAGAGCTCGCGTCGACGGCATGCGCAAGGCGCTCAACTCCGCCAGGGACTCGCAGACTCCTTGGTGCCTCATCCCAGAGTAGGTACGAGTCCTATCCACTCACCCTGCAGCTGCGCGTCAAGGTGGCAGAGAGCGTCCGTCCGTCGTCGAAGGTCATCGATGCCCTGGCGAAGGGAAAGACCGCGACGGAAAAGCCGGCGGGCGCGGAGCACTCGGCACTGAGATATGAGCGGCGATGACCGTGGAAGACGTAGCTGCGCTGCAGGTTGAGGAAGATCGACTCCAGGTAGCCGTTGTGGCGCAATGCCGGCGGCAGCTCTGCGGTGAGGACGGTGCCGAAGGTGCCGCCCCTGCGCCGGATGGCGAAGGTGACGATGTTGGTGACCGGCGCGGGCGCCCGCTGGTAGATGTGGGCGAGGATCGTCGGCCGACCGGCCTCCGAGCCGTTGAAGAGAGTGACTTCCCCCCGCAGCAGGTAGCGCGACTGGTCGGCAAACGACGTCTTTGCAACGATGCCACCGGTCCCAACCAGCGACGCCCCGCAGACTTTCAGCGCTTCGGTGGAGCTGGTGGAATCGATCTCGTTGCGGCTGCATACCGGCAAGCCGCGAGAGCTCAAGCGCCCGCCTTTGTTGAGCGCGATCCTGATTCGACTGAGCGACGGCGGATCGGTCGCGGCCGGCGTCCTGATCGTGCCTTCGATTCGCACGGCGATCGGCGCGAGCGCCCTGCGGGGCAGCGCACGGGGCGAGATGCCTCCATCGAAGCGAACGAAGAGGTCCCCCTTCTGGGTCAGCTCGGCCCGGGCGGGCGCCGTCGCCGACAACATGAATGCGAGCGCCGCCAAGCAAGCCGTCAGCCTCATCGAGCAAAACTTCAACGATCCCTCCCCGCGGTTCGTCACATTCTACCGAGCCATGGTCTTTGCACAGACCGAAAGGGGCGCGTTTTCGCTCGGCGTGACGATCCGCCTCAGCCGCGTGTGCCCTCGAACTTGTAGCCGACGCCGCGCACGGTGACGACCAGCTCGGGGCGCTGGGGGTCGCGCTCGACCTTCTGGCGCAGGTTGGAGATGTGGACGTCGCAGGCGCGCTCGTCGCCGTCGAACTCGGTCTGCCAGAGCTCCTCCATGATCTGGCGGCGCGGGAAGACCTCGCCGGGGCGGCCGACGAGGAGTCGCAGCAGCTGGAACTCGGAGCGGGTCAGGTTGACCGGGACGCCGTCGACGGTGGCGACGTGGCGGACGAGATCGATGGCGACCGGGCCGGCTTCGATCTTGACCGCCTGGTTGAGCGGCCCGCGGTCGAGCTCGCGACGGCGCAGCTGGGCGCGCACCCGGCCGAGCAGCTCGCGGACCGAGAAGGGCTTGGTGACGTAGTCGTCGGCGCCGACCTCGAGGCCAACGACCTTGTCGACCTCGGCGTCCTTGGCGGTGAGCAGGATGATCGGCACGGCGCTGCGCGAGCGCACCTCGCGGCAGATGTCAAGACCGCTGGATCCCGGCATCATGATGTCGAGGATCAGCAGGTCATAGGGGATGCCCTCGCCGCCGACTTTCTCGGTTGCTTCGTCGCCATCGGTGGCGACGTCGACGTCGAAGCCGTCCTGGGCGAGCGCGTAGCCGACCGACTCGCGGACCGAGGGCTCGTCGTCCGCTACGAGGATGCGTCCGCTGCTCATCCTCAGGCCACCGGGGTCGGGCTCGGCTGGGCGACGGGAAGGCGGACCCAGAAGGTGCTGCCCTGGCCCTGCACGGAGGTGGCGCCGATCTCGCCACCCATCACGTCGACCATGCGCCGGGCGATCGCCAGGCCGAGGCCGAAGCCCTCCTGCTTGCGCGACTCGCTGCGACGGTAGAAGCGCTCGAAGACGCGCTCGATCTCCGCCGTGGGTATGCCTGTGCCTGTATCGATGACTTCCAAGATCACGTCCGTCTCGCCGTCGCGGCGGCCGCGTACGGTAACGGCGCCGGGGGGTGGCGTGTTCTTGAAGGCGTTGGTCAGCAAGCCGATCATCACCTGGCGCAGCAGAACCGGGTCGCCCTTGGCGGTCAGATCGGCCTCTGACTCCACCACCAGCTCGACGTGTTTTGGCGGCTCGACCGCGGCGACGACGTCGCGGATCGCGATCGGCACGTCGACCACCTCCGTCTCCCCCGCTCCCAGCGACTCCACCCGGGCGAGGGTAAGCAGGGCCTGGGTCAGGCGACTCATCCGCTCCGCGTCCTCGGCGAGTCGGGAGAGGAAGTGATCGCGCGCCTTCGGGTCGTCTTTGGCGCCACTCTGCAGGACCTCGATCGCGCCCGATATCCCGGCCAGCGGGTTGCGCAGCTCGTGGGCGGCGTTGGAGACGAAGTCGGCTTCGGCGAACTCGCGGCGCATCTCTTCGGTGCGGTCGCGGACGACAGCCAGCACCGCCCGCTCGCCCGGCAGTGCGCGGGCCTGCATCGCGTAGGCCCGGTCACCGATCCGCAGCGCCGGGTGGGCGGCGAATCCGACCTCGGCGGCGCGAGCGAGCTGCGGCAGCATCGCCTCGGGCGGACGGCCTCCATCGAGGAGCTCCATTGCGACGCTGTTGGAGAAGCGCACTGGCCCTTCGTCGTCGACCACCATCACCGCGTCGGTGAGGCCGTCGAAGATCGCCTCGAGCTTGTTGCGGTCGGCGGTGAGCACGCCGAAGCTCTCCTTCAAGGAGGCACGCATCGACTCCAGGGCGCGGGCGAGATCGCCGATCTCGTCCGGTCCCGAAACGGAGAGCGGCGCGTCGAATGAGCCCGAGGCCATCTCGGCGGCGGCCTGCGCCAGCCGCGAGACCCGGTGGGAGATCGCAACCGCGATCAGGAAGCCGGCGAGGACGCCGATCAGCACGGCAACGACCAGGGCCCGCTGGTTATCGCCGAAGAGGTAAACCGAGAATGCGGTGATCAACGAAACCGCGGCAAAAGCTCCCGCCAGCCAGAGTCGCATCCCGATCCGCCTCATGAGCAGTTACTAACACAAACGCCCGCCCAGCAGAGCATGTCTGACCTCGAGGGGTCCGTTTGGCCTTACAAATTCAGACGCCCCGCGGCGGTGGGGCCGGGGCGCATGGGAGAATCGTTTGGTGCGGACTCTGGTCTTCATCCCGGCCTGGAACGAGGAGAGCCCGATCGCCGAGGTGATCGCAGGCGTGCGCGAGTCGCTGCCCGAGGCGGATCTGCTCGTGATCGACGACGGCTCGACCGACTTGACGGCTGAGCGCGCCCGAAAGGCCGGTGCCGTGGTCGCCTCGCTGCCCTTCAACCAGGGGCTAGGCGCGGCCTTGCAGACCGGCTACCTCCACGCGCTGCGCGAGGGCTATGAGGCCTGCGCACACCTCGATGCCGACGGGCAACACCCGCCGGCAGAGGTGGCACGGCTGCTCGAGGAGATCTACGCCAACCGTGCCGACCTGGTGATCGGCTCGCGCTACCGCGATCCCGGTAAAGCCGAGAGCGACGACTACAAGCCGACGCTCTCGCGGCGGATCGGCACCGGCGTCTTTCGCTTCTTCCTCACCCTGGCGACGCGGCAACGCTTCACCGACACGACGAGCGGCATGCGGGCCGCGAACCGCAGGGTGATGGCGCTGTTCAGCGAGCACTACTCGCCGGACTTCGCCGAGATCGAGTCGCTGCAGCTGGCCGTGCGCGAGGAACTGCGGGTCGAGGAGCTGCCCGTGCGGATGCTCGAGCGGGCGGGCGGGACGTCCTTCCTGACGCCGGTGCGCTCGGCCTTCTTCATCTTCAAGGGACTGATCGTGCTGATGGTCGGCCAGTTCCGGCCGCGGCACGTGGAGGCCGAGCGATGACTGCCCTGGTGCTGGGGGCGACCGATCCCAAGGTCCACCTCACTTCACAGACGCGGATCATCGCCGCGGTTCTGGCGCTCGCCTTCATGGCTCTGGTCCTCGAGCTGATCCGCCGCGACAAGCTGCAGGAGCGCTTCAGCGTGGTCTGGTTCGTCGCCGGGCTGGGGATGCTGGTGGGAGCTGCGTTCCCAGGCTTGCTGACGTTGGTCGCCGACGCTATGGGCGTGCGCGACACCAACGTCGCCCTCTTCTCGATCGTGCTGCTCTTCCTGCTGGGACTGGCACTCAACTTCAGCGTGACGATGTCGCGTCAGGCGGCGCAAATCACCCGTCTCGCCCAGGAGCGGGCGCTGGAGAAGGCACGTGAGCAGGCCAGCTCAGGCGAAAACGGCCGCAAGGCGGAAGGCCAGCGCCTCGAGAGCTAGCTCCTCGGAGACGTTGAGATCGAGGCGGCGGCGGGTCTCCTGGACCAGCTCGGCGGCGCGGCGGGGGCGGGATGGATCGAGCGTTGCGGCTCTCTGGAGCTCGGCAAGACGATCCTGGCTGTACGCGACCTCGACTCCCCCAGACGCGGCAGCCGCCAAATCCCGGAACCAGCTCCCACTCAGCTCGAGCCCTAGGTCGAGGATTTCCGTACGGCGCCGTCGACCCGCTCGTTTTGCTTCATCGCTGAGGTCTTTGGCGCTGCGCTTGACTCCGGCTTCGGCTTCCTGCTCCAGCATCTCGCGCGTGGTGGCTTCAGCCTCCTCCCCCGCCTTCTCGGCCGCCTCCAAGAGCGCACGCCATGGGGCCTGAAGGGCCGTCGGAGGGGATTCGCCGGACGCTGAGCTCGACGCGCCGGCGGCGTTCCCGGAGGCGATCTCCGATCCTCGCGGAGTCGCGTCCGCCGAGTCCCCTCCGACGGCCCCCAACGCCAAGGCCGCTGATCGGAGCGCCCGGCCGGAATCGGAGAGGAGGAAATTGGCGCGCGCCAGGTCCCCGGCGGAAAGGCGAGCGGCAGCCGCGATCTCTTTCGGAGAGCCAGCGCCTGAAAGCTGAGCTTCGATTGCTTCGGGTGGCAGTGGGGCGAAGTCGATCGC
>JAJKHV010000104.1 GCA_021154855.1 Solirubrobacterales bacterium
GCCGCCGCCAGGGGCTCTCCCATCAGCATTCCCTGGTACTCGAGTAGCGCCGGATAGATCGCCACCGCTGTCGCCGCGACCAAACCCGCCGCCGCGCTCGACGCATTGGACACGCCAGGGGGTGTCCAATGCGTCGAGCGGCGGAGGTGGTTGGCGATCAGGTAGGCGAAAAGGATCGAAAGGGTGCCGAGGAGCGCGAGGATGATCCGGGCCAGGCGTTCGTGAACTCCGCCGGTCAGCTCGTAGATGCCGGCGACGAAGAGCGGCAGGCCCGGGGAGTAGTTGCTCGCCGGCTGGGTCGCGTTCGAGCCCAGCGTGAAGCCGTCGCCGTGATCGAGGTTCGCGGCGATCCTCGCGTAAGCCGCCGCGTCGAAGACGGGCGCGCGGCCTTGCCACGCCTCGTCGATCCTGAGCCCCAGGCCCAACAGCAAGATCATCCCCAGCGCGACCATCCCAACCGGCCCGCCGTTGCGCTCTGCGAGGCCGCTCATCAGGGGGATGCTATGGCGCGCCGCGTCGTCCCGGTCCGCTACGCTGCCGCGACTTATGCGCGTTCTCATTCTTGGGGGCGACGGCTACCTGGGCTGGCCGACGGCCTTGAGGTTCTCGGCTCGCGGCCACGAGGTTTCAGTCGTCGACGACTTCTCCCGCCGTCGCTGGCACGAGGAGGCTGGCACTGCCTCGCTGACGCCGATCGGCGGCCTGGACGATCGCATCGCGGCTTGGAAGGAGCTCTCGAGCGAGGAGATCCGCAGCTTCGTCGGCCCGGTTCAAGATGGCGACTTTCTCGACGGCGTCGTCGCCGAGACCCGCCCCGAAGTGGTCGTCCATTACGGCCAGCAGGCCTCGGCGCCCTACTCGATGGCCTCGCGCCAGAAGGCCGTCGAGACCCAGTACGCCAACGTGATCGGCAACCTCAATCTGCTTTTCGCAATCCGCGACCATGTGCCCGACTGCCACCTCGTCAAGCTCGGCACGATGGGCGAGTACGGCCAGCCCGAGATTGACATCGAGGAGGGCTACATCGAGATCGAGCACAAGGGCCGCAGGGACACGTTGCCGTTCCCGAAGCTGCCGGCCTCGCTCTATCACTGCTCGAAGGTCCACGACTCGACCAACATCCACTTCGCCTGCCGCACCTGGGGATTGCGCGCCACCGATCTAAACCAGGGCGTCGTCTACGGGATCGAGACCGCGGAGAGCAGCCGCGACGAGCGCCTGATCACCCGCTTCGACTACGACGAGATCTTCGGCACCGTGCTCAATCGCTTCTGCCTGCAGGCCGTGATCGGCCATCCGCTCACCGTCTACGGTGCCGGCACGCAGACCCGCGGCTTTCTCAACATTCGAGACACGCTTGCCTGCGTCGAGCTGGCTGCGCTGAATCCCGCCGAGGCGGGTGAGTTCCGCGTCTTCAACCAGTTCACGGAGCAGTTCTCGGTGATCGAGCTGGCCGGGCTGGTCAAGCAGGCGGGCGAGCACTTGGGCTACTCGGTGGAGATCCAGCACTGCGAGAACCCCCGCGTCGAGAAGGAGCAGCACTACTACAACGCGGTCCACACCAAGTTGCTCGACCTCGGCCTCGAGCCGACCCTGCTCGGCGAGGAGCTGGTCGAGTCGATGATCCACACGATCGAGCGGCATAAGGGTCGTGTGATCGAGGGGTCGATCGATCCGAGGACACGCTGGGCGCCGGGCTCTCCCGTCTCGGCTGTAGGCCCCGACGCGGCGGGTCCTGTCACGGATCTGGCACCACCACCCCTGCGGTAGCTAAAGCTTCCTCGGGGTGGTCCCCCAGATCCGCGCCACCCGCCGCGAGGGAGCGTGCAGTGCAGACAAAAAAGCCCTGGACGGCGGGCGAAGGTCCGCTGGTAGCATCGCCTCTCAGATGAGAGCAGCTGATGCATTGATGCAGAGCTTGAAGGCCGAGGGCGTGGAGCACGTCTTTGGGATTCCTGGTGGGGCGAACCTGCCTACCTATGACGCGCTGGTCGATGCGGATTTTCGCCATATCCAGGTGCGGCATGAGCAGGGCGGCGGGCACGCCGCCGAGGGCTACGCCAAGGCCTCGGGCCGGGTCGGCGTCGCCTTTGCGACATCAGGGCCGGGCGCTACGAACCTGGTCACGGCGATCGCCGACGCGATGCTGGACTCGGTGCCGACCGTCTTCATCACCGGCCAGGTGCGGACCGAGCTGATCGGCACCGACGGCTTCCAGGAGGCCGACATCCTCGGGGCGACGCTGCCCTTCGTCAAGCACTCCTTCCAGGCCACCGATCCGCGCCAGATCCCCGAGTACGTCCACGAGGCCTTCCACGTCGCCTCGACCGGGCGACCGGGGCCGGTCCTGCTCGACGTCCCGCAGGATCTTTCCCGCGCCGACATCGACTACGCGCCACGCACCGAGCCGGTCGAGCTGGCCGGCTACAAACCCCCGCACGGCGGCAACATCAAGCAGATCCGGATCGCCGCCAAGGCGATCGCCAACGCCCGCCGGCCGATCCTCTACAGCGGCGGCGGCGTGATCAACGCCAATGCTTCCGAGGAGCTGCGCGAGCTGGCCGCGGCCGACCGCTTCCCGATCACCTCGACCCTGATGGGACTCGGCGCCTATCCGGCTTCGGGCGAGCAGTGGCTGGGCATGCTCGGCATGCACGGCACCCGTGCCGCCAACTACGCGATGGACGAGGCCGACCTGATCGTCGCGATCGGCGCCCGCTTCGACGACCGCATCACCGGCAAACTCTCCGAGTTCGCCCCGCACGCCAAGTTCATCCACATCGACGTCGATCCGGCGGAGATCTCCAAGAACGTCCCCGCCCACATCCCGATCGTCGGCGACGCGAAGCTGGTGCTGCCGGAGCTGACCCGCGAGTACCGGGCGCTGCAGACCGACGCGAGCCGCCTCGACGAGTGGTGGCAGCAGATCAAGGCCTGGCAGGACAAATACCCGCTGGGCTACGAGCAGGGCAAGGATGGCGAGATCAAGCCTCAGTTCATGGTCGAGGCGATGCACAGGGCGACGGGTGGGGACGCGATCATCACCTCTGACGTCGGCCAGCACCAGATGTGGGCGGCGCAGTACTACGGCTTCGACAAGCCGCGCCGCTGGATCAACTCCGGAGGGCTGGGCACGATGGGCTTTGGGCTTCCGGCCGCGGTCGGTGCCAAGGTCGCCTGTCCCGACGACGCGGTCGTCTGCCTCGCCGGCGACGGCAGCCTGATCATGAATTGCCAGGAGCTTGCAACCTGCGTCAGCCAGGAGATCCCGGTCAAGGTCTTCCTGATGAACAACGGCTACATGGGCATGGTCCGCCAGTGGCAGGAGCTCTTCTGGGATCGCCGCTACAGCTCGGTCGAGATGGGTCCCAGCCCCGACTGGGTCAAGTTGGCCGAGGCCTTTGGCGCCACCGGGCTGCGTTGCGAGGACTCCGGTGAGCTCGAGCAGACGATGGCCGAGGCATTGGAAACCGACGGTCCGGTCCTGCTCGACGTGCGGGTCTCCCCTGAGGAGAACTGCTTCCCGATGATCCCGGCCGGCGCCGCAGCAAGGGACATGGTGGGCTAAATGGAGGCCGGCACCCCCCAGCTGGTCAAACTCGAGGAGCTCCGCGTCCCCGGACAGCTCAGCGGGCGCAAACACATCCTCTCGATCCTGGTCGAGAACAAGCCGGGCGTGCTGGCGCGGATCGCCGGTCTCTTCTCACGGCGCGGCTTCAACATCGACACCCTCGCGGTCGGCCCGACCGACGATCCGAGCGTCTCCCGCATCACTCTCACCCTCGACGGCGCCGTCCACCCGATCGACCAGGTGACCAAGCAGCTGCACAAGCTGGTCAACGTGCTGAAGATCCGCGACATGGAACCGGAGGAGACGGTCGCCCGCGAGATGGCGATGTTCAAAGTCTCCTCAGCGGTCGAGAATCGCGCCGAGATCATCCAGTTCGCCGAGATCTTCCGCGCCAAGATCGTCGACGTCTCGCGCCGCTCGATGACGATCGAGGTCACCGGCTCAGCCGACAAGATCGAGGCCTTCGAGCGGATGATCCGGCCCCACGGCCTCATAGAGATGGTGCGGACTGGCGAGATCGCGATCGCCAGAGGCTCAGACTGAAAATGACGGCCCCAGACGTCGCTATGCGGCGTCCTCAGTCGCTTGACTAGCTCTGCTATTCAAGCTCCCTGCGTCCTTGCCTAGCGACGTCTGGACCTCGTCATTTCCCAGCCTGCGGCCCGCGGTCGAACGCGCTTTCGCCCGTGGGAGAAAAACGCTTGTAAGCGTTAGTTCGTCCGTCGAGGGCATCGATCCCTGTGCGTCGGTCTTCGCCTCACGCCTGGCGTCGGACCGTTGGTTCTGTTGGGAGCAGCCAAACAGGGAGTTCGCCCTAGCCACTCTGGGGGTTGCCCATGAGGCGGCGTCTCGCGGGCGTGAGCGCTTCAAGGATGTGGCTCGTGAGTGCCTCACTCGCGAGACGATCGTCGACGAGCCGCCGGGGCTGCCCGCGGGAGCCGGTGCGGTCTGGGTTGGCGGCTTCGCCTTCGACCCCGATGGCGGTGGTAGCCCTGCCTGGTCATCGCTTTCTCCGGCATCGCTGGTCCTCCCCGAGCTTTCGATCTGTCGCAGTGGCAAAGAAACCTTCCTCACTCTCAATGTCGTTGTCCGGCCTGGTGACAATCTCGAACAGAAGGTCGGCGCCGTTGCCGCCCGCCTCTCGGGTCTGCGCGCCGCCCCAATGCCGCTGCTGGACCCGCATCCGACCTCCCGGGTCGAGATCACCAGCGTCCGCCCGCCGGGTGATTTCGAGCGCATGATCGGCGCCGCGACCGAGCGGATCGGAACGGGGGAGATGTCGAAGGTGGTGCTTGCCCGCGAGGTGCTCGTCGAGGCCGCTGCCGCCCACGATCCGGCTGCCCTCTTCGGAGCGATGCGCGAGCAGTTCTCTTCATGCTTCTGCTTCTGCTGCGGCACGCCGGAGGCCGCCTTCATCGGCGCAAGCCCGGAGCTGCTGTTGCGCCGCTCGGGCGCCAGCGTCTCCACGGTCGCCCTGGCAGGCTCCACCCGCCGCAGCTCCGACCCGGCGGTCGACGATCACCTTGGCGAGCAGCTCCTGCGCAGCGACAAGGATCGTCGTGAGCAGGCGATCGTCACCGAGCGGATCGCCCGAACCTTGCGTCCGCACGCGGTCTGGGTTGAGGCCGCACCCGAGCCGGAGATCGTCAAGGTCGCCAACATCCAGCACCTCGCCACGCCAGTGGTCGCCCAGCTCGCCGAGCCGCGTTCGGCGGTCGAGCTGGCCGGGATTCTCCACCCGACTCCGGCCGTGGGCGGCGAGCCGAAGGCGTCCGCCGCTTCGGCAATTGCGGAGCTCGAGCAGATGGACCGCGGCTGGTACGCCGGCCCGGTCGGCTGGATGGACGCGACCGAGGACGGTGAATTCTGCGTCGCCCTGCGCAGCGCCCTGCTCCGCGACCGCGAGGCCCGTCTCTACGCCGGGGTCGGCGTGGTGGCCGGTTCGGATCCTGCTGCGGAGCTGGCTGAGACTGAGGTCAAGCTGGGGGCTCTGCTGCCGCTGCTTGCTGAGTAGGGATCGGGGGAGACCCTCTCCGGAGCAACAGCTTGGAGGCTCCGGAGAGGGCCTCCCCCGATCCCTTCAGCGGAGCGGGGCTATCGCTCTTAGGACGCGATCTGTGAGGTGCCGGTGGTGCGCGACGTTTGAGCCGCGGTCGACCGCTATCTCGATCAAGCTTGTACCGGCGCTGAGGGCGCCTGGGAGCTCTGCGAGTGATTCCAGGCGTTGGTGGCGGAGGTTGAAGAGGGCGGCCGCCTTGGCCACGTCGACGCCGCGTGGGGTGCCGAGCAGGGCCTCGAACTCCTCGTCCTTCAGGGCCTCAGCCTGTGGTAGGAAGCCGAAGATGCCGCCGCCGTCGTTGTCGATCACGATGATGCGGACCGGGGTGGAGACGTCGCGCAGCGCGGCGAGCCCGCCAACGTCGTGGAGCAGGCCGAGGTCGCCGGTGACGATCGTCGTCGGCCGGCCGCTGGCGTGGGCGGCGCCGATGCCGGAGGAGATAAGGCCGTCGATGCCATTTGCACCGCGGTTGGAGAGGAACAGTGCATCGGTCTCGCTCGGCGGCAGGAACGCCTCCTGGTCGCGGATCGGCATGCTCGACGCCGTGTAGACGAGGTCGCCGTCGGCGTGGGCGCGTCCCAGTGCATGGTGAAGTCCCGGCTCGCTTATCTTGACGAGTCCCTCGAGCTCCGCCGATAGCGCCTCGCGCGCGGCAGCCTCGGCCTCGAGCCAGCGGACAGGCGCCGCCTGCTGCTGGTGATCGCCCAACCGCGCTGCCCAGCCCGAGGCCAACCTGATCGGATCGGCGCGGAGAATCGCGGCTGCTCTACCAGTCGGCTCGTGCCAGCCGCCGTGAGGATCGACGCCGATTTGGTCAGCGCCGGACGCCGTCAGCCAAGTGCGCAGTGGCTTGCTTGTCGGCATCGCGCCGAAGCGCAGCACGAGGTCCGGCTTCACGGACGCGCGAAAAGCTTCATCACGGAGCAGATGGTCGTATGTGGAAATGACCTGGGATCGGTCGTGCGGTCCGCTGCGAAGCTGCGAGGTCGGCTCGGCGAGGATCGGGAAGCCTGACGCCTTGGCCAGCTTGGCCAGAGGTTCGCGCAGCTCCGGGGCGAGCTGGCGCCCGGCAATGATGACTCCGGAGCTGGCCTTTGCGATGTGACCGGCGACCTCGTTGAGCAGAAAGTCTGAGGGCCCCAAGTCGGTCGACGTGACCGCGGTCAGCGGCCGCGCGTCGCGGCCACCCAGCGCCAGCGGGTCGGTTGCCGTCACCGCACCCTTGACCGCCATTGGCGCCAATGGCTCACGCCATGGCATATTGAGATGGACCGGGCCTGGGCGCGGCTCACCACGCGCGGCGGCCAGCGCACGACAGGCGACGGAGCGGTAGTGCAGCAACCCATCGTCGTCGGCATCGTGGGTGCCGACTTCGCAGAACCAGCGCACGGAGGATCCGTAGAGCTTGAGCTGATCGATCGTCTGCCCGGCGCCGATCCCACGCAGCTCGGGCGGGCGGTCGGCGCTGAGCGCGATCAGCGGCAGCGCCGACTCGTCGGCCTCGCAGATCGCCGGGTGATAGTTGGCGGCCGCGGTTCCCGAGGTGCAGAGGATCGCCACTGGCGCACCCGTCGCCTGCGCTGCGCCAAGCGCGAAGAACGCCGCGGAGCGCTCGTCGACGATCACGCTCACCTCGATCTCCGGGTCGCGCCAGAGGGCGACCGCGAGCGGAGTCGACCGCGAGCCAGGCGAGATCACCGCCAGCCGCACTCCTCCCCGGGTCAGCTCCTCGACGAATGCGGAGGCGAGGGCGGTGTTGCCGTTCGTGGGATCCACCCGGGGCAGCCTAGTGGTCGACTTAGTCGCTCATACAGCGACCAAGCCGACCAGGACTCAGATCCGATGCGCCTCGAGCGCCGCCTCGTCAATCTCGACCCCGAGGCCCGGACCGGGAGGCGGGTGGAGCATCCCGGCGCGCAGCTCGCACTCGACCGACGCGACAGTCGAGGAGAAGAGACGTTGCGTGGCAAGGCCATGTGCGAGAGTCGCCTGCTCGCCGTGATCCGCGGCGTCGAGCGTCTGGGCGACCTGGGCGGCGGCCGCGATGCCGACGGGGCCGTCGAGAGCGCTGGAGATATATGCCGGCAGCACCTCGGCGATCTCGATCGCCGCCTCCGGCCCGCCGACCTTGGAGAGCTTGATCCCCGTCAGCGCGCAGGCGCTCATTGCCAGCGCCCGCTCAGCGTCGGCGCGGCTCTCGATGCTCTCGTCGCCGGCGATCGGGATCGAGGTCCAAGTCGCCACCTCGGCCGCCTCCTCCAGGGTGGCGACCGGTTGCTCGGCAAGCTCGACCTCGAGCGGCTCCAGGGCCTCGAGCATCTGCTTCGCCGTATCCACGTCCCATGCGGCATTGGCGTCGACGCGGATTCGGGCCCGCGGTCCGACCGCCTCGCGCACCGCGAAAACCTGACCGAAGTCATCGCTCGTGCCGAGCTTGAGCTTGAAGGTGTCGAAGCCGTCTTCGGCCCAGCGTGTCGCCTCGGCGGCGACCGCCGCCGGCTCCCCGGCGACCAGGGTCGCGTTGCACTCGACCGCCTCGCTTGCGGCCGGCGCGGTCGAGCCGTCCGCGACCGCCATGCGGCCCCGCAGATCGAGGAGCGCCGTGAGCGCGGCGCACCGCGCGGCGGAGGATAGGCTCAGCGCGCTGCTCCGCAGCATTGCCTCGTCGAGCGAGTCGCGCTCGCCCAATCCCTCCAGCTCCCCGACCACCTGCGCCAGGGGGGCGCCCCCGCGCAGCGAAAGCGGCACCGCTTCGCCCAGCCCGACGAGACCCTCGTCCGATCGCAGCCGCAGCAGTACCATCTCCCGCCGCTCGAGCCGTCCTCGAGCGGTCACATATGGCTCGCGAAACGGCAGCGCGTACGGAATCACTTCGACTTCAGCGATCTTCATACCCGGAGGTCTACGCGAACTGCGCCGAGTTCTCCACCCGCGGGAATCGAGGTCGATGCACGGGGATCGAGTTCTCCACCCGCGGAATCGAGAAGTCGGTGCAGGTCTGCCTAGCTGTAGTTCCCAGCCAGGTTGTTCCCCTGTAGCTCACTGAGTCGAGCCGCAGGCGGGCGATGGCCGAGGGAGCCGTGCTTTCGTCGGTAGTTGTAGC
>JAJKHV010000105.1 GCA_021154855.1 Solirubrobacterales bacterium
CGTAACGCGACGGGCAAGGTGCTCAAGCGGGAGCTGCACGCGCGTGAGACCGAGAAGTCGGCTTAGGGCCAATCCCGGTAGGGGTTTCACTTAACTTTTTGGATGGAGCCGTACTTGCTGGCGCCTCAAGGTCAGCGCCAAAAAGTACAAGACGTTTCACCCCTACCGGGATTGGCTCTCGACGCATCTCGCCACTTCGCTAAATGGGAGCTTTTGCGGTCAGCGGGGGTAGCTTGGCCTCCGGTGCCGGTAGTAGGTTGCCCACTCATGGGGGAACCTGGGGTTCAGCTGAAAGCGGTCGGGGCGGCTACTGAGGAGCTGCATGAGACTGCCAAGCAGGCGCTCGAGTGGGTGCGGGTCAGCGAGCAGCGCGTCGCCGAGGCCGAGGCGCGGGCGGTGCGGGTCCACGCTGAGACGAAGCAGCGAGCGCTGCAGACCCTGCGCAAGCTTGGCGAGGATGGTCGCGAGCGAATCACCGCCGAGCGCAGCAAGCGCAAGGAGGCGGAGGGGCGCGCGGCGCGCGCTGAAGCTGACCGCGACCGGGCGGAGAATGCCTTCGAGCAGGCGCAGCAGCGCGCCCAGGCCGACCGCGAGGCCCTTGCCGCCGAGATGGGCTTGATCAAGGCCGAGGCCGAGAAGTCGATTGCCCTCGCGGTCGAGGCGGCCGAGAAAGATGCCAAGCGCCGCCAGAAGGAGGCTGTGGACGAGGCCACTCTGGGAGCCGACCAGCGGGTTGCCGCAGCCGAGCAGCGCGCCGTCGAAGCAGAGGCGGCGGCTGCGGAGGCGCATCAGCTCGCGATCAAGCTCGAGACGGAGATCGAGGAGCGGGTGATGCAGGGCACCGAGGACGTTAGGCGCGAGGCCGACGAGCGGGTCCGCACCTTGGTCGAGAAGGTCGAAGGCGAGGCGGCCGAGCTGGCCCGCGCCCGCGCCGAGCAGGCCTTGAAAGCCGAGTCGGACCGCATTCGCGCGCAGGCCGAGCAGCGCGAGGAGCGGGTGCGCCGGGCTGCCGAGGACGAGATCAAGGCGAGCACTTCACGGGCGCGGCGCGAGGTACTGGCCGCGGCCGATGCAACGGCGCCGAGCTGGGAGCGCAAAGAAGCGACTGCTTCGGGCTCCGGCTACCGGACTTTCTAGACCTCTCTAGCATCCGCTGCCATGCGCGAGGTGCGGATCAAGGACACGCTTACTGGTGACGTCGTCACCGTCGACCGGAGTGCCGAGGTTGGAATCTACGCCTGTGGCCCGACCGTCTACAGCCGCATCCACATCGGCAATGCACGGCCTTTCGTTGTCTTTTCCCTTCTCGCCAGATTCCTCAGGTCGGAGGGGTACCGGGCGAAGTTGGTGGTCAACGTCACCGACATCAACGACAAGATCTACGTGGCGGCTCGCCAGGCGGGGGAAGAGTCGGCCGCCTTTGCCGAGCGGATGACCCGGGCTTACTTCGAGGACACCGAGCGGCTCGGCTTGGGCCGGCCCGACGCGGAGCCGTTGGCCACCGAGACGATCAGTCAAATCACCAAGCTGATCTCCGATCTGATCGAGGCGGAGCACGCCTATGAGTCGAGCGGGGACATCTACTTCCGGGTGCGCAGCTTCGCTGCCTACGGCAAGCTCTCCAACCGGCGCACGGAGGATATGGATCAAGGGGAGGAGGCTGGTTCGGCTTCGCTCAAGGAGGATTCGCTCGACTTCGCCCTATGGAAGGCGCACAAGCCGGGCGAGGACACCTTTTGGGACTCACCCTGGGGCGCGGGTCGGCCTGGCTGGCACATCGAGTGCTCGGCGATGGCCGAGGCCGAGCTGGGACCGTCCTTTGCGATCCACGGTGGTGGCTCCGACCTGGTCTTTCCCCATCACGAGAATGAGATTGCCCAATCGGAGGCGGCGGGGCGTCCGTTTGCCCGGGCCTGGATGCACAACGGGATGGTCGAGACTGACGCGGAGAAGATGTCGAAGTCGGAGGGGAACATCTTTCAGCTGTCGGAGGCGCTGGATCAGTATGGGTCCGAGGCGGTCGTCGCCTATCTGATCTCAGGTCATTACAGACAGCCGCTTGCTTTCGGGCCGCAGCAGATGGAGGAAGCGGTGGCGCAGGTCGAGCGGTTGAGGAACTTCTTCAGGGAGCATCCCGTCCGGGGAGGTGAGTCGGAGGAGAGCCCGTCAGAGCTTGTCGGGGGAGACTCGGGGGAGGGTCCGTCAGAGCAACAGCGGGGAGGCTCTGCCGGACCCTCCCCCGAGTCTCGTCGCGAAGCCTTCAGGGACGCGCTTGCGGATGACTTCAACACGCCAAGGGCCATGGCGGAGGCATTTGAGCTCGTCGGCGATGCGAATCGTCAGGACGTCCCCGGGCCGCAGGCAGCTGAGGCTCTGGCGGAGATGCTCGACCTCGTCGGCCTTGGCTCCCTTACCCAGCCGGACCAGGGAGCTGAGGGCGACGACGAGGCGCAGAAGCTTCTCGAGAAGCGACAGGAAGCTCGGGCGGCTAAGGACTTTGGGCGGGCTGACGAGATTCGGGATCGGTTGGAGGAGCTTGGCTGGGAGGTTCGTGATTCGGCCGAGGGCGCTCGTTTGGTGCCCAAGGGCTAGATGGCTTCGCAGCTGATTTACGGCAAACAGCCTGTGGCTGAGGCTGAGAAAGGCCAGCGTCGGGTTCAACGCGTCTGGCGGGCGCCTGAGACCTCCTCGGCGGAGCTGGAGCGTCTCTGCGGGTCTCCGGACCATCAAGGGGTCGTTGCCGAGGTGGATCCATATCCCTACGCCGATCCGAATCAGCTGCTGAGCACCGAGAACGCCCTGATCGTCGCCCTTGATCAGGTCCAGGACCCCCGCAACCTCGGCGCTGTCTGTCGCTCCGCAGAGGCGGCGGGGGCCACGGGCGTAGTCATTCCTGAGCGCCGCTCAGCTGACGTGACGGCGGTTACCTGCAAGGCGTCGGCAGGAGCGGTCGAGCACCTGCCGATTGCCCACGTGCGCAACCTCGCCGACTGGCTTGGCGAGGCAAAGGAGGCTGGCTTCTGGATTTGGGGGGCCGATGCCGAGGCCAAGGAGGCGCCGTGGGACGCGGACTTGAGTGGGCCGACCTTGCTGGTGATGGGCGGCGAGGGCAAGGGCCTGCGACCCCGAGTTGCTTCTGCCTGTGATGGCCTCATAGCTCTGCCGCAACGAGGAAAGATCGACTCGCTCAACGTCTCGGCGGCTGCCACGGCGCTGCTCTTCGAGGCCGTTCGCCAACGCTAGCGTTTGCAACCGGAATTGCAAAAATCCCGGCCAGGGGTTGACAGAACTCCGCGCGGACGTAAACTAACGCGCCAATAAGGGTTAACCTCAGCTTGAGTCTGAGATGCCCGGTTAATACGGGCGCCGCCAGGGGAGGTAAGGCGCCACGACCCTTCGTCAAGGAGAAGGATCTGTGGCTCTATCTTTGCCTACCCAGGACATGCAACTCCCCTCCGGGCGCCTCAACGGCTCGCTCAGGCCGGCCGAACCTAACCCTCAACCTGAACTTGACGACCATTATCTGGTCGCCCTCGCCAAGGACGGCAGGACCGACGCCTACGACGCTATCGTGCGTCGCTACCGCGGCTTCGTCCGTCTCAAGGCGTCGTCGTACTTCCTGCTTGGCGGCGAGGCCGATGACCTGATCCAGGAAGGCCTACTCGGCCTCTATAAGGCGATTCGCGACTACCGCACCGATCGCGAGTCGAGCTTTCGCAACTTCGCCGAGCTCTGCATCACCCGTCAGATCATCACGGCCGTGAAGACGGCGACCCGCAACAAGCACACGCCGCTCAACCAATACGTCTCGTTCAGTCAGACACCGGCCGCCGCGGGTGAGTCAGACACGACTCTCGACGAGATCCTGCCGGGTCCGACTGTGCACGATCCGGTCAACCAGGTGATTGCCACGGAAGAGCTCGAGAGCCTCGTCTCCTGCCTTTCAGGTGTCTCCGGTGTGCTTTCCGACCTCGAGAGCCGTGTGCTTTCGCTCTACCTCGACGGTCATTCCTACGAGGCGACGGCGGAGCGCCTCGAGTGCGACACCAAGACCGTCGACAACGCCCTGCAGCGGGTCAAGCGCAAGGTCGGCACTCATCTCGCCGCCCGCGAGGCCTGAGGCCCTCAGGCCTGCGCATATCGGCGTCCTCGGTCGCTTGCGTGCGAAGCACGCGGCGCTCCCTGCGTCCTTGATCTGCCTGCCCGGAGCCCTCAGGCAGATCGCAGGTCGGCGAGGACGTAATCCAGCAGTTTCCGGCCGTGGTCGGAGGCGACTGAAACGTCGTTTGCCTCAATCCGAACACGGTGCAGGGACTGCATGCGCAGCACGTCACCGTCGCAGCGAGTGTTAGGAAAAATTCCGGCGTAGGAGACACCCAGCCGCTCCAGGCGGTCGGCGACGAGGGCGGTGGCGGGGATGTCCAGCGGCAGATCGATGTAGACCGCGTCGAGACGGGCGCGGTGGAAGAGGTGGTGGCGCTCGCCTGCGATTGCGGTCTGGAGGTCCTTGCCGGGGATGCTGACGCTGATCAGCGCCAGGTTGTGATCGGCGTCGATCGCAACGTGCAGCTCAGTGCGCTCCGCAAGCGTCGCGTCCGGCGGCGGCTCCGCCAGCGTGCCGCGTAGCTCGCACAGCTCAAGGGTGTGGCCGACGATCCCTAGGTGGCGCTCGGGAGCGTAGACGGAGCGCTCGTGGCCGTCATTCAGCTTTGTGTAGAAGAGTGCCGCCGACTGGCGACCGCGTCGCCCGCCGGCTGCATCGTTGGAGACGGAGGCCGGGATCCAGCCCAAGAGGAAGCCGGTCTCATGCGCTCCCAGCTCGACGTTGGCACGCTGGCTGTAGGGGTGGGCGGCGGTCGCCTCGCTGTACATCCCTGCCATCCCCTTTTCGCAAGCCCAGTCGATCAGGAAGCGCTTGGTACGGGTAAACAGATGCTGCCCCCGCGCCGCCGGCATGGTCACCGCCTGCCCCGAGTGCCCGACCGCGTCGGACGGGCTGGTGAAGCTCACCCCCTCATGGCAGAGCAGCTCGCCAGCGGCAGTCTCGGCCACGCATGAGACGTAGGTACCGGCAGCCAGCCGCGCCGAAACCTCCGCCGCGTCATAGACCCAGCGCACGTCATAGCTCTCCCCATAGGCAGTTCGGATTGCCTCGCTCAGCACCGCGCCCTCCCCGGGTTCGAGCAGCCGGAACCGTGCGTCGATTGCGCTGCTGGAGTCGCTCATGCCGTCTATATTCGGCAGCACGCCCGCCTAGCTCAACTGGTAGAGCACCGCTCTTGTAAAGCGGAGGTTTCCGGTTCGATCCCGGAGGCGGGCTCTGGCTGGATCAGCTCTCTTTGCCGGAACCACTGAGCACACGCCGCTTCTCCGAGGCGAGCTCCTCGTCGGTGAGGACGCCCTTCTCGTGAAGGGTAGCCAGCCGTTCGAGGCGGGCGAGGCGGTTCTCCTCGTCGTCGGCTGGAGGGGCCGCCGTCGGAGCCTCGCTGTCCGGTTTGCGCATCTCTGGAAGTCGCAGCTTTGAGGCACGCTCTCCCAGGTTGGCGTCTTTGACCGCCTCCACCACGCGGTCCTTGGTGCGACCGAACACCTCGCCGTAGTCCGAGTTGGGAAATTCCTCGGCCGCCTGTTTGCGCAGCTCGTGGATGCCGAAGGCGGCGAGGCCGGCGATCACCAGCGTGGTGAGGAAGGAGCGCAGATTCTGGACGGGCGCCGAGAGGAAATAGAGGCAGACGATGATCGCAAGGCCGGCGTAGACGTAAGCTGCATGAGCGCGCAGGACCGGTGCCATGAGGCGCCGGGTCGCGCGGGCTGACTCGGTGGGTGAAGCCAGCCAACCGGCGATGCCGAAGAGCACGCCGACGACGATCACCGTGGTGGCAATGCTCGTCATCAATGAGGTGCCGATCGACCAGGCGGCTTCCGCCGCAGGCTTGACGCTGTCTTCTTCGACGAGCTGGCCGACGACGATTCCGCCGGCCACCTCGCGGGCCACGATCACCGCGAAGCCGGCCGCGATCAGCCCGATCCCGCAGAAGAGAACGGTTACCCAGCGCCCCTCGCGGGAAAGGTAGATGGCGAGGCCGAAGGCGAGGAAGGTGAGCAGCGAGAGAAGCAGCGCCAGGCCCTTGACCGCGACGACGACGTTCTGGGCCGTCTTCAGCTGATCGGAGCGCAGGATCGTGATCTGGCCGGCGTCGGGCGGCAGCTTTTCCGCCAATTTTGCGCCGATCCCGACCTGACTGGCGAGGTTGGTGACGAGGCTGCCGAGGTTGAGGCTGACCTTGCCTTCTTCGGTCGAGACCGTATTGCCCTTTTCTTCCAATACTTCAAGCAGCTGTTCGTGCGTCGTCCGGTTGGCGTCCTTCCAGAGTTCCTGTGCGGTCGAGCTCTTCAGCACCTGGTTGGCGCCGTCACCGGCGACCTGACGCAGGCCTCCGGAGATTGGTCCTGCCAACTCCTTGGTGTCGCCGGGAAGCTTTTCGCTCAGTTCTTTTTCGACGTCGACGTTTTCGTAAAGCTGGTCGACCAGGTAGTTGCCGACCGCTTCGCGGATCGTTTCGTTCTGGATCAGGTGGCCGCTGGTCGTGACCCAGTCGTCGGTGTTGAGCGCCTGGCGCTCACTCCAGATCGCAAAGACGCTGAGGAAGGCCAACAGCGAACCGGCCACGACCAGGGCTCGCACCAGGCGTCGTCGTCCGCGGCTCACCGGCGGGATGGTATACGTGCAGCAATGAAGCTCGAGGGAATTCACCACATCACCGCGATCACGGCCGACGCGCAAAGCAATGTCGACTTCTACGCTGGGGTAATGGGTCTGAGGCTGGTCAAGAAGACCGTCAATCAGGACAATCCGACCGTTTACCACCTCTTCTTCGCCGACGAGAAGGGCAGCGCCGGTTCCGACCTCACCTTCTTCGAGTTCCCCGGCGTGCCGCCGGGCAGGGCCGGGGCGGGAGACGTGCACCGGATCGTCTGGCGGGTCGGCTCGCATCAGTCGCTCGACTTCTGGGAGGAGCGCCTCGCTGTCAACGGAATCGAGTCCGATCGGGCCGGGGGAGGGTTGCGCTTCGCCGACCCAGAGGGCCTTGCCCATGAGCTCGCCCTCGTCGAGGTCGGCGACGAGCCGCTGATCGCAGACCATCCTGAAGTGCCCGCCGACCTGGCGCTGCGCGGCTTCCACGCGGTCTGCGCATACAGCGCCGCCCCGGAAACCAGTCAGACGTTGCTCGAGGCACTCGAGTTCGAGTCGATTGACGAGGGCAGCTGGGAGGCGCGCGGCTCTAGCCGCGGCGGCCTGTACGTCTACGAAAGCCCTCCGGAGGAGCGCTCGCGACAGGGGGCAGGCAGCGTTCACCACGTCGCCTGGGCCTCGACTATCGACGAGCACGAGCAGTGGCGCGACCGGGCGATCTCGGCCGGCGCACAACCGACCCCGGTGATCGATCGCTTCTACTTCCGCTCGATCTACTTCCGCGAGCCGAGCGGCGTCCTCTTCGAGATCGCCACCCTCGGCCCCGGCTTCACCGTCGACGAGCCGCTCGAGCACCTCGGTGAGAAGCTCTCGCTTCCCCCCGACTACGAGCACCTGCGGGCCGAGGTCGAACCGAACCTGCGCCCTGTGATCAATCCACGTTCGTGAGTAGGAAAGCCGCCCCCGGACGCGGAGGCGACCGAACGAGATCTCCGCTGATCATCAGCATGAGAGAGCGGCAGCAGAGGAGGCGGCGTTGACTTTCGTCTGGCGCGACGCCGGCCGCACCGTCGTCCTCCGCACCAGCGGAGTCCAAGATGCCCCCCAATTGCTGGTCGAGCACAGGATGGAGCCATTTGAGCTGCTCTCGACTGAACGGCACCTGAGTGACGCCTCGGGGTTGGTAAGCGCCGCTGCTGGCGTGCACGATCTTCGCGCTTCGGACCAGGCAACCGCCGTGCCGGAGATCGCCGCGTCCCTCCTCGACTCGCTCAGCTCACCGAATCTCGTCGCCCTCGGCGGCGGCCGTACGATCGACACCGCGAAGGCGGTCGCCTCGGTCACCGGCGCCCGGGTAGTCGCGATCCCGACGACGATGTCGGGGGCCGAGATGACCGGCATCCACCGCCTTCCCGCGGGCGCAGAGGATCGAGCCAAAGCCCTCGTCCGCCCCTGCCTCGTGATCGCCGAGCCGGCGGCAATGACCAGCGCCCCCGAGCCAGAGCTGCGAGCCAGCTCGATGAACGCGCTGGCCCATGGCGCCGACTCGCTGTACACGCCATTCACCAACCCGGTCTCGCAGATGACCGCCCTGCGCGGCGCCGAGCTGATCGCCGCCTCACTGGACGAAGACCCGGCTGAACGCAACCGAGACGCCCTGGCCCTCGGCTCACTCCTCTGCGGCTACGCAATCGACTCGGGCTCCTTCGCCCTCCACCACGTGATCTGCCAGACCCTGGTGCGAATCTGCGGCGGCTCTCACGCGGGAGTCAATGCCGCAATCCTCCCCAGGGCAATGGCCTTCATGGCCTCGAGAGCTCCCGACGGCCTCGCACCCTTGGCCTCAGCGCTCGGGGCCCAACCAAGCGACATCGAAGCTCGGATCCTCGAGCTGGGAGGCAACCCACCCGGCCTGGGCGATCAAGGCGCGAACCGAAGCAAGCTTTCTGAAGCCCTGGACTCGATGCTCTTGCGTCCGGAGCTGGCGTTCACCCCGGAGCCCCCGGCGCGGCATGAGCTAGAGCAGCTCATAGACCGGGCTTGGTAGCTCGCCTCGGTAACCCTGGCCCCTTTTCCGTGTAGCGCTACGCGTGACCCCGGATCGACTCCAGTCGTACCACGACTACACCCGCCGCCACGGGGTCAACCGAGTCATCTACCTCCTGGCCCGGCTCGCCATGACCCCCTTCTTCCTCGTCTATTTCCGTTACGCGAGGACCGGCCGCGAACACGCGCGTCTGAAGGGCGGCCTGATCGTCGCCTCCAACCACCGAAGCTTCCTCGACCCGTTCGCGATCGGCGGCGCCCTGCCCTGGCGGCGTCCGATGAACTACGTCGCCAAGGTCGAGCTCTTCGAGCGCCGCTGGCAAGGCTGGATCCTCTCCCGCCTCGGCGCCTTCCCGATCCGCCGGGGCGAGTCTGACGAGCAGTCGATGGAGACGGCGCGCCTGATCGTCGAGCGCGGCGGCACCGTCTGCATCTTTCCCGAGGGAACGCGTATCCGCAGCGGCGCCTTGGCCGAGCCCAGGCGGGGTGTCGGCCGGCTGGCGCTGCAGACCGGAGCTCCGGTGATCCCGTCCGCCGTCCTCGGCACCGAACAGGTGCGGCGGGGCTGGCAGATCCGTCCCCGCAAGGTCCGGGTGCGCCTCGGCAAAGCGATGACGTTTCCCCGCGCCGAGGATCCGTCTCGAGGTTTCGCCTCGACCGTGACCGCGCGGATCTGGCCGAACGTCGAGTTGCAGTGGGAGGACCTCGGCGGACTGCCGCCGATGCGGCGCGCCGCCGTAATCGGCGCGGGGAGCTGGGGCACCGCCGTTGCCGTGTTGCTCGCCCGGGGCGGCCTCGACGTGCAGCTCGCCACCCGCACCGCCGACCAAGCCGTCGAGATTGACGAGGGGCGAGAAAACCACCGCTACCTGGAGGGAGTCAGGCTTCCCGATTCCGTACGGGTGCGGCAGGCCGCCGAAGTCGAGTTGGCGGGCCTGGATCTGGTTTGCCTGGCGATTCCCTCGGGATCCTTGCCACAGGCAGTGGGTGCGATTGCCGACAAGGTCGGCGCCCGCTCGGCGATGCTGCTGTTGACCAAGGGCTTGACTGCTCCGCTCGGCCAGCTGCCGGCCGAATACGTCGGCGAGCGCGTGCGAGCCCGCGCGGTGGCCTGCCTCGGCGGTCCGGCGCATGCCCGCGAGGCCGTCTCCGGCTCGGCCGCCCTTGTCCTCGGCTCGGCGGACCCAGACTTGCGCGATCAGCTCGGCGGTGTCTTCGACCGGGCCGGTCTGGTATGCGAGCGCTCCCGCGACGTAACCGGGGTGGAGATGGCTGGGGCGGCAAAGAACGCCGCCGCCCTTGCCGCTGCAGCCGCTCAGCCCTACGGGCTCAACGCAGCTGGGATCGCTGCCGCCCAGGTCTGGAGAGAGTGCATCGAGCACGCGATCGGACTCGGGGCCGACCTCACCACCTTCTCGGGCTTGGCCGGGGTCGGCGACCTCACCGCGACGGTGATGGCGCCGAGCGGGCGCAATCGGCGCGCCGGCGAGCTGCTCGGCCGTGGAACGCCGGCCGAGGAGATCCCGGCTCAAATCGGACAGGCTTCGGAGGGCCTAGATGCGGTGCCGCTGCTCGCGGCCGCGACCTCGGCCGCCGGCGGCTCGGCCGAGGCACTGAGCGGTCTGGCGGCGCTGATTCGCGGTGAGATCGATGCCGACGCCTGGGTCTCCGGATTGCGTCGGGTTGAGCGGGGGAGAAGGGCCGCCTGATGAAGCTAGGCTGGAACGATGAGCGCGGCAAGAGAGAACGTCGAGCCGGCGAGCCTCGACCCCGCAGCCAAGGCCGAGCTCGACCGCGCATTCGAGGACCTCTACCGAGCGCACCTGCGCGACGTCTACTCCTACGCCTGCTACCGGATCGGCGATCCCCACGATGCCGAGGACCTCACCGAGCAGGCCTTCCTGCAGGCCTACCGGCACTTCGACCGCGCCCGTCGGGAGTCCGACGGCCGGCCGCTGCGCCCCTGGCTGATCCGGATCGCCCACAACCTCGCATCGAACTACTATCGCGATCGCTCGCGCCGGCCGCAGACGTCGCTGGAGACCGCCGATCCGATTGCCGCCCGCCACGGCACCGAGGCGATCGTCGAGGGGCGCGAGGAGCTGCGGCAGGTGATGGCGCATCTCGATCACCTCTCCGACGACCGCCGCGACGCGCTGATCATGCGCTTCGCGCTTGGCATGGACAACCGCGAGATTGCCCGTGCCCTTGGGCGCAGCGACGGCGCTACAAAGGTCCTGATCCATCGCGCGATCAAGCAGCTCGAGGAGGAGATGAGCGATGAGTGATCCGAGCGGACGATTGAGCGGCAGCACCTGGGACGTCGAGCAATTGCTCTCCGACGCCCTGCGCCCGATCGAGCCGCCGCAGCAGCTCTCGGGGCGCCTCGAGGACACGCTCGCGGCCGTCACACAAGCCGCGGCGGAGGAGCTCTCCGTCTGGGCCGAGCAGCTGTCGGAAAGCGAGCTGAGGGCGCTGCGCGATCCGCGCAACTGGGTGCGGCCGGTCTTTGCCGTGGGCGCCGGGGGGGCCGCCGCCGGCGCCCTGGTCGTCCTGGAGCTGCGTCGCCGCGGTCGCCAGCAGGCCAAAGGCGGCCTACGCTCGCTGGCCGGCCGGGTCAGGCCCTAACGGGCTCGCCGCCGTCCTTCAGGCCGGGCGTCGACAGGGCAGCACCGATGCCAAGCGCTCCAAGCACCAGGTGGAGCAGGTTGTCACCAGTATTGACCGGCAGCGAGCCGAGGATTGACTCGCCGCTGCCGATCGCAAAGCCCCAGAGGGCCAGAGCGAGATAGAGGGCGCCGAGCCAGAGCGAGTACTGGCGAGCGGCATGGCCTGCGACCAGCAACCCGAGCGCTCCGCTGAGGATGTGAAGCACGTTCTCCCAGCCGTTGACGGCGAAGAGCCCAAAGATCTCCTCGACCTCCCCCGGCGATCCGAACGAGGCGCTGTAGAAGAAGCCGACGATGCCGATTGCGATCAGCGCCGCACCGACCGATGTCGCGTAGAGCCGAGCTGGGCTGGGGGCATCCATCGGCGGCGATTGTAGGCTGCTCATCCCTGTGACCCAGACTTGCTATCGGCATCCGAATCGAGAGACGGCGGTCTCATGCTCATCCTGTGGGCGGCCGATCTGCCCCGATTGCATGACTCCGACCCCGGTCGGGATGCGCTGCCCGGAGTGCGCCAGCCAGCGCACAAAGGTGGTCAGCGGCATCGGCGATCCGGGACTGCTTGCGAGCGCGCCGGCAACCTTCATTCTGATCGGCCTGAACGTCGTCGCCTTCCTTGCGGAGATCGCCAGCGCCAATGGCGGCTTCGGTGTGGGCAACAGCAGGGCGGTCGGCAACTTCGGCCTCTACGGAGTCGCTGTCGCGGAAGGCGAGTGGTATCGGCTCGTCTCTGGCGGCTTTCTTCACGCCAGTCTCAGCCACATCGCCTTCAACATGTTCGCCCTCTTCTTCCTCGGTCGCATGCTGGAGCCCTCGGTCGGCACGCTGCGCTTTGTCTTCCTCTACCTGGCGGCGCTCTTCGGCGGCGCTTTCGGCGCCCTCCTCATTAGTGGGCCCGACACATTCACGATCGGGGCATCGGGCGCGATCTTCGGCCTTTTCGGCGCCGCCTTCGTGATCGCCCGCGGCCGCGGCGTCGACGCCGTCGCCGGAACGATCGGCGTGATCCTGCTGATCAACCTCGCCTTCAGCTTTGGCACACCGCGGATCAGCCTCGGCGGCCACCTCGGCGGGCTCGTTGCCGGCGTCGTCTGCGCTCTCTTCATCATCGCCGGCGATCGGGGCCGGCTTGGACCGAACCGGCTGCCGGCGGAGCTGATCGCGATGACGGTCGTCGCGATCGTCTCGATCGCCGGGGCCCTCGCGATCGCCTGAGCTCGGGTCAGCCCCGGCCGGAACGCAGCTGCGAGGAGCGCAGCTCGGCGAAGCCGATATTGCCCGGTGGGTCGACCAGGTCGGGATGGAGCAGGTGGCCAAGCAACTCGACGCCGTCGACCAGTCGCGGGCCAGGCCGCGAGAAGGTCGAGGCGGCGTCGACGGCGAAAACCCGCTGGGCGCCGAGCCCATCGATCTGCTCCCAATGCGTCAGCGCCTGGGCGCGGGAGTCGTCGACGTACCAGCCACAGGGCATTGCGATGACCACGTCCGGGTTGAGCCCCGAAAGCTCACCCCATGAGACCTCGGGTGACTTCAGGCCAGGCGGTCCGGCGACATCCTCGCCGCCCGCGATCGAGATCATCTCCGGAATCCAGTGGCCGCCGACGTAGGGCGGGTCGAGCCACTCGAGCGCGATCACCCGCGGTGCGCTCGCGCCGGAGACCGCCGCGCGTACGGTTGCCAGCCTGCCCTCCAGCTCTCCGCGCAGCTCATGAGCCTGCCGCGGGATCGCGGTCACCTCGCCGAGCCGGACCACGTCCTCGAGCATCTCGCCGAGCGTGCTCGGGTCCTGCTGGACAACTCCCGGCTTGCTCGGCAGCCGCGCGGCGACGTCGACCACCTCCTCGTAGGAGACGGCACAGACGGCGCACACCGCTTGAGTGACGATCAGGTCGGGTTCGAGCCTGGCCAGGAGCTCCTCATCGAGCTCGTACAGAGCTTGACCCTCGGCAACGCGCGCCTTGACCGCCCGGTCGATCTCGCCGGCGCTCAAGCCGGGCCGCAGGACGGTACGCGTCAGGTGGGGTAGGGAACGCGCCTCCGGCGGGTAGTCGCACTCGTGCGTGACGGCGACGACGGAGTCGCCGAGCCCGAGTGCGTAGAGCATCTCGGTCGCGGAAGGGACGAGGCTTGCGATGCGCATCCGACGATCAATATGGCACTTATGACCGGTTCCGCGGACCGGAAAGCTATATTGCCTAGGCCGAATGGCCGACGACGATCTCCCCCGAAGTACCGGGCCAAATAGACGATGAGCGCCCTGCTGCTCGTCCTTCTCCTCCTGCTGGTGGCCATCAACGGCTTCTTCGTCGCGGCCGAGTTCGCCCTGGTCCTCAGCCGCCGCGGCAAGATCGAGCAGCTTGCCGAGGAAGGCGAAAGCGGCGCCGAGGAGGTGATCGGCCAGCTCGACAAGATCGACGAGTCCCTCTCGGCATGCCAAATCGGGATCACGATGGCCTCGATCGGGATCGGCTTCCTCGGCGAGCCCTCGCTTGCGGTGCTGCTCGAACCGCTCTTCGGCGGCCTCTCACACGGCGCCGCCGTCGGCCTCTCGGTGGCGATTGCCTTCGCCCTCGTCACCGCGATCCACATCAGCATCGGCGAGCAGGTGCCGAAGATGCTCGCGATCGCCCATGCCGAGCGCATCGCCCGCCGCGTCGCCCGGCCACTCAACTGGTTTCGAGCCTCCACCGCACCGGTGATCGTGGCGCTGAGCGCGATCTCGAACTGGATCGTCCGTCTCTTCGGCGTCGATCCAACCGACATCGAGGAGCACCACACCGCCGAGGACCTGAAGCAGATCATCGATCGCTCCAAGATGGGCGGCACGCTCGACCCCGGCGAGGCAGGCATGCTCGGTGGCGTCTTCCATCTGCACGAGCAGGAGGCGCGCGAGGTGATGACGCCGATCCCGGCGGTGGTCACCGTCGACTCCTCCGAGACGGTCGAGACGGCGCTGCGTCGCTGCGTCACCTCGGGACACACGCGGCTGGTTGTGATCGAGGACGACAACCCCGATCGAGTCAAGGGCATCGTTCACAACAACAGCCTCGCCCGCCTCTACATGAGCGAGGGATCGCAGGCCGAGATCGCTCCTTCTGTGCGCGACGCGGTGATCGTGCCCGAGACGCGCCCGCTCGACGACCTGCTCCACGACCTGCAGGTCCAGCGCACCTCCCTCTCGGTGGTCGTCGACGAGTACGGCCGCACGGTCGGGATCGTCACCGTCGAGGACATCCTGGAGGAGGTGGTGGGGGAGATCGAGGACGAGACCGACCCGCGCGCCGCTGCGCTGCGACAGCTCGCCGGCGGCGAGTGGTTCGTGCGCGGCCACGTCTCGTTGGGTGACCTCTCCGACGCGGGGATCGAGCTGCCGGTCGACACCGATGCCTACAACTCGGTTGGCGGCTACGTCTTCGGCGAGCTCGGCCGGCTGCCCAAGCGCGGCGACACGATTACCGCCAACGGCTACACGATCCGGGTCGAGTCGGTGCGCGAGAACCGCATCGAGGCAGTTCGAATAAGCGGTTCCGTCCGCCACGGCTCCTAGCTTCTCCGGGCAACCCGCGTTTCACCAACCCTGGAGGTGTCGCATGTGGGTTGTGCGTTTGAGCGACAAGCAGCTCGAGGTGCTGAGGGCGTTGCTGCGCTCCGAAGAACATCTGGGTCCCGCGCTGCAAGGCGCAGCCGAGGCCCTCGATCTGGCCCGCTGGGACGACCTGCCCGAGGCCGAGCTTCCCTGGGAGGAAATCGAGACGAAGGCGCGCCAGCAGGGCATCTCTCCCGCTGACGTGATCTGGGACCTCGCCGGGAAGAGCTGCGACTAGACCGGCGCATTTCGGCGTCCTCGGTCGCTCGCGTGCTGAAGCACGCCACGCTCCCTGCGTCCTTGAACTGCTTGGTCTAGCCGCAGCTCTTAGTCGTAACTGTAGAAACCCGCGCCGGACTTTCGCCCGAGCTTGCCTGCGTCCGCCATCTCCACCAGGAGCTTTGGGGGCTTCTGGTACTCCTCGTTGGAGGCGACGTAGAGGGCCTCGCCGATTGCCTTGCAGACATCGAGGCCAACGAAGTCGAGCAGGGCCAGCGGGCCCATCGGATGGCCAGCGCCGAGCTTCATGCAGGTGTCGATCTCCCCCGCCTCCATGCCGGTCTGTTCCATGAAGCGGACGGCATCGAAGAGATAGGGGAAGAGCAGGCGGTTGACGACGAAGCCGGCCAGGTCGGGAACCTCGACCGCGGTCTTGCCCAGGGCGGCGCACCAGGCCAGCGCCGCCTCGCGGGAGCTCTCGGCACCATCAGGGAAGCAGACCTCGACCAGCTTCATGCGGGGAACCGGGTTGAAGACGTGCAAACCGAAGAGCTTGCCGTCGATTCCGCCGGCCTCGGCGATCTCGGCGATGCTGAGCGAGGAGGTGGTCGTCGCGAGGGCCGAGTTCGGGCAGGCCGCCGCAATTGTCTTCAGCAGCTCGCCCTTCGGCTCGACTTCCTCGACAATCGCCTCGACGATCACGTCGCAATCGGAAAGATCGGCCGGGTCGGTCGTGACGCGCAGCCGTGAAGGTTCGGCTCCCTCTATCTTGGCGCAGGCGCCGACGACTTTCTCCTCCGCTCGCCAAGCGGAAGCCTCGCTGCGGGCCAGCAAAATCGTGTCGGCCGTTGTGGTCGAAACCGCTGCGAGACCAGTGGCAATCGCCCCGCTCCCTGCGATCCCCGGACTCTCGTAACCCTTGCTTGCGTTCATGGCGGGTTCCTATCAATCCTTAACGAGCTTTTGCGCTGCGGGGTCTGCAAGCCACCCTGGCTGACTGACCAGTCAATCGGTCGGCTATCGTCTCGGTAGCGAATAGATCGAGAACTGGAGGCTGTCGTGGCGAAGAGCGGAAGCGGCAAGTTTGGTGGTCGTGAGGTTGTGATCGTGGAGGCTGTGCGCACGCCGATCGGGCGTGGCCACGAGGAGAAGGGCTACTACAAGGACGTCCATCCCTCCAACCTCCTCGCCAAGGCTTACAGCGAGCTGTTCGAGCGGACCGGCGTCGATCCCGCCGAGACCGGTGACGTGATCGCCGGCTGCGCTCAGCAGTTCGGGGAGCAGGGGGTCAACATCGGGCGCAACGCCTGGCTCGAGGCCGGCCTGCCGATCGAGACGCCAGCGACCACGATCGACCGACAGTGCGGCTCCGCCCAGCAGGCCGTCAACTTCGCCGCCACCTTGATCGCCTCCGGGGTCCACGACGTCGCGGTCGGCGGTGGGGTCGAGCACATGGGGCATATCTCCTTCGCCGACGGCTACTCGGTGATGAAGGAGCATGGCGCGCCCTTCTCGCCAGAGCTGATGGAGCGGTATGACTTGATTCCGCAGGGCCTCTCGGCCGAGATGATCGCCGATAAGTGGGAGATCCCCCGCTCGGAGCTCGACGAGCTGGGCGTCCGCTCCCAGCAGCTCGCCGCCAAGGCGACCGAGGAGGGTCGCTTCGAGCGCGAGATCGTGCCGTTCAGCGTCAACGGTGACACCTACGCCACCGACCAGGGCATCCGCCCCGAAACCTCGATCGAGGTTCTCTCTCAGCTCAAGCCGGCCTTCAAGGAGGACGGCAAGATCACCGCCGGCAACTCTTCACAGGTATCCGACGGCGCCGCCGCGGTGCTGCTGATGGCGAGGGAGAAGGCCGATGCGCTCGGGCTCGAGCCACGAGCGCGGATCTACGACCAGACGACGGTCGGCGTCGACCCGGTGATCATGCTCACCGGACCGATCCCGGCGACTCGCAAGCTGCTCGAGCGCAACGGGATGGAGATGGACGACATCGACCTGATTGAGATCAACGAGGCCTTCGCCTCGGTCGTCGCCGCCTGGCGGCGTGAGCTTGACCCAGACATGGACAGGGTCAACGTCAACGGTGGCGCGATCGCCCTCGGACATCCGCTCGGCTCGACCGGCGCCCGCTTGATCACGACCCTGCTGCACGAGATGGAGCGCACCGACAAGGAGATGGGCCTGGTGACGATGTGCTGTGGTGGCGGTCTCGGCACGGGCACTTTGATCCAAAGGATCTAAGGTCGTGTAGGTTCCCTCCTCAGCGAGGGAACGAAGGGGGATCGCTTTGGGAATGCGCGGGATAACAGTGCTGATCGGAATGCTCGTCCTGCCATTGCTGCTCGCCGCTTGTGGCAGTAGCGCAAACTCGGACAGCGGTCCGACGATCTCGAAAGCGGCCTTCGTCAAGAAGGTGGATGCGGTTTGCAGCGGCGGCAACAAACGGATGGAAGTCGCCTTCGCGCATTTCCTCGAAGCAAACAAAAACATCAAGCATCCGAGCAAAGCCGACTTCGAAGCGCTGGTCGGGAAGGTCCTGGTTCCGAACCTGAAGCGGGAAATCAAGGAGATCCGTGCGATCGGCGCCCCGAGCGGCGATGAGGACAAGGTCGGCGAAATACTCACGGCGCTGGAAGAAGGCCTCGAAACGGCTGAAAGCAATCCGCAGGCAGCTGTCAACAGCAGCGAAGCCGTTTTCGGCATCTCGAGCAGGCTCGCCAAGGAATATGGCCTCGAAGTCTGCGGCAGTCGGTAGGGACGGCAGTCAAGCGCGCTGTTCGCGATCGGGTTGCGGCAGCGGTGGTGGCAGCGGCTTCGAAGCTGCGGCGAACTAGGCCTTGGCTGGGCGGCCAGTCGGCCGCTATGCTCCGCGGCCGATGGACCTGACCCTCTCGCCCTCCGAGCAGCAGTTCCGCGACGAGGTCCGCGCCTGGATCGAAGCGAACCATCCGGGACCGGAGCCCGAGGCCGGCCTCGATGAGGTGATGGCCTTCCGCCGTCAGTGGCAGCTGAAGTTGCACGCCGCCGGCTGGGCCGGCATTTCCTGGCCCGAGGAGTACGGCGGCCGCGGCGCCACGCTGATCGAGCAGGCGATCTTCGTCGGCGAGGCGGCGCGTCAGGAAGCCCCCAGCCCAGCCAATGTCCTTGGCTTGGCGATGGGCGGTCCCGTGGTGATCGCTCACGGAACCGACGCGCAGAAGCAGCGTTACCTGGAGCCGATCCTGACCGGTGATGAGATCTGGTGCCAGGGCTTCTCCGAGCCCGAGTCGGGCTCGGACCTCGCCTCGCTGAAGACCCGTGCCGTCAAGGACGGCGACGAATGGGTGGTCAGTGGCCAGAAGGTCTGGACCACCTTTGCCCAGTACGCGAAGTGGTGCATGCTCGTCGCCCGCACCGACCCTGAGGCTCCCAAGCACAAGGGGCTCACCTACTTCCTGATGGACATGGAGCAGGAGGGGGTGGAAGCAAAGCCGCTGGTGCAGATAACCGGCGAGGGCGAGTTCAACGAGGTCTTCATGGACGAAGCGCGGATTCCTGACTCCAACGTCGTCGGCGGTGTCGGAAACGGCTGGGGAGTGGCGATCACGACGCTGATGAACGAGCGGGCCGGCCTTGCCTTCGGCGCGATCGCCCAGATCCAGAACAGCCTCAGCGGGCTGGCCAGGCTGGCCAAAGAGGTCCGCGTCAACGGCGGCACCGCCGCTGAGGACACCTATTTCCGGCAGCGGATCGCCCAGCTCCATATCGAGGCCGAGACGATGCGCCTGAACGCTTATCGCGGCCTGACCAAGACGATGCAGTCGGGTATCCCCGGCCCGGAGGGCTCTCTGGGCAAGTGGCAGTGGGCCGATATCAACCAGGGCCTGACCGAGCTGGCGCTGGAGATCGAGGGTGCCTACGCACCGTTGGCCCGCGGCGGGAAGAACGCGATCGACAACGGCGCTTGGCAGTACGGCTTCCTGCGTTCGCGTGCCAACTCGATCGAGGGCGGCACCACCGACATCCTCAAGAACATCATCGCCGAGCGCGTGCTCGGCCTGCCGAGGCTGCGCTAGATGTACTTCGATCTCACTGACGAGCAGCAGGCGATCAAAGCGACCGCCCACGATTTCCTCGCCTCCCACTTCAAATCTGAGCGGCTGCGCGAGATCGCCGCCAGCGACGATGGCTTTGATGCCGACGGCTGGACCGAGATGGCCGAGCTGGGCTGGACCGGCTTGGCCGTGCCGGAGGAGTGGAGCGGACAGGGGCTCGGCATCGTCGAGCTGGCCGTCCTCTTCGAGGAGATGGGCTACGCGCTGGCCCCGTCGCCGCTCTTCTCCAACACGATCGCCGGCCTCGCGCTGACCCTCTGCGGCTCCGACGATCTGCGCGAGCGCTACCTGCGGCCGCTGGCCACCGGCGAGGTGCGCGGCACGCCGGCGCTCTGGGATGCCGGCTCGCCCGTGACCCCTGGCAGCTTCACCATGGAGGCCAAGGCCGACGGCGACGGAGTGATCCTCAACGGCGAGAAGATCCTCGTCCCCGACGCGGCAAGTGCCGACTTCTTCCTCGTCGCCACCTCGGATGGCAAGCGTCACCTGATCGAGCGTGGCGCCGACGGCGTCACCGTCACCGCCGAACCGTCGATCGATCCCACCCGCCGCTTTTCCTCGGTCCGCTTCGACGGCGTTCGGGTAGCCGCAGTCGACACGCTGCCTGGCGCCGCGGCCGACTATTACCCGGTCTTCTTTCGCCTCTGCGTCGCCCTTGCCGCGGAGTCGACCGGGATTGCGCAGCGGACGATGGAGATGGCCGTCGAATACGCCAAAGACCGCCAGCAGTTCGGTCGTCCGATCGGCGCCTACCAGGCGGTCTCGCACCGCTGCGCGCAGATGCTGCTCGAGACAGAGAACGCCCGCTCGGCCGTCTACGGGGCCGCCTGGGCCGCGGACGCTGAGCCGCAGTCGTTGCCGCTGGCCGCCTCGACCGCGAAGGCTTACGCTTCTGACGCCGGCTGGCGGGTTGCCGACGCCTCGATCCAGGTCCACGGCGGCATCGGCTTCACCTGGGAGCACGACCTCCACTTCTTCCTCAAGCGCGCTCGCTCCAACGCGGCGATCTTCGGCGACGCCAAGTGGCACCGCGAACGGGTCGCCGACGCCGTGCTCTCTCGCGACGCGCTGAGCGCGGTTTAGCCGGCCGCGAGATGGGCGCCCTCGAGCGGATTTCGGTCGCCGCGATAGGCACTTCGGTGGCGGACCTCGAGGCGGAGGCGCTGCGTGCCGAGGCGGCGGGAGTCGAGTGCGTCTGGGCGCCGGAGCTGTTTCGCAGCGCCGCCACCCAAGCCGCTTACCTGGCCGCAAAGACGACCAAAATCAACGTCGCCACCGGGATCGTCTGGGCCTTCACCCGCAGCCCCTTCATCCACGCGGTCAGCGCCCTCGACATCGACGAGATGTCCGGCGGTCGCTTTCGCCTCGGCATGGGCGCCGGCGTCAAGCGCCTCAACGAGACTTGGCACAACGCCGACTACGGCAAGCCGGCGCCGCATCTGCGCGAGGCGATCGAGGCAACGCGCTTGATCATGCAGCATGCCGGCGCCGGGGAGCCGATTCGCTACGAGGGCTCCTATTACGACATCGACATCAAGGGCTGGATCCGGCCGCATCCCGCGGTGCGCGAGTCGGTGCCGATCTACACCGCGGGCATCCAGAGCGGGATGTGCCGGATGGCCGGCGACGTCGCCGACGGGCTGATCGGCCATCCGATCCAGAGCCTGCGCTGGATCGACGAGGTCGTCGTCGATGCCTTCGAAACGGGCCTCAGCCGCTCCGGCCGCGAGCGCAAGGACTTCGACTACCTGCCCACCGTCTGCTGCGCCATAGACGACGACGAGGCGCGCGCGATCGAGATGGCCCGGCGCACGATCTCCTTCTACGCCACCGTCAAGACCTACATGCCGCTCTGGGAGCTGCATGGTTTCGGCGACAACGCCGCTGCCGCGGGTGACGCCTTCCGCCGCGGTGATCTGACCGCGGTGCCCGCTGCGATCAGCGACGAGATGGTCGAGACCTACTGCGCCGCCGGCCCACTCGACAAGGTCAGGGGCCGGGTGGAGGCGACCGCCGAGCGCGCTGACGGTCTCTTCCTCACGCCGCCCACTTACTTCATCTCTCCCGAAGAGCTCTCCGAGTTCCAAAACCGGATCATCGACGCCTTCGGCCCCGCCGCATCGCTACCCCGTTGAACTACTCGTCGCGCGGGGTGATGCGAAAGGTCGAGACGACCTCGGCCTGCTCTGCCTCTGGATGCACGACGTAGGCGCTGGGACCTCCGCCAAACCAGCCGGAGCTCTCGTTGTCGGCGACGAAGATGCCGGGATGGTGCTTGCCGTCGCCATCCTCGACCCAGACCTCGTCGCCCTCCTTGAAGCCGTGCTCGATCTCGCTCACGCGATCCAGACTAGCCGTTCGCGAGACGGCCCGGCCCCTCTGGTGGCGGTAGAGACCCCGGCCCGGCGTATCGCCCGCTATGGGCAGACGACGATCAGGTGGAAATCGGCATCCGCGTCAGCTCCTTTTTCGTCGCGGGTGCGCACCTCGATCGCGTTGGGATTCGCCGGCGAGGTATTGGTCTGGGCATAGCCTGGCCCCGGCACCGAAGTTCCGGCGTTGTCGCGACCCGCGACGTTGGCGCAGCCGCTGATGTTGATCGGCAATGTGACCGTGACCGCTCCACCGCCCTCGGCTGCGGTGATCGTCGCATCGCTGGCCCGGGCGAGCGCTGCGCTTCCGGCGCCGGCCGGGTTGTTGACAACGGCCCAGTAGGTATGGGACGCGCGCTGTGCCGCCGGCACAACGCCAAGCTTGTTGGTGTTGATCTGGTAGCCGGTGAGCGTCTTGTGCTTGATCTTGCCGGCGCCGATCGTCTGCTTCTTGATCGCCCCGCCGTTGATCGTCTGGGCCGCGTAGGCGGTCCCGGCCAGGGCAATGACCAGGGCGACGATCGCCACGATCATCGCCGGCGAAGGCCGTCTGTCTGTCAGCTTCCTCATCGAGACTCCCTTCTCGAGATCTGGCTTTCGGTGTTCGGAGCCTTTGGGCGCTACCCAGCCAGAGAGCCGACGAAACGCTCGAAGGCAGCCATATCTCTCACGGCCGGACCGTGACCGGGCAGGATCAGAGCCGGATTCAGCTCGGCGAGCCTGCGGATCGAGCGACGGTTCTCAGCAGGGTCATAGGTGAAGATCCGTGGTGGCTCGGCGAGCATCGGCCGCCCTGTCGCGTAGCTCATATTGCGGATCACATCGCCGCAGATCGCCACGCGGTCTTTTTCCCGGAAAAAGATGACCTCGCCGCGGGAGTGCCCCGGCGCGTGGATCACCCGAAATCCCGCCACCTCGTCTCCCTCCCGTAGGACGCGCTCGACCTCGTACGGCGGCCCCTGCCAGATGCTCTTGATCAGTCGGTTGACAGGGTTGTCTGGCGCGGCCTCCTGCATCTGCCGCCGCCCTTCCGTCGCTTCGACGTCATCGGCGTGACAGGCAAGCGGGATTGCGCGCGCTTCGCAGACGTCCTTGGCGACGCCCTGGTGGTCGGGATGAGCGTGGGTCAGGGCAAGCATCGAGATATCGAGGCCCTCCAGCTCGGCGAAGATGCGGCGCCGGTCCCAGCGCCGGCCGGCGTCGATCAGCACGTCCTCTGCCAAGTAGACGTTGATCGAGGGTGATGGAAGCTCCTTGAGGCGCCAGACCCCAGGCGCGAGCGACTTCATCAGTGCTTGCCGATGCCCATCGTTCCGCGCGGATCGCCACTGTGCTCGGCCAAGTCTTCCAGCTCGATGATCTTGCGCTCACCTTCGACTCGGGCCGGATGGTCAGCGGCAAGTGGCTCGATCAGCCGGCGAATTCGGTTGCGGACCTGCAGCGCGAAGTGGGGGGTGGAGGCACCCGCCAAGACGCGGATGTCCTCCGGGCTGACCTGGTGGGCATCGCCGAGCAGCTCGGGGCTCTCCGCCTCGCTCACGATTCGCCCCCGATCTTCGCCAGTTCGGCGAGCTGGTCGATCTCCGCTTGCTGATTCACGTCGATGGCCTCCTGGTCTCCGATTACCCAAACATGGTTGTAGAAGGCGCGCGTCGGGTCGGTCGTGTAGCCCGGCTTGACGTCGAGCAGGTATTCGCGCAGCGCCTTGGGCAGCGTATCGGCGTCGTCGCTGAGCAGCAGCGGCCCCCACGTGCCCGAGGCCGAGAGCGGCGCCGCGACCGCGGCGTCCAGTGGCGAGTCACTGCGGGCAACCACAAAGCCGTGACCGGGGTCGTTGACGTTCCAGCCGAAGTCGCCGCTGCTGTAGCGAGCGAGGGCGATCGCGTTTTCGACCGCTTCCTCGCCGGATACGCGCCGCACCTTCTTGTCGACCTTTGCTGCTTCCCGGACCACATCGGATGAGATCGCCGAGGATGGGCCGAGGACGTAGACGGGCACTTTCGGATGGCGCTTCAGCGCTTTGAGCGTTGCCGCCGGAAGCTTCTTGGCGCCGCTGAAGAGGACTGGGTCGCCCGACCGCGCCGCCCACGCCGCCGCCGGCATGGCGAGGCCCGGCTCGTCTTCGGAGGCGAGAACGATGTGATCTGGAGGGCCATCGAGCAGTTCGTCCCGCAGGGTCGCGATTGCCGCCGCGAGAGTCGCGGCGTCTGAGCCTTTGACCGGCGTCGTCTTCAGCCCTTCCGGCGCCGGGGCGCTGCCGATCGAGAACGCTTGGACTCCTTTCGTGCTGCTGTCACCGCGGGGGTCCAAGGCTGCCAAGGCTTGTGATGTGGCATCCGGCAGGTCATCGTCGGCGGAGACCAGCAGCGGCGCCTGAACCGGCGCCGCCATCAGGACCGCAGCGGCAATCGCTCCCTGCCATTCCCCTTCGTCGACGATCGTCACCGCTGCCGGCCGTTGCGCTGCGGTTGCGGAGGGAAAGACGGCCAATGCCACTCCGGCAGCTGTCGAGGCCGGATCTGATCCGCCGACGCGCGTCGTGTTGTTGGTCGCGAAAGACGGATAGCCCAGTTCTTCGGCCGCCGCTGCGGTCGGGGTCTGCTTCTCTTCGCTCACCTCTGGCGGCGGCGCCGATACCGGTGCCGGTTTGCCGGAATTCTGGTTCGAGTCGCCACCCCCCAAGACCGCAGCGACGAGGAAGACAACGGCAACGACGACCAGGCCGGCTATTGCCTTGAGCGCCCCCGGCATCGATTTACGCTTCCGCTTGGCGGTCTTAGGCGCCACCGGTTTGGCCTTTGTCTGCCCTTTTGGTTTGGGCGCCGCCGCTTTGGCCTCGGCTTTCGGCGAGCCGTCCACCGGCTCCGACGCGGGGATCTCGGCGTTGATGGGCTGCTTGCGGGCCACGACCGGAAAGCTACAGGCGAGACATGGCTGGCTGGTCAGCTAGTCTGATACTGGTTGACTGACCAGTCAATCAACGGCAGGCCACCGTTACAGCTAAGAGGGGATCGAATGGATTTCGCACTGAACGAGGAGCAGCAGGAGTTCAAGGAGCGCTGCCGGACCTTCGCCCGCGAGGTGATCAGGCCAGCGGCCCGCAAGCACGACGAAGAGGAGAGCATTCCTTGGGACGTGATCAAGGAGGCCCGTAAGCAAGGGTTCGGCGGCCTCGAGGCCATCCAGCGCTCCGCTGGCGACTCCGAGGGCCAGATGCAGGTGATCTCGGCGGAAGAGTTTCACTGGGGCTGCGCCGGGATCGCCCTGGCAGTCTCCGGCTCCGGTCTTGCCGCGGCGGGAATTGCCTCCTCGGGAACCCCCGAGCAGATCGGCCGCTGGGTCCCGGAGTGCTTTGGGGTCGGCGATGAGATCAAGCTCGGCGCCTACGCGGTTACCGAGCCGCAGGCCGGCTCGGACGTGAAGAGCCTCAAGACGACGGCCAAGCGCGATGGCGACGAGTGGATCCTCAACGGGACCAAGGTCTTCATCACCAACGGCGGAATCGCCGACGTGCACGTCGTCGTCGCCACCGTCGATCCGAGTCTCGGCACTCGCGGCCAGGCCTCGTTCGTCGTCGGCAAGGACACACCCGGCCTGAGCCAGGGCAAGAAGGAGTCCAAGCTGGGGATCCGTGCCTCCCACACGGCCGAGATCGTCCTCGACGACTGCCGCATCCCGGTCGAGAACCTGCTCGGCGGCGAGGAGAAGCTGGAAAAGAAGCTCGAGCGTGGCCGCTCTGGTCAGAAGTCGCGCGGCGGAGCCGACGCGCTGGCGACCTTCGAGATCACCCGACCCCTGGTCGGCGCTTCGGCGCTCGGTATCGCCCAGGCCGCCTATGAGTGGACGCTCGAGTACCTCGACGGCCAAACCGAGGGCGGCAAACCGATCTTGCAGGAGCAGCGCATCCAGCAGACCCTGGCCGACGTCGCCACCGAGATCGAGGCCGCGCGCCTGCTTGTCCAGCGCGCCGCTTGGATGGGCCGCAACGGAATGCCGATGCGCGGCGGTCAGGGCTCGATGTCGAAGCTCAAGGGCGGCGACGTGACGATGTGGGCGACGACGATCCTGATGGACCTCGTCGGACCGTACGCCTGGAGCAAGGACTGCCCACTGGAGAAGTGGTTCCGCGACGCCAAGATCTACCAGCTCTTCGAGGGCACGGCGGAGATTCAGCGCATGGTTATCTCGCGGATGCAGGCGCGCGAATACGCCGAGCGGCTTGGCTACGCGGCCGAAGTGGCCGAGCAGGCGATTGCAGCGAAGCCGGTGGAGAAGGAGCCGGTCGCGGCGTAGGGATCTATCCCGGTAGGGGTTTCACTTAGCTTTTTCGGTGGATCGGATTGGGCTTGCGCCCGATGCGCGCGCCGAAAAAGTACAAGACGTTTCACCCCTACCGGGATAGGTCCTAAGCTCGGGGCGTGCACTCTCATTCGCACGGGCTGGAAGCGCGCCGCGGCGATAGTCGGCGGCGGATGTGGATCGCTTTGGGGATCAATGCTGCGATGCTTGTTGCCGAGGCCGTTGGAGGTTTGCTCACCGGGTCGCTGGCGGTACTCGCAGACGCTGGGCACCTGCTCTCCGACGTCGGCTCGATTGGATTGGCACTCTTTGCCGCCACGCTTGCGCTCCGTCCCGCGGCAGGCCGGATGACCTTTGGCTACCAGCGCTCGGAGATCCTTGCGGCGCTGACCAACGGGTTGCTCCTCGTCCTCGTCGCGATCGCAATCGCCTTCGCCGCTATCGGCCGGCTCGGGGATCCGCCGTCGATCGACGGCCTCGGGGTGCTCGGGCTCGGCCTGCTGGGGCTGTTCGGCAACATCGCGGCGACCTTCGTTCTGGCCCGGGGCGAGCGCGAGGACGTCAACCTCGAGGGAGTGCTGCGACATAGCGCCGCTGACGCGCTCGGCTCGATCGGCGTCGTGCTTGCCGGCGCCTTCGTCCTCGCCGGCGGCTCCTCGATCATCGATCCGATCGTCAGCCTCGTGATTGCGGCCTTGATAGTGGCCTCCTCTTGGCGCCTGATCGCGGAGCCGGTCGGGGTGCTGATGGAGGCGGCGCCGAGCGGCGTCGACGTCGATGCGGCCGGGGCAGCGATCTGCGAAGAGGAGGGAGTGCGCTCGGTGCACGATTTGCACATCTGGACCGTGACCTCCGGCTTTGGCGCGCTCGCCGCCCACGTGGTGGTCGCGGGCGAGTGCGATCGCGACCTGGTTCGGCGTCGGATCGAGCTGCTCCTCCACGAGCGCTTCGACATCGATCACACCACGCTGCAGATGGAGGAGCAGGCTCCCGACCGGTTGCTTCACGTCGAGAACGCCTCCGGCCGGGAGTGATCGCAAGCCCGATTGCACGGTGAATGTCCTGCAACTGGCGCTGTCTCGACTCGGCTAGCCTCGCCCCACGATGCTCAAGACTCGCCTTCCCTCGGCGGCTCTGCTGGCCGCTGCGGCGGCGCTGATCATGCTGCTCGCGGCCAGCAGTGCAGCGCCTGCCCAGGACCTCGAATCGAAGCTGAACGCCAAGGAAGCGAAGCTTTCCAAGCTGCGCGAGCGCAAGGGCGTGCTGACCACGACGATCTCCAGCTTCGGCGAGAAGATCGATCGCCTGACGAGCGAGGTGGCGGCGCTGCGCGACCACGAGGCGGCCGTTCGGGTTCGCCTCGACGCAAAGCAGACGGAACTCAATCGGGCTGAAGCCCAGCTCGACGTCGCCAAGAAACGCCTGGCGGTGATGAGGGCGCACCTCAAAAGTGCGCTGATCGCACTTCGCGATCGCCTCGTCGCGATCTATGAGACCGGCACACCCGACGTGCTGAGCGTCCTCATCGGGGCCAACGGCTACGACGATCTGATCGATCGCACCGAATACCTCAATCGGATCCACGGCATGGACGAAGCGGTGGTCGGCCGCGTGCGCGACCTCCGTAACCAGGTGAAGCGCACCGTGAGCCGCCTGCGCACGGCCAAGAACACGATCGAGACGGCCCGCAACGCGATCGCCGCCGAAGAGCAGGCGCTGGCCGGCGCCCGCGCCGCCGTGCAGCAGCGTCAGTCGGCGCTGGTCTCCGCTCGCAGCGAGCGGCTCGCGGCGCTGAGCGAGATTCGCAAGCACGAGGAGGAGCTGGATGGCTCAGTGGCGGCGATTCAGGGCAAGATCGCGGCGCAGCTGGCGGGCACCGGATCGATGCCATTGCCGGCGGGACCGATCCAGGGCGGCAACGGCAGCGGCCTGATCTGGCCGGTCAGCGGTCCGGTTGTCTCCGGTTTTGGATCGCGCACGATCAACGGCTCCTACGAGTACCACCCCGGGATCGACATCGCGGTGCCAAGCGGCACACCGATCCGGGCGGCGGCGTCCGGGACCGTGATCTTCACCGAGCCCGAGGCAAGCAGTGGCGGCTACGGCAACTACACCTGCATCGACCACGGCGGTGGTCTATCCACCTGTTACGCCCACCAGGAGACCTTCGCCGTCACCGCCGGACAGCAGGTCTCGCAAGGCCAGATCATCGGCTACAGCGACTGCACCGGTTACTGCTTCGGTCCCCACCTGCACTTCGAGGTCCGGATAAACGGTGAAGTGACCGATCCGATGGCATACCTGTAGCTCGCCTCGCCTGACTACTCGAAATTCTTCGGAAATCCAATTATTTGGTATGTCCGAATGGTTTCGTCGTGGCACTCTGGGTAGGACCGAGAGGGAGTCACGTCGATGGTTCGCCAAGCTCATACCTATCTTGCCGGCGCCGTATCAGGCACAGCCCTGATCGCAGCGGCTGTCGTCGCCTTCGTCCTGCTTGTATCTCTGCAGGCCATCAAGGACTGGCCGCTGGCCGGCATCGGCGGCGGTAGCGACAGCTCTGCCGTGTCGAGTGGGCGCCCGGCGGCTCCAACCAATACCGCCTCCCCGACAGCCGTGGGCGCCGGAGCGGCCGCCGGGGGGACCCCGAGCTCGGCTGCCAACGCCAATGGCCGGCGCCGTGGCGGCCCCGCCGGGGAGGGCAGGCAGCAGGTCGGCGCCGCGACGACTGGCTCCTCGCCGTCGCCGGCGGCTGGTTCGCCGGCCGGTGATGTCCCGGCCTCGAACCCGGGGAGCGGCGGCGGAGCTGCCGGTTCGCCCAATCAATCGACATCGCCGAGGTCCGGCGGCGGTGCCGGCTCTGGCGGCCCGGTGTCCTTGCCGGGGACCGGCGGATCAGGTGGGGGCGGCCAATCCACTTCCGGTGCTGTGAGCGGCGCCGTCAACGACACGGTTTCGGGGGCAGACCAAGCCCTGGGCGGGACGCTCGGCGACGCTGGGGTGACCAAAGTCACCGAAGAAGTCGTCAGCGGAGCCGCCGGCCCCGAATCGACGGTCGGCGAAACGGTCGACAAAGTCACCGAAACGGTCGGCGGCCTGCTCCCCGGCAAACGCTGACGCGCGCTCGGCGACACGACCAGCCGCCGCCGTCGTCCTAACCGTCACAATGCCCGCCTATGGCGGAGCACGGACAGGCGGGCGCGGTGGCGGATCCGATTGCCGGCTCCCCGGTCTATCCGGGGGGGAGCCGCGTCAACGAGCGCGGCCATCTCGAGATTGCCGGCTGCGACGTGGTCGAGCTGGCCGAGGAGTTCGGCACCCCCGCCTACATCTACGCCGAAGCGGACATGCGGGCCAGGGCCCGCGCCTACCGCAGCGCCTTCGAGTCCAGCAGGGGCGGCTACGAGGTTCTCTTCGCCAGCAAGTCGCTCCCCTGCACCGCTGCCTATCGGCTCTTCGCCGAGGAGGGGCTCTCGGTTGATGTCGCCTCGGGCGGCGAGTTGCACATGGCGTTGCAGGCCGGCTTCGACCCCGCCCGTATCCATATGCACGGCAACAACAAGAGCGACGAGGAGATCCTCTTCGCCGCTCGCTCGGGCGTCGGCCACCTGATCCTCGATTCCTTCGACGAGATCGAGCGCTGCGAGCGCCTGCTCGAGGCACCGCAGGACGTGCTGATTCGCGTTACCCCCGGGATCAAGCCCTCCACGCACACTTACGTGCAGACCGGCCAGCTCGACTCGAAGTTCGGCTTCGGGCTCGAGGACGGTCTCGCGGCGAAGGCGATCGAGCGGGTGCTCGCCTCCGACCTTCTCAACCTGACCGGCCTGCACGCTCACATCGGCTCGCAGATCTTCGAGCTGGAGCCCTACACGCTGGCGATTCGCGCGCTCGGCGAGCTTGCCGGCGGGTGGTGCCGGATCGTCAACGTCGGCGGCGGGCTTGGCATCGCCTACACCGCCGAGGACGAGCCGCCCTCGGTCGAGGCCTATGCCGAGGTCAAGCTGCGCGGCGTCGCCGAGGTCTTTGGCGAGGACGTGCGCGTGCTGGTCGAGCCTGGGCGCTCACTGGTCGGCAACGCCGGCGTCACCGCCTACCGGGTCGGAACCGTCAAGGAGATTCCCAGCATCCGTACCTATGTCGCGGTCGACGGTGGCATGTCGGACAACCTGCGGCCGATGCTCTACGGCTCCCGCTACGAAGCGCTGATCGCCGACCGGGCAGCCGAATCCGCTGGCAGCCCGGCCACGATCGCCGGCATGCATTGCGAGTCCGGTGACATCATCGTCCGCGACGCGATGCTCGCCTCCCCGGCGGTCGGCGACGTCTTGGTCACCCCGGCGACCGGCGCCTACGGCTACGCGATGGCCAGCAACTACAACGGCGTGCCGCGGCCGCCGGTGCTCTTCTGCCGCGACGGCGATGCCCGTGTCGTCGTGCGCCGCGAGACCTACGAGGATCTGACCGCCAGGGATGTCTGAGGATCCTTCTAAAGTCGTCCGCATTGGGCTGCTCGGTCGCGGCACGGTCGGTGGCGCCTTCGCCGAGATGGTCGAGGCACGCGCCGACGCGGTCGAGGCCGCGACCGGCCGCCGTCCCGAGATCTCCGGCGTTCTGACCCGTGAGGACGGGGACTTCAGCGCCATCCTCGAGCGCTCCGACCTGATCGTCGAGCTGATCGGTGGCACGGACCCGGCCCGGCGGTACGTGCTGGACGCGTTGCGCGCCAAACGGCCAGTCGTGACCGCCAACAAGCAGCTCCTCGCTCAGCACGGCGAGGAGCTCTTCGACGTCGCCCGGGAGGCCGGCGTGCAGTTGCGCTTCGAGGCGGCGGTTGCGGGGGTGATCCCGATTGTGAGGGTGATCCAGGAGAGCTTCGGAGTGACCGAGATCGCCAAGGTCTTCGGCATCGTCAACGGGACGACCAACTTCATCCTCACGGAGATGGCCTCGAGCGGCGCTCCTTATGACGAGGTCCTGGCCCGCGCCCAACAGCTCGGCTACGCAGAGGCGGACCCGACCGCGGACGTCAGCGGCGCTGACGCGGCGGCCAAGATGGCGATTCTCGCCCGGCTCGCCTTCCACACGCCGGTCACCTTGGACGAGGTCTTCTACGAGGGGATCGAGCGGATCGAGCCCGGCGACCTCGCCTACGCCAAGGAGCTCGGCCTCTCGCTGAAGTTGCTTGGCGTCGCCGAGCGCCGGGAGGGCGGCGTCAGCGTCCGCGTCTTCCCCTGCTTTCTCTATGGCGGCCACCCGCTTTCGCCGGTCGAGGGCCCCTTCAATGCGGTCATGGTCGAGGCGCCGGATATCACCGAGGTGACGCTGTCGGGTCCGGGAGCCGGCGGCCTGCAGACCGCCTCGGCCGTGCTTGGCGACGTCGTCTCGATCCTCAGCGGCGATGCGCCGGTGCACGAGACCCGCGAGAAGCTGCCGATCGTCACCGACGTCGCTTCCTCCTTCTACCTGCACTTGGCGGTCGCCGATCGGCCGGGTGTGCTGGCCCAGATCGCCCAGGTTCTCGGCGACGAAGACGTCTCGGTCAAGAGCGTCGTCCAGCGCGGGGTCGACGAGGACGCGCGGTTGGTGATGGTCGTCCACGAGTGCCTCGAGTCCCGCTTCGCCGCGGCGCTGGAGGCGATCGACCGGCTCGATGTCCTGCGCTCGCCGCCGCGCTCGATCCGGGTGATCGAAGAGGAGTTCATTTGAGCCCTGCTCCCCTGATCGAGCGCTACCGGGAGCGCCTCGCGCTGGAGCCGGGCGACCCGGTGGTGACTCTCAACGAGGGCTCGACGCCGCTGGTCCAGGCGCCGCGGCTCTCCGAGCGTCTCGGTGTTCGTGCATACCTCAAGTTCGAGGGGGCGAATCCGACCGGCAGCTTCAAGGACCGCGGGATGACGGTCGCTGTCTCGCGGGCGAAGGGCAGGGGCGCGGAGGCGGTGATCTGCGCCTCGACCGGAAACACGGCGGCGAGCGCCGCCGCCTACGCCGCCCGTGCGGGCTTGCGTGGCGCGGTGATCGTCCCAGAGGGCAAGATCGCGATCGGCAAGCTCGCCCAGGCGCTGATGCACGGCGCCCGCGTCGTCGGCCTGCAGGGAAACTTCGACGATGCCCTGAGGATCGTCCGTGACCTGGCCGACAAGCACCCGATCGAGCTGGTCAACTCGGTCAACCCGCACCGGATCGAAGGGCAGAAGACAGCCGCTTTCGAGGTGATCGAGGAGCTGGGGGAGATGCCCGGGGCGCTCGCGATCCCGGTCGGCAACGCCGGCAACGTCACCGCCTACTGGCGCGGCTTCCAGGAGGTGGGCACGGCCCCGA
>JAJKHV010000106.1 GCA_021154855.1 Solirubrobacterales bacterium
CTGTCCCGCCGGCTCCAGTGAAACCTACATGTTCGCTCTCTATGCCCTGCCTAGGCGCCTCTCGCCCCAGGCCGGATTCGATCCCCGCGCCCTGCGCCGAGAAGTGCTGCAGATCTCAGGCAACGTCGGGCTCCTGCCCGCTCTCTACGCACGGGGCTAGCGCGGAAAGCTTCCTCCCCAATCAAGAAAGCAACAAAGGAGAGAAAGATGAAACGACCAATACGAACGAGACTGGCATGGATGGCGTTGCTCATCGCAGCCGTCGCTTCCCTGGCCCTGGCCGGGACGGCAGCGGCGAAACTGACCGGTAAATACGCCCCGTCCTCCCAGTGCCCCTTCAACAACGCCGAAGCGAGGAAATGCATCTACTCGGTGACCGAAGGCGGCGAAGTGACCCTCGGCAAAAAGACAGTTCCGATCGTAAACGCGGCCACCCTGCAGGGCGCCTATGGACCCGCGGATGAAGAAAACTTCTCCACATTCATCGCGGCCACCAACGGAGTGACCCTCTCCAAAGCACCGCAGCCGGTGCCGGGCGGGCTGGCCGGGCTGGTCAATTGCAAAGAAATCAGCAACTTCCTGCTGCGCGTCAGCTGCGAAGTGACCTTCGAAAACGGCCTGACCGGCGTCAACTCGACCCTTGAGCTGGCCAGGCCGGCAAGCGAGATTCGGATCAGCGAAAGCCACCTGGGCGAAGAAGAAGGGATCGCGCTGAAGATGCCGATCAAGATCCACCTCGAAAACCCGTTCCTGGGCGAATCCTGCTACGTCGGCTCGAGCAGCTCGCCGATCACCTGGAACCTGACCGACGGCACGACCAGCCCACCGGCCCCGAACAAACCGATCACCGGCAGCGGCGGAGAAGGCGAACTGCTGGAGGAAGGTCGGATTCTCGTGCTGAGGAAAAATGTCCTCGTCGACAACGCCTGGTCGGCGCCGGGGGCAAGTGGATGCGGAGGCCTGTTCTCGTTCATCCTCGATCCGATCATCGATGCCTCGGTCGGCGTCCCGGCCGCCGCGGGAGAAAACACCGCGATTCTCAAAAACACGATCAGCGTGGCGTCAGCGCTCGCGGTGCGGAAAAACAACGAAGAAAACCCGTAAGAGGTTCGATGGTGGTAGGGCGGAGGCCGCCGGGACAATCCCCGGCGGCCTCTTCAGTCACGGGCCTGGCGGCTAGGTATTGCTGATACCCGCTCGTAATCACTCGTATAGGACCATAGCTAAGTAGCTAATAGTGAGAGGAATGCAGATGAGACATAGGAAGTTTGAACTGAAAGCGCTCAGTGTTTGCCTCGTGGCGGCGCTTAGCCTGATGGCCGTGGCGGCCGTCAGCGCTCAGGCGGCGACATGGTTAGAGTCGGGCGTAACGACGACGACGACCTTAAAAGTCATCGGTGTCAAAGACTCCGAACATTGGACACTCGATTCGGTTGCACCAGTCATCGGAGGAACACTCGAATTCTTATGCAACGAACTGGTCTTCCAAGACGGCTTACTGTTCGCGGATGGAACGGGCTTAGCCGAACTCGAACTCAAAGGCGACTGCTTAGCGTTCGTCAAAGGAGTCAAACAGGTAGCCTGCTCGCCGAAAGAACCAGTGATTGAGAAGATTAAGATAGAACAGTACTTACACGAAAAAGAAGCCTACTTCTTATTTTCGCCCGATAGCGCTACATTAACGTTCACGGTGCTGCAGTTCGGACCCGAATGTGCGTTCGGCGAAAGAGTGGAAATCAAAGGCCACTTAATAGTGAAGGATTGCACCAAAGAACCGTTAGTCGACAAGACTAAACACTTAATTGAACAGGTGCAGGGGACGGCACTCGACTTAGAAGGTCACAAAAACTCACTGGCATTCGGTAAAAATGCGATGACGCTCTTAGGTAGCGAGTGGCTGGAACTCGAATCCAAAAAAACCTGGGCAGGTCACGTGTGATGCCCTTTTAGCAAGACGTCTAGATAGCGCCAAGGCCGGCTCGGTGCAGGGTGCCGAGCCGGCCTTGGCAGATTGGCTGTAGATCCGGCCGACGCCATTGCACAGCAACTTCGGCGGCAGCCGTCCGCCCTCCGCTCCGAAAAAGTTGAAAGCCGGAGCACAATCTGGTACCAATTGAGTACTTTCAGGTACTAGCGGAGAACTTCTGCATATCGCGGGGGCTCCGAAGGAGGATGCGGGCTTTGCAGCAATGGCTCGGAGGAGCGCGGTCATGAGGGTGACGCGGGAGGCGTCAAGGGTCTCAACGGAGGGGCCCGAGACACCGCAAGCGCTCTTCGGCAAGCTCAGTCCCGGCCCCGGCAGATCCGCCGCCGAAGTCGCGGAACATCAGCGCTGGCGGCTCTACACGGCGATGATCAAGGTTGTCGGCGAGGACGGCTATCAAGCGGTCACCGTGCGCAAGGTCGCGCGCTTGGCCGGAGTCTCGACCCGGGCCTTCTACGAGCACTTCGAAGGAAAGGAGGAGTGCTTTCTCCGTACCTTCGAATTGATCGTGCGACGCGCCGCGACCCGGATCGAGGCCTCATTGGGCACCGAAGCCGATTGGCGAGACCGCCTCCATGGGGCGATCGGCGCCTTCGTCCATGCCGTTGTGCGGAAACCATGCCCAGCACGCCTGGCGCTCATCGAGGCCTCTGGCGCCGGGGCCGCGGCGGTCGAGCGGATACGCGCCGCCGAAACTCTATTCGAGGCGATGCTTATAGAGAGCTTCATCGGGGCCCCTGGCGAATTTAAGTTGCCGCCCCTGCTCGTCAAAGGGGTCGTGTCCGGCGTGTGCGGCGTGGTCCGCACTCGGCTCATCGCCGGCCGTGAGCGGGAGCTGCCTGGCATGGTGGACGAGCTGGTGGACTGGGTGATGTCCTTCCAAGGCGAGGCAACGGTCGAAATCGAAAAGCTCGATCTCCGGAGAACGCCCTTGGACTCGGCTGTCCCGCCGAGGTTTTCGCCAACGCTCCAGCGCAACGGTCGTCCGATCGAGGACGATCGCCCCATCATCCTCGCTGCCGTCGCCAAGCTGGCCGCGAGCAAAAGCTACTATCAGCTGACGGTTCCCCGCATTCGCGACGCGGCTGGGGTATCGCTCCGTAGCTTTGAAACCCATTTCGACAACGCGGAGGATTGTTTCCTTGCAGCTCTCGAATTCCGCGTATCAGCTGCCCTTGAACACGCCGCTGGTCAGGCGGAAGGAGATGATTGGGCCGGTGACGTCTATCTGACATTGGAGGCCCTCTGCGGCAAACTGGCCACAGATCCGGTGTTGTACGCAGTTGCTCTCTCGGAGGCTTTCATGACGGGTCCGTCCGGGGTGCGCTGCCGGGCAGGAATGATGGTGGCGATCGCTGAACGCCTCTGCGCCAGCGCGCCGCCCGGGCAAGGTCTCGGCCAAGTCGCGGCCGAGGCGTCGGCTGGTGCCGTCTGGGCTGTCTTGCATCACTGTGTCATGACTGGGAAGGCGCGGCAGCGGCTTCCCCGCCTGCCGGCAACCCTTGCCTATTTGATCCTGGCACCGGCAACCAGAGCCGGAACCGTCGAGACGCTCCCGTCCCACTCATGGACCTGAGCGTTAAAGCGTTGTCCGGAAGTGTTACCTGCGCACGGAAGGGCCCCTTGACGAATTAGGGTACATATGAGAACTTGCTGCGGTACGAGTAAAGCCATGCCTGCACAGCAACATTACGAAAAGGAATGCAATACATAGCTCATTTCGGCGAGAGGTCCTATTGGGTTTGGTGTGGATAGCGTGCAGGGACATTGAGAATCTGCTGCCAATAACCGGGCTAGGAGCAACCAGATTCGGCGCGGCTGTCGACCACTTGAGCGTTTGAGGCAATAGGTCGGTCGGCCGAGTCGGATGAAAACAGGCAAGAGGAGGGGGAGTTCGATGTACTTGCGCATACGTGAACACTTCAACACAGGAGCAATTATCCTTTCGGTGATCGCCCTGGTCTTCGCGGGAATAGGCGGCGCTTACGCCGCGTCGAACAATCACGCGAGAGGAAAGACAGCCGCCAAGGGTCCGCGTGGTCCACGCGGAAAACAGGGACCCCAGGGCCCATCTGGCCCGCAGGGCCCGGCGGGCGCTAAAGGGGATATCGGAGCACAAGGAGCCGCGGGTCAGAGCGGCAAGTCAGTCGTGGTCTCACCGATTGCAGCCGAAGAAGGCAAGTGCGAAGAACGGAGCGGCGCCGAAGTCACCAAAGAAGGCGTCACCTCGGGTGTCGAAGTCTGCAGTGGGGAACCGGGAGCTCCCGGTGAACCTTGGACACCCAACAATACGCTACCCCCAGGAGCTGTCGAGACGGGAGCCTGGTCGTTCAACGCGACGGAAGCTAATGGCTCAAATATCATCGCAGCGATCTCGTTTCCGATCAAACTGGAAGCGCGTCTGGGAGAAGAAGAAGTCCACTTCCAGCCGCCCGCTTCTGCAGGGACGCAGGCCGAACAGGAATTCAAAGCGTTCTGTCAGGGTAATGCGGTCAACCCCAAACCTACGACGGGCAATCTGTGCGTCTACTACACCGAAGGCGAAATCACAAACGCGACATTCACGGAAATCGACGTTCCGTATCTACTCGAAGAACCAGGCGCAGGACTGACCGGCGCAATTATCCGACTTAATTACTCAGGTGGTCCGGGCGGAACCGCTCGTGGGTTCGGGACCTGGGCTGTGAAGGCAGCCGAACCCTAGCAAGCAGGCGTCAAAACCTGGCCGGCCCGGCCAGGCGCAATAACCGCACCAACGGACGGCACTATGCCGCCCGTTGGTGCGCTAATGCGGGTTCGCGATAACTCGGCGAGTTCGAAACCATTACGCCCGATGTCCCGACCGGCATCAGAAGTGCCTGGGGAGCGCAGCAACCATGACCGAGCCCGGCTGAAGATAGAAAACGCTTCCGCTGATTTCTTGACCGGTGCCCGGTAGACCTGCGAGCCTGAAAATACATGGGCAACGACTGCCCATTCTAACCGTAACTCAACGAAAAGGAATGATGATGCGAAGCAAGATTGGACGCAGGCCTCTTAGCGCGGCTATTGTCGCCGCCCTCGGGCTGATGGTCTTTGCCGCTTATGCCCTTGCGGAAAACTTAAGCAATGGCGGCACGGCCGGCAACTTCAAGGTTGAAGGCTCCTTAGCCTTATCCGTGGGCGTAACATTCACCGGCGAACAAGAGGGAGCCGGCAAGCTAAAGGTGCCGGGCAGGAACCTGACCATCTTATGCCAGAAAGGCGATGTCCAGGAAGGTAAAGTCCTGAAAGAAAACGAAGCGTTAGGCAAGGTTCTGTTCTTAGAATGTACGGCTAACAATCTAGCGGACACGGAACCACTACCGTGTACAACCCATAGCACTGGCCAGGAAAACGGAAAGATCTTGGCCACGGCGATCATTTTACCCAAGTTACACGAAACCGAGTTATACCTTTTATTTGAGCCCGACGGTCCGGCTGGTACATTTTTCACCACGATTGAACTCTTAGGTGCAGAATGTCCACTGCCGATTAAAAACAATATTTCAGGCTCGGTTGTCGCATTAGTGGACAATGGAAACGAAGCGCTTACGCACTTAATTACCTTCAGCGAAGCGATTCAGAAATTATTCCAGGTAGGCGAAGCTGGCGACCACCTGAAGTTCGGCACGTTCGAGTCTTACATCGAAGCAAGCGCGAATGTGACATTGAACGGTACGCACGTCAATAAAAAATGGTCGGTCGAGTAGGACTGGACCTGAGTTTCAAACAAGTCGCATTGGTCAACTAAGCGGATAAATAGTCCAGCAAACGGCCAATGGCTGAGTACGCAGTAACCCGCTACCCTGCCTCTACGGTTTGGGTAGCGGGTTTTGACAGTAACAGGGGGAAGCAATGAAGCTGAGCAGGGAAGCAAGTATTGAGAAAGGGAACAGGATGAGAAGGCTAGGTGTTTCCCGCCAGGGGTCAAAGGGCAGCCGGATAAAGAATCGGTGCACTGCATCGAGAATGGGCCGCGATACCCGACGCTCTGGCGCGATTGCCTTGGCTCTCCTTGCTCTTCTTGTCGGCAGCGCCAGCGCTGCCCCTCCGGTGATTGTCTCGACGAGCTTTTCGGGGGTCACGACATCCTCGGCTGTTCTTCGAGCCGAAATAGACCCGAAAGGCAAGGAAGCTCGATACCACTTCGAGTACGGCACCTCGCCCTGTATATCCAACTCGTGCACGAAGGTGCCGGTCCCCGAAGGCGCCATTGCGGCGGGCGCCGGAGCGGTCTCGGTGGCGCCGCTGCAGATCGAAGGCCTGGCGCCGAGCACCACCTACCACTTGCGGGTCGTGGCTAAAAACCCTGAAAAAGCCGAAGGGACCGAAGCCGTCTTTACAACCCATCGCTTGTCCCAGGCCTTTGGACCCTGCCTCGACGATGTGTTTCGAACGGGAGGCCTAGCGCCACTTGGCGAACCCTCCGCCCTCTTGCCCGACTGTCGGGCCTACGAGCAGGCGAGCCCGGTGGAGAAGAACGGCGTCGATGCCCGCGGGCGGTTCACCTGGGCGCGCACGTCCCTTGAGGGCAACGGGATCGTCTACGGTGCCACCAGCGGGATCCCGGGCGCGGAAGGCTCCCAGGAACTGCCCTTCTACCTTGCCACCCGCGGCGGCGGGGCGTGGTCTACGCAAGGCCTCCTGCCACCGCCCAGCGCTGGCCAGAACGTCGCCATGCTGGGCTGGTCGCCCGACTTTTCGCAGAGCTTCAGTGCCGCCGATAATAAAGTAGGTCCACTAGAGGACATTGCCTTGCTAAGCCGATCCAGCACCGGCGGTTCGCTGAGGGAAGTCGTCCCCTACGGCAGCGGACTTGAAGCTCCGAGGCTGGCCAGTTCGAGCCCGGACGGATCAAGGGTTGTCTTCGAATCGAAGACCAAGCTTCTGCCCGCAGCCGTCGCGGGCGCCTCCAACGTCTATTTCTGGGATCGCTCCAGCGGGAAGCTCAGCCTAGCGAGTGTCCTGAACAGCGCCTCCACCGAAGGCGAATCGCCGCCCGAAGGCGCCTTCGCGGGCGCTTACGACTGGATCGGGGGCACCAGTTCCTCAAACCTTCATCGAGGCGGCGCGGCGGCCAGTTACTACACCCACGACGAGCACACGCTCGCCAGCTCGGGCTCAGTGATCTTCACCGCCGCCGGCACGGGACAGCTCTATATGCGGGTCAACCCTGGCCGAGCACAGAGCGCGCTGGATGGGGCAGGCAAATGCACCGATGTGGCAAAAAAAGCCTGCACGCTGCACATCTCGGCGACGCAAAGGACGTTGGGTAAAGGAGAAGGCGGCACCGATGCGGCCGGCACGCAACCGGCCGCCTTCATGGGCGCGGCCGCCGACGGTTCGAGCGTGCTCTTCACTTCTTCGGAGAAGCTGACCAACGACGCCACCACCGGTCCGGAACCATCCTCCGCGGCCCTGGGTCGCGCGAATATCGTCGACGGCAGCGGCAAGGACCTCGAATTGTGTTTGGCCAAGGCCAAGGGAGTGGCCGTAGACGGCTCCCACCTTTACTGGGCCAACTCCGGCGCAGGCACGATCGGACGAGCCGATCTCAACTGCAGCAGTGCCAGTCGGGAACCGCAGTTCATCACGGGTGCCGACAACCCACAGTACGTGGCTCTCGCAGGAGGATACATCTACTGGACCAACGCCGCGGATGGGGCCAAGGAAGCGGGCACGATCGGCCGCGCAAAACTCGGCGCCGGTGGCGCCGAAGAAGTCGAAGAGGACTACGTCGAAGGCGCCACTAATCCACAGGGGATCGCAGTGGATTCGGAACACCTCTATTGGGCTAATGCCGGTAACGAAGACGCGACGCGCACAATCGGCCAAGCGAAATTGGGCGCTGGCGGAGCCGAAGAAGTGAACCGGTCATTCATCGCGGTAGGAGATGCATCGCAGAAATTCACTCCGCAGGGGATCGCGGTCAACGCGACCCACCTCTATATGACAATCGATGGCGCGCAGGAATTCAGCTACCTCTTTCGCTACGACATCGGGGGCAATCCTGTGAGCAGGGAGATCTTCTTCGACTTCGACCACCGCGATCTGCCGGGCGACCGCGGCGTGGCCTTGGACGCCTCCCACGTCTACTGGTCACGCCAGGGCGGCGACTCGGTCGGGCGGATCAATCTCAACCTGGAAAGCGCCAGCGCCGAACGCGCATTCATTGGGGGGGCGGGCCATCCGGGGGGCTTGGCGGCGGACGCCACGCACTTGTACTGGTCGGTGAATGGAGAAACTCCGGTCAACCCGGGCAACGACCTCTATCGCTATGAGCCGAGCACCACGACCACCGGCCAGCTGAGTGACCTAAGTGTGGACGAGGCTGACTCCGGTGGGGCGGAAGTGCTGGGGCTACTCGGGGCGTCCGAAGATGCGAAAAAGGTCTACTTCGTCGCCAACGGGGTCTTGGCAACGGGGGCGCAGCCTGGCGATTGCAAGGGAGCGGCGGAAGGGAGCCTCTCGTTCAGCGGGCAGTGCAGCCTCTACATGACAGAAGAGGGCGAGCCGACGCTCTTCATCGCTCGCCTCGACGCGAGCGGCAGCATGAGCGATGCACTCGATTGGCTGCCAAAGGGGGAACTCAGCGGACAGATCGAAAAAACCGCACGCGTCTCAGCCGATGGCAGCACGGTTCTCTTCCGCTCTCAGCGCAAGCTCAGCGCGTACGACAACGAAGGCGTCCCCGAGCTTTACCGCTACCACATCGGCGACGCGGGACCAAGTTGCATCTCTTGCAACCCGACCGTGGAAGCTCCCGTCGGGACGCCTGAATTCGGCAACATCAACTTCTCCGCGATAATCCCCGCGGATCCCGCCTTCGTGCTCTCGCGCAATCTCTCCGCGGACGGCAGGCGCGCGTTCTTCCAAGCCGCCGACCCGCTGGTCGCCGCCGACACGAACGGCGCGGATGGCTGCCCCAACGAAAAATCCTCAATCGCCGTATTCCTCAGCTGCCAGGACGCCTATGAGTGGGAGGCTCAGGGCACCGGCTCGTGCCCGGAAGACGCGCAGGACGGCGGCTGCCTGTACCTGCTTTCCACCGGCAAGAGTGAGCACGCCTCCTTTCTCCTCGATGCGTCGCCGAGCGGAGACGATGCTTTCGTCGCCACCTCCTCACCGAACCTGGTCCGCCAGGACCAAGACCAGCTGGTCGACGTCTACGACGTCCGCGTCCAGGGGGGGCTCTCGGCGCAGAATCAGCCGCCACCACCGCTCTGCGAAAGCGGCGAATCATGCCGTCCGACGACGAGCGCCGTGCCGGGCTTCCAGGCGCCCGCCACGGCGACCTTCGCTGGTCCTGGCAACGCGAAAAGCGCCTGCCCGCCCGGTAAGCGGCAGTTGCACGAGAAAGGCAGGCGCCGCTGTGTCGCAAAACATCGCAAGCACCGTCATGGCCATCGCAAGCACGAGCGAGCTGCGAAGCATGGAGGGGGAAGCAACCGATGATCGTTCAGAAGAAGAGCCTCGTGCTCATCGCCGCGGTTTTCTTGGGAGCTTGGTGCTCGCTAAGCGGCCAGGCGATCGGCGCACCCGCCAAAGCAGCCTGGCTGCTTGACGCCACTTCCCTCCCGACGAACCTGGCCCCGGGCGCCGAAGGGGAAGTCTTCCTATACGCGGCCAACATCGGCGAAGCACCGACGAGCGGCGCTATCACCTTGAGCGACACGCTGCCGCCTGGCGTGACGCCGTTCAAATATGAAGCCCATAACAGTCAGCCAATGGATCCCCCCTCGGATCCATCCTGCTTGATTTCCCCGCCCACCATCATCTGCACAGAGCCGAATCCCCTCCCCCAGGGACGCCACCTGGAAGTGCGCGTCTTCGTAAAAGCGGGGGCGCTGCTGCCAGAAGGGGACCTGCCGAACGAAGCAAGCGTCAGCGGCGGCGGTGCGGAAGGAAAATCGACCGCGAACCAAATCCACATCAGCGCCACGCCGGCCGCCTTCGGCTTCCTGCCCGACTTCAGGGCGCTTCCCACCGAAGGGGACGGCTCGAACGCCACCCTGGCTGCTTCGCATCCCTACGGGCTCACCGCCGACTTCGGCTTCCCCACGGAAAGGGTTCCGGGCGGCGCCCTGCCTCGCGGGGCGGGGCACGTGCGCGATATATCCGTCGACCTGCCGCGGGGGGAGATCGTCAACCCGGCGGCGACTCCGGTCCTCTGTACCGAGGCCGAACTGGTCACCGAGACTCCCGGCTGCCCGAAAGAATCGACGGTCGGCACGCTGACGGTGCGGAGCGTCGAAGCGACGGTGAAAGCCGCAACCTTTCCCATCTACAACATGGTGCCGCCGCCGGGCCAGCCGGCCGAGCTGGGAATGGACGCGTTCGGGGCTGGGATCTTTGTGCACGTGCAGGGCGGCGTGCGAAGCGACGGGGATTACGGGATCAGTGGCACGAGCAGGGACATCCTGGCGCTGACCGTTCACCCAGTCTTCGGCGTCAGCGCCGAATTGTGGGGCAATCCGTCCAATCCCGCCCACGATAAGGTGCGCGGTCTCTGTTCCTTTCCACACGATCCGCCTGTATGCTCGGCGGAACCCACGAGCACCGCCCTGCTAACCCTGCCGAGCGATTGCCCGGGCCCGCCGCGAAGCGAAGTGCACGCCGACAGTTGGGAGGAACCGAGCCCTCCCAACCAGCTGAAGCAGATCAGCTACGGAGGGGTCGAAACCGAGGATTGCGGCTCACTGGAATTCGAGCCGACGATCGAGGCGAAGCCGACGACCAACTTGGCCGATTCCCCTTCGGGCCTCGACGTCGACTTGCACCAGCGCCAAGACTTCGAGTTCGAAGGTCGCTCCACGGCGCCGGTCAAAGACGTGACGTTGGCCTTGCCGGAAGGCCTCGTCGTCAATCCCTCCCAGGCAGATGGTCTGGGAGCCTGCACGGGCGGCCAGGCCGGCCTGAGGACCGGCGTGGGGCAGAGCCCGATTCACTTCAGCAAGGACCCCGCGCAGTGCCCGGACGCCGCGAAGATTGGCAGTGTCGAAGTCACCAGCCCGCTGCTTCCCGAATATGACGGAGCGGGCACGCATATCGCGGTCGATCCTGGAACGGGAAAAATCAAGCCGCGGCCATTGCACGGCTTCCTCTACATCGCAAAGCCCTTTGAAAACCCCTTCGGCTCGCTCCTGGCGATTTACCTCACCATCGATGATCGCCAGAGCGGGGTGGTGGCGAAGCTCGCCGGCGAGGTGAAAGCCGATCCCGCCACCGGGCGGCTCACGACGACCTTCGAAGAAAACCCGCAGCTGCCGATCGAAGACGTGCGCGTGCACCTCTTCCCCGGCTCCCGGGCGGCGCTGCGCACGCCACCCGCCTGCGCTACGTACACGTCCGCTGCCCACCTCGTGCCCTGGAGCGCACCGGAAGGGGCGCCGGTGGATGAAAGCAGCTCCTTCCAGATCTCCGCCTCGCCCGGCGGCGGCCCCTGCCCGGCCGCGGCTTCGAATGCGCCCAACGTGTTCAGCTTCGAAGCCGGGACGATCAGCCCCAAGGCCGGCGCGTTCAGTCCCTTCGTCCTTAAGGCGGCGCGAGCGGACGGTACGCAGGTTCCCTCCGGCTTCGAAGCGACCCTGCCCAAGGGCCTGATCGGCAGGTTGGCCGGCATCCCCTACTGCACCGAGGTCCAGATCGCCAAGGCCAGATCGCGCAGCCATCCCAACGAAGGCGCGCTTGAGCTCGCCGACCCAAGCTGCCCGTCGGCCTCCGAAGTCGGCACCGTCGATGTCGGCGCCGGCGCCGGCCCAACGCCCTTCCACACCCTTGGCCGCGTCTACATGGCCGGCCCCTACAAGGATGGGGCAGTGAGCTTCGTGATCATCACCCCCGCCGTCGCCGGTCCCTTCGACCTTGGCACGGTGGTAGTCAGGAGCGGGACCTACGTCGATCCCGAAACGGCGCAGGTGCGGGCCGTCTCCGATCCCCTGCCGACGATTCTGGAAGGCATCCCGCTGGACGTGCGCTCGATCGCGCTGCGCTTGGGCCGGCCTGACTTCACGCTCAATCCGACCTCCTGCGAACCGATGTCGGTGCTCGCCACCGCCACCTCCGTCTTCAACCAGCCAGCGGCACTGAAGAGCCCCTTCCAGGTCGGGGGCTGCAAGTCCCTCTCCTACAAGCCGGCCCTCACCACCCGCCTCTTCGGCCCGGTGCGTCGCGGCGGCCATCCACGCCTTCGTACCGTCTTTAAGGCAAAGCCGGGCGAAGCCAATACGGCTCGCATCGTCTTTGCCCTGCCGCACTCGGAGTTCATCGACCAGGCTCATTTCCGCACGATCTGCACCCGTGTGCAATTCGCAGCCGATCAATGTCCGGCCGGTTCTGTCTACGGCCACATCAGGGCCATCACGCCTCTGCTCGATTACCCGCTCGAAGGGCCGCTCTACCTGCGCTCCTCAAACAACGAGCTCCCTGACGTGGTTGCCGCTCTGCGTGGCCCAGCCTCCCAACCAATCGAGATCGACCTCGACGGTCGTGTCGATTCGATCAACGGTGGCGTTCGCACCACCTTCGCCGCCGTCCCCGACGCCCCGGTGACGAAGGCGATCGTCAGCCTGCAGGGCGGTAAGAAGGGCCTCTTCCAGAACTCGACCAACATCTGCAGGGGTACCCATCGTGCTTCCGTGCAGCTTCGCGGCCAAAACGGCAAGGCCCATCAGGTCAAGCCCCTGCTGAAGGCCCAGTGTGCAAAGAAAGCCTCCCGTCCGAAAGGCGGAGCAAAGGGCCGGTAGGCCCGTCGAGACCAGATCTTCTTGATCACTACTGATGTCCCAGTCCATCGAGCAACAAGGAGCAGTGACAAATGCGAAAGTATCTGAAGACAACGGGGGCGGTGGGCGTTGCGCTCGCGCTCGCATCGCTTGCCTCGTTCGTCGTCGCTGGGCCCGCCTCAGCGAAATTGACGGGTGAATTCACCAAGTTCGAATTCTGCCCCTACAAAACAGTGGGTGTGCGGAGGTGCATCAACTCACTCACCTCAGGCGGCGAAGTTGTGCTCGGCTCGAAGAAAGTGCCGATCGAAAAACCAGTGACCCTCCAGGGCGGCTATGAAGAAGCGCCCGAAGAAGGGCCCGAAGAAGGCTTTGCGAAATTTGTCGAAGCCACCAACGGGGTGACGCTTTCCAAAGCGCCCCAGAATGTGCCGGGCGGCCTCGCGGGAATCGTTCCTGAAGCCTCATCGCCGCCGCTGGTCAAAGCGCTGATCAAATTTTTCTTCGAAAACAGCCTGACCGGCGTCACCTCGACCCTCGAATTGGCAAAGCCCGCCAGTGAAATCCGGATCAACGAAACACACTTGGCCGAAGGTCTCGGTGTAACGCTGAAACTACCGGTCAAGGTCCACCTCGAAAATCCCTTCCTGGGCAAATCATGCTATGTGGGTTCCAGCAGCTCGCCGATCAAATTGGAACTGCGCCCTGACACGACCAGTCCGCCCAAACCCAACGAACCAATCAGCGGCAATCCCGGAGAAGTCACCTTCCTTGAAAGCGCCAGGATCCTCAAGTTGAGTGGGGTCGAACTGGTTGACAACGCCTGGTCCGCTCCGGGACCGAGCGGCTGCGGTGGGATCCTCTCCTTCCTCGTCAACCCGATCATCAGCGCGCAGCTTGGTTCGACAACGGCCGGGCACAACAGCGCGAGGCTGAAAAACACGATCTGGGAGGCGACGGCAGCGGCGGTGAAAAAAAACTTTGAAACCGAAAAATGAGGCCCCTTAAGGGAATTCATTCGCAAGGAGAAGATCAAAGATGAATCGTAAGCAAAAAAGTATCTTCCTGCGGGGCCTTCTGGCTGCCTTGGCCATCAGTGCCGTCTTCGCCGGCCCGGTCAGCGCCAGCCCCGCCTGGAATTTCGAAGGAAAATCGCTGGAAGGATCGGAAGTTATCCTCGGAGCTGCTTTTGAAAGCGCTCTGACCATTCCGGGTCTGACCACCAAGTGCGAAAATTTCCTTTACAAACTCACCATTAAAAATGAAGCTGGGAGCGGTAAAGGGGAACTAACCGAAATGCCGCTCTTCAACTGCACGACCGATAGCCCGGCGTGCGCGGTGAAATCGATCGGGGCGGAAACCCTGCCCTGGCCGGCGCACCTGACCAAAGTGGAACCCAGCAACTACATCGTGATCGAAAAAGCCAAAGTCGGCATCGTCTACAGCGGTGAAGAATGCTCCCTGGACGGGCTTTTGGTACGGATCACGGGAACGGCTGGCGGCCTTATCGACAACACGGCCGAAACGGCCAGCTTCAATCCGGCCAGCTTCAGTGCGACAAAAACCGAATTGAAAGCTCTCAGCAGCAAAGCCGAATGGGGCGGGGTCTTCCCGACGGAAGCGTTCCAATGGCACCGAAACCAGGCGCTGACGGCTTCCTAGCGCCAAGGGGCGAGACTGCGAGCGTCAGGTTTAGCCTGGCGCTCGCAGTGGCGCTTTGCCTGGCGATCCTCGGGGGATGCGGGGGAAGAGGTTCTGGGTCAGGCGCCGAGAGCGCCCAAGGGACATCAGGCCCTCCTCAGGCTGGGGCAAAGAGGCCGGCTTCTTCGACACCTCTTCCCGCCTCGCCCGCCGCGGAAGACGCACCGAGGCACGGCAAGGAACCTTCGCCGAGTTCCAATGGCGATGGGGCCAAGAACGGCAAGCGGATCGTCGTCCCAAAAGGACCGCCCGAGCCGGCGCCGACGCCGGCAGAACGAGCCCGGGCTACGGTAGCCGACATTGTCCTCTCGAGCCCGGGGCTCGCTCCCGCCGGAGGCGCCGCCGTCTCCTTGCCCGCTGTCTATACCTGTCGTGGCAATGACATCTGGCCTGAGCTTTCCTGGCGAGGCATGCCATCGAATACGGCTGAACTAGCCCTCTTCGCGATGAACGTGCAGCCGGTCCAAGGCAAGCTCTTTTTCGACTGGGCCGTCACCAACATAGACCCAGGCTTGGAAGGGCTCGAAGCCGGCAAGCTGCCGAAAGGCGCCGTCGTCGGGCAAAACAGTTTTGGGAAACAGGGCTATGAGATCTGCCCCCAGCGACCCGAAACCTTGATCTTCGCCCTCTACGCGCTGTCCCAACACCTGCCGGCTGAGCGCGGCTTCGATCCGCACGAACTGAGGGACCGGATCCTGAAAGTCTCGAGGGATGCCGGTCTCCTGGCCGTGGTCGCTAGATAGAAGACATCGAGTGGGAAAACTTGCTTTCGGGTTGCGTCCAAGCAATCCTCGAAGGACCGCTTTGCAGGAATGCCTGGAAGGGAATCCAGGTCATCGAGCAACAGACTTGAGGGAGGAAGTGTGCGCATGAAAAGAGCTTTGGCCACATTCGCTTTGTCAGCGGTTATTTCGGCTGCACTCATCGTCTCCGCTTTTGTGAGCATAGCGTCGGCAGAACTGACTGGAGCCTTTGCGCGGTTTGCCTTTTGCCCCTACAAAACTGCGGGCGTCGATCGCTGTGCCCATTCGGTGACCAGCGGTGGCGAAGTTGTTCTCGGCTCGAAAACGGTGCCCATTGTGAACCCGGTGACCCTGCAAGGGGGCTACTCTGAACCGGCTGAAGAAGGCGAAGAAATTGGCTTTTCCAAATTCTTTGGAGCGACGAACGGGGAAACGCTTTCCAAAACGCCGCAGCCAGTTCCGGGCGGCCTGCTCGGGCTTGTGCCTCCTGAATCGTCGCCTTCCCTGGTCAAAGCGGCCGTGAAACTCGCGGCCGAAAACGGCTTGACGGGTGTCAATTCCACCTTGGAACTGGCGCGACCGGCGAGCGAGATTCGAATCAGCGAAAGCCATCTCGCCGAAGGCCAAGGCGTCGCCTTGATCCTGCCGCTCATGGCGCACCTTGAAAACCCGACCCTTGGCAACTCTTGCTATGTCGGCTCGAGCAGCTCGCCGATCATATGGGAACTGCGCACGGATGCAACGGAACCGCCTCCCCCGAATGAATCCATCTCCGGTAACGCCGGGCTGATCAACTTCTTCGAAGGAGGGAGGATCGTCGAAGTCGAAGGCGCCGAGCTCGTCGACAACGCCTGGGCGGCCCCCGGCGCACATGGGTGTGGCGGCATCTTGTCGACGCTGATGGATCCGGTAATCAACGCCACGGCAGGCTTGCCTGCTGCGGCGGGACACAACACCGCGATCCTCGACACCGCCATCAGCGAGGCAAAGGCCTTTTCAGTCAACAAAAACGACGAAGAACATCCATAAGGAACATCCATAAATGGCTCAAATTATCGAGCAAGTTAGGAGCAGGGAAGATATGCGAAAGCAGCGCAAGACGACGGGGGTGATGCTTATGGCGGTTCTCGCCGTAGCGTTCGCCTCACTCTGGTTGGCGGGGAGCGCCTCGGCGAAACTGACCGGTGAATTCACCAAGTTCCAGTTCTGTCCCTATAAAACGGTCGGTGTCTCCAGGTGCATATATTCGCCGACCACCGGGGGAGAAGTCATTCTTGGCAACAAGAAAGTGCCGATCGTCAAAGAAGCCGTTCTGCAGGGTGGTTACACCGAAATTGAAGAAGGCCCAGAAGCTGGCTATGCCCAGTTTTTCGGCGCCACCAACGGTCAGACCCTGACCAAAGCACCGCAGCCAGTTCCAGGGGGTCTTGCAGGCCTTGTGAACTGTAAAGAAATCAGCAACTTCTTGTTGCGGATCAGCTGCGAAGTGACGTTCGAAAACGGGCTCACTGGTGTCAACTCGACACTGGAGCTGGCGAGGCCAGCGAGTGAGATCCGCATCAACGAAAACCATCTCGCGGAAGGCCAGGGTGTAGCACTGAAACTCCCGGTCAGGGTCCATCTAGAAAACCCGTTCTTGGGAGAATCCTGCTACGTCGGCTCGAGCAGCTCGCCGATCAGGTGGGAACTGAGGACCGACACGACAAGTCCGCCGCCGCCCAACACGCCAATTACCGGCAACCCCGGAGAAGTCGAATTCCTCGAAGGGGCACGGATCCTGAAGATCAAAGGGGTCGAACTTGTCGACAACGCGTGGTCGGCGCCTGGAGCAAGTGGCTGTGGAGGTCTTTTCTCCTTCATCATCGATCCGATCATCAACTCCTCTGTTGGCGTGCCGGCCCCCGCGGGCACCAACACCGCGAAGCTGAACAACACGATCTATGAGGCTACTGCTGCGGCGGTGAGAAAAAACGACGAAACGAATCCGTGATCTGTACAGGGGTCGGGCGTTGAAGTTCCTCTAGCGCCCCCTGATTTCGACAGCGAGCGTCGGGGCCTCCCCGGCGCTCGCGGTCGTTGTCGTCTGTATCCGTATATTCGGGTTGATGCCCGAATATTTGCCCCCTAGGACCTTCAGCCGATGGCCCAGCGGATCCCCCGCGACGAATCGCTGAGCCGCGTCCACGGCGTCGGCGCTCTGTTTGCCGCCGCCTACGGCAACGTCGGCTCCTCGATCTATTACGCGCTCGGGGTCACGGCGGCGTTTGCGCTCGGGCTGACGCCGGTCGCCTTCGTCATCTCGGGGCTGATCTTCGCCGCCACGGCGGCCACCTATGCGGAGGCGACCGTGATGTTCCCCGAGGCCGGCGGCTCCTCTAGCTTCGCCCGCCACGCCTTCAACGAGCTGATCAGCTTCGTCGCGGCCTGGGGGCAGATGCTCAACTACGTGATCACGGTTGCGATCTCGGCCTACTTCGTCCCCCACTACCTGGCGGTGTTCTGGGAGCCGCTGGGACACGGGCCGGGCGACATCATCGCCGGCGGCGTGGTCATCGTCTTCCTCGCCGTGCTCAACATCCGCGGCTCGCAGGAGTCGGCCAAGCTCAACCTGATCCTCGCCGTCGCCGACCTCGCCACTCAGGTCGTCCTGGTCGGGATAGGCGTCGTGCTGGTGCTCAGCCCGCAGGTGCTGGTCGACAACGTCCACCTCGGAGTCGCCCCGACCTGGAGTGACTTTGCCCTCGGCATCGCGGTCGGGATGATCGCCTACACCGGGATCGAGACGATCTCCAACATGGCCGAGGAGGCCAAGGACGCGGCGAGGACGATCCCGCGCAGCGTCGGCCTCGTCGTGATCGCCGTGCTCGGCCTCTACCTGCTGATCCCGGTGGTCGCCCTCTCGGCGATGCCGGTGGTCCAAAACGCCGCCGGGCACTACACGACCGCGCTGGGCAGCGAGTTCGCCAACGACCCGATCCTCGGCATCGTCGAGAACCTCGGCCTCAGCTCCGGCCCGACCGAAGTGCTGCGCTTCTACGTCGGCGTCCTCGCCGCGGTGATCCTGCTGATCGCCACCAACGCCGGCCTGATCGGCGTCTCACGCCTCACCTACTCGATGGGCCAGCATCGCCAGCTGCCCGAGGGCCTGCGCCAGGTCCATCCCAAGTACCGCACCCCATACATCGCGATCCTCGTCTTCGCCGCGATCGCGATGATCACCCTGGTCCCGGGGCAGACCGACTTCCTGGCGACGATGTACTCCTTCGGCGCGATGCTCTCCTTCACGATCGCCCATATCTCGGTGATCCAGCTGCGCCGCAACAACCGCGATGCCGAGCGCACCTGGAAGCCGCCGCTCAACTTCCGCGCCTTCGGCTTCGAGGTGCCGCTCACCGCCGTCCTCGGAGGCCTCGGCACCTTTGCCGCCTGGATCGTCGTGATGGCGCTCAACCCACGCACGCTCGCGGTCGGCATCGGCTGGATGGTCCTCGGCCTCGTCATCTACGTGCTCTACCGACGCAACCAGAAGCTGCCCCTGACCGAGACGGTCAAGGTCCTGACGCCGGAGCCGCTCGGCGTCGAGGAGATCGAGTACCGCAGCGTCCTGGTCGCCTTCGAGGACGACCAGCCCTTCTCCGAGGAGGTGGTGGCCACGGCGATCAAGCTCGCCTCCAAGCGCCGCCGCGGGATCCACGTGCACTCGATGCTGACCGTGCCCACCCACCTGCCGCTGGACTCCGATCTGCCCGACCAAGAGGGCGCGGCGCAGAGCAAGATCGAGCAGGCGAAGCTGATCGGCGGTCAGCGGGTGACCGGCCACGTCGAGCGAGTCCGTCCCGGCCAGGCCGGCTATGACATCGCCGACGAGGCGAAGTTGATCAACGCCGCCGCCGTGGTCGTCGGCCTGCGCTACCGCAACGGTCGCCCGCTCTACGACAAGACGCTGCAGACCGTCCTCGGCGAGCGCCCCTGCCGCGTCATCGTCGTCTCCGAACAGGGTGCGCAGCGGGGTGGCGAGCTGGTTCCCGCCCCTGTGTGAAGGGAGACTCCTCAGCGTGACTATCCTCGGTGGCGCCATCTGCTGATGGCTCCTTAGAATCAAGAGCGATGGCCTCTCCCGAGCGGATCTACCAGGGTTCCGTCCGCGCTCTCTCACTCGTCTTCGTTGCCCTGGGCCTGCTGATCCTGATCAGCACCCTTGCCAACGGCGGCGGCCCTCTCTCGGTCGGCACCCTGCTGGGCATCGCCTTCCTCGCCGTCGGCGCCGGCCGGCTCTGGATAGCGTCTCGTACGTGAGCGAGCCCGGGCAAGTCGAGCAGCCTTCGAAACCGCGGCTGGAGCCGCTCCTACAGCGCGCCACCGGCGTGCCGGGGCTCTTCGTCGCGGTCTACTCCTCGGTCGGCTTCTCGATCTACTTCGCGCTGGGCGTCGTCGCCGATCGCGGCCTCGGGCTGACGCCGCTGATCTTCCTCGTCGCCGGCCTGCTCTTCGTCCTCACCACGCTCAGCTACGTCGAGGGAGGCGCGATGCTGCGCGAACGCGGCGGCTCCTCGAGCTTTGCCCGCAACGCCTTCAACGAGCTGATTGCCTTCATCGCCGGCTGGGCGATCCTGATCGATTACCTGATCGTCGCCGCCCTGGCGGCGATCTCGGTGCCGCATTACCTGGAGCCGATCTCCTCGGACCTCTCGGAGGCAGGCTGGGAGATCGGCATCGCCGGCGCCGTGATCGTCGCTGCCTGCACGCTCAACATGCTCAACATCACCGGGCGCAGCCGTGAGCGGCCGCTGGCGATCCTCGCCCTCGCCGACATCGCTCTGCAGCTGGCCGTGATCGTCGTCGGCGCCCTTGCGGTCCTCCATCCCGACCGCCTCACGGACCAGATCAACCTCTTCACCAGCCCCGACTTCCACGACATCGTCTACGCCTCGGTGGTGGCGATGCTCGCCTACGCCGGCATCGAGGCCGCCTCCGACCTCGCCCCCGACATCAATGTCGATCCCCGCGACCTCAAACGCATCGTCTCGGTCGGCGCCCTGGCGGTCCCGCTCGTCTACGCCGGCATGGCGGCGATCGCGCTCATGGCGGTGCCGGTGATCGCCGGCCCCGACGGGCCCCAGACCGCGCTCGGCAACGAATTCGTCGAGGCGCCGGTGCTCGGCGTGGTCTCCGCTTACCACCCGGTCTGGGTCTCGCACCTGATGCGCTGGGCGGTCGCGCTGATCGCCACCCCAGTCCTCTTCTGGGCCGTTACGACCGCCCTGCTCGGCGTCTCCCGCCACATCTACACGCTGGCGATCAACCGCCAGATCCCCAGCTGGCTGGGCAAGCTCAACAGCCGCCATGCGACGCCGCAGGTGGCGATCGCGATCTCCGGCCTGATCGCGATCGGCCTGGTCTTGCCGACCAACGTCAAGCTGCTCGCCGGCCTCTACGCCTTTGGGGCGATGCTGGCGATCACGATCGCCCAGCTCTCGATCCTGCGCCTGCGGGTCTCCCAGCCCGACCGTCCGCGCCCCTTCCGCGTCCCCCTCGACGTCGAGTGGCGTGGCGCCCAGCTTCCGCTGCCGGCCATCTTCGCCGCAATCGTCAGCGCCCTTGCCTTCGTCAGCGTGCTGGTCTACCACGAGACCGCCCGCTGGGCCGGCCTCGGCTGGATGACCTTTGGCCTGCTCTTCTACGTCGTCTATCGCAAGGGCTTCGAGGGGACGACGCTGACCAAGCGGGTCTCGGTCAGCGAGCGGGCGCTGACCAAGCAGCTGCCCGAGGTCGCCTTCCGCAACATCCTCGTGCCCGTTTTCGGCACCAAGCTCGACGACGACATCATCGCCACCGCGGGCCGGCTCGCCGCGGCCGAGCAGGAGGAGGCCGAGAGCGGGGAGGACGAAACTCGGCTCGACCTCATCTACGTGATCGAGGTGCCGCTGACGCTGCCACTCGACGCGCAGCTTTCGCCCGAGGTCGAACACGAGGCGTGGCGGGCGCTGCAGCGCGCCAGCGACGTCGGCGAGGAGTATGCGGACGTCGAGGTGACGACCGAGGTCGTGCGTGCCCGTGGCGTCGGCGCCGGCATCGTCGAAGCGGCGCGCCGCAAGGGCACTGAGGCGATCGTGATCGGCGGTGAGCCGCCGACGAAGATCAGGGGCGGCGCCAGGCTCGGCGGCATCGGCGCCGCCAAGCCGGCCGAGATCGGCGCCGCGACCGAGTACGTGCTGAAGAAGGCCCCCTGTCGCGTGCTGCTGACGGCGCCTCCGGAGGCGCCTGAGCGGTCAACTGAGCCCTTGTCGGCCGGTTAGCGATTGCCGCAGACTTTGAACCCAACGTCGCCGGCGAGCTTGTCGGATTCCGCGAAGATCTTGTCCGCCGAGCGGAAGAGGGTCTGAGGTTCTTCGGCTCCTCTTTCGATGCCGTCTTCGACCGCGCTCAAATACGCGTTGACCTTTGCCTCGTCGCCGCTCGGTGCGGCCAGCGCCTTCAACTCATCGAGCTGCCGATCAAGCGCCGGTATGCCGATCGTTTCGATCACTTCGACTTCGTGAGCTTTGGTTTCAGACGGCGATTCGCCGCTTTCCCCGATTTCTTTGATGCCCTCTTTTTCCAGGTAAGAGCCGAGTTCGGATTCGACTTCCCTTTTCCCTTTTGAGCAAATTGCATCAGCCTGCTTGATGAAGGTCGATTTGGTCGGAGGGGGCGTTTCAGCGATTTCCTGACTGTCGCTGCTGTCAGCGCCACCGCTGTTGCCACCGCCCCCACCGCTGTCGTCGCTGCCACTACCGCCGCCACAGCCCGCCAATGCAAGGCAGGCGATCACCGAGAAGCCGAGGATGAGTCGTTTCATCGAGATCAAAGCTCCCATAGCGGCAGAAGAATATAGATTAATCGGAAAGCCCGTCGATTCCGGAGCTCGCTTCTATCGCGATCGTGAGGTCCGAGCAAAGCGCGGACGAGAGCGAGTCATTGATCTAGACTCACCGCCATGTTCATCCTGATTGTCGGCTGCGGCCGAGTCGGGTCCTCAGTGGCCCGCGCAATGCTGAGTGAAGGCCACGAAGTCTCCTGCCTCGACGAGGACCCTGAGTCGCACGCGCGGCTCGAGGTGGGGCTCGACAAGGGCTGGGAGGACCTCGGCGGCCAGTTCACGGTCGGCGCCGGCCTGGAGACCGACGCACTCCTCGCCGCCGGAATCGAGAACGCCGACGCCTTTATCGCCTCGACCGATGGCGACAACACGAACATCGTGATTGCCCAGATCGCCCAGCGCCGCTATGAGGTGCCGACCGTGATCGCACGCATCCTCGACCCGCTGCGGGCCGAGTGGTATGAGCGCCAGGGGATGCACACGATCTGCCCCACCCGTGTCGCGATCGACATGCTCGAGAGCGCCGTCCGCGAAGGCGCCCCGCGTTCCGCCGGTTCCCCCGACGGCAACGGCGCGGCGGAAGCCGCGTAGGGGACGGACGGGCCGCATGTACATCATCGTTGTCGGCGCGGGGAAGGTGGGCTGGAACCTGGCCCGCGAGCTGCTCGACAAGAAGCATGAGGTGACGGTGATCGAGAACAACCGTCGCCGCTACCTGACGGTCGAGCAGGAGCTCGAGCACAATGTCTCCTACGGCGACGCCTCGGAGCTCTGGGTGCTCGAGCGGGCCGGGATCCAGCGCGCCGACATGGTGATCGCGGTCACCGGCGACGACGAGGACAACATGCTGATCTGCCAGGTCGCGCGAGAGAAGTACGAGGTCGAGAGGATCATCGCCCGGGTCAACAACCCGCGCAACAAGCCTCACTTCGACCTGCTTGGGATCAAGCCCTCGGTTTCAGCGACCGACCTGATCCTCCGCCTGCTCGAGCATGAGGTCCCCGACTACGGCCTCGTCCACCTGCTCGACCTGCAGGAGGAGCAGCTGGAGATCATCGAGATGCTGCTCGGCAAGGACTGCGCCGTCACTGGCCGCCGCGTCGGCGACCTGAAGATGCCGGAAGGCAGCCTGCTGATCTCGATCCTGCGCAACGGCAAGGGCTTCGTGCCCGGACCCGACACGGTGCTCGAAGTGGGTGACGAGGTGCTCGCCGTGCTCGACCCTGGTCACGAGGAGCAGCTCAAGGTCCTCTTCGGGCCGGGCGACGGATCCAACGGCAACCGCAGCGACGACGGTGGCTGACCGCCAGGTCGACTTCCTCCTGATCGGCGGTGGCATGGCCTCCGCCCATTGCGCGGCGGAGCTGCGCCGGCGCGGCGCCGCGGGGTCGGTGCTGCTGGTCGGCCGCGAGCCCGAGCCGCCCTACGAACGCCCACCGCTCTCCAAGGAGTACATGCGCGCGGAGGCCGAGCGGGCCGACGCCTACGTCAATCCGCCCTCCTGGTATGAGGAGAACGGCGTCGAGCTGCTCAGCGGGACCAACGTGATGTCGCTCGACCCCGGGGCGCGCACGGCGAAGCTGCAGGGCGGGGAGGAGGTCGGCTTCGGCAAGGCTCTGATCGCCACCGGGGCGATGGTGAACATCCTTCGCGTCGAGGGCGCCGAGAACGAGGGCATTCACTATCTGCGCGCCTTTGGCAACTCCGACGCGATCCGCGCCGACGCCGAGGCGGCTGAGCACGTCGTCCTGATCGGCGGCAGCTACATCGGCGCCGAGGTGGCGGCCTCGCTGACCGCACGCGGTACCAAGTGCACGATCGTGGCGATGGAGGACATTGCGCTCTCGCGCAGCTTCGGCGAGGACGCCGGCCGCTGGTTTCACCAGCTGCTCGAGTCCAAGGGCGTGACGATCCACGGCGGCGAGGTCCTCGAGGCCTACGAGGGCGACGGCCGGGTCAAGGCCGTGCTGACCAAGAGCGGCCTCTCGATCGAGTGCGACGCGGTGGTCGTCGGGGCGGGGGTGCGGCCCGACACGATGCTCGCCCAGCGCGCCGGCCTCGAGGTCGACGGAGGCATCGTCTGCGATTCGAAGCTGCAGACCTCCGCCGAGGGCATCTACGCCGCCGGCGACTGCTGCTCTTATGACAGCGTCATCCACGGCCGCCGCCTGCACGTCGAGCACTGGGATGTGGCGATGCAGCAGGGCATGCACGCCGCCCGCAACATGCTGGGCGGGGATGCCGACTACGAGGTCGTGCCCTATTTCTTCAGCGACCTCGCCGACTGGGCAAGCCTCGAGTACGTCGGCCCGGCCTACGAGTGGGATGAAGAGATCTGGCGTGGCGATCGCGAGAGCGGCGAGTTCTCCGTCTGGTACCTGAAGGCCGGCCGCATCGCCGGTGCCCTAAGCGTCGGGCGCTCCGAAGACCTCGCCGAGGCGCGTCGCATGCTCGCCGACCGCGTCGACGTATCGGCCGCGAAGGCACAGATAGCCGACGCGAACAGCGATCTGTCGACGATCTCCTGACGCGCATCCGACTTTGACCCCGCCCGGAGGGGGTGGATGTCGGACGCCTCCGCCTCGGTCAGCGTCGTATCGCTGTCCCTGAGCTTGGGGTCTGAGCCGACCCCGCCCGCCCGTCAGTATTCTTCGCTCTTCGCCTTGCGCCCTGGTGTAATTGGCAACACGCCAGTCTCTGGAACTGGAATTTGGGGTTCGAGTCCCTGGGGCGCAGTCCAAAATGCCTGCAGGAGCGTCTAATCGCTTTGCTAGCTTCGCTTCACTCGTGAATCCTCGTTACAAGCTCCTCCTTGTCCTGCCGACCGTCGCTTTGGTAATCGTCGGCTGCGGTGGCGGCGGCGATGATTCGACCGCATCGGCACCGGCGACGACCGAAGCGACGACACCCGCGCTGACCAAGGGGGAGTTGATCGAACAGGGCGACGCGATTTGCGCCGAGGTCAATGCTGCAGTCGGCACGGTCGGCTCGAGCAGCACTGAAACCGGCAGTCCGGCGGCGCAGGCCGCCGACCTCTACAGCGGCATGGTCGCCAGCCTCGAGAACCTCGGCACGCCGGCCGAAACCGATGGCTACGCTGAATTCAGCAGTGCCGCCGATGAACTTTCGACGGCTGAGGGTGAAATCAAACTCGCGGCCGAGCGCAGCGACACGCCGGGCCTCGAAGCTGCCGAATCCAACGCCTCGGCAGCCCTTTCCTCGTTTCAGGAAGTCGCCCAGGAATACGGCTTCGAAGATTGCAGCGAAGGCCCCAGCGCGGTGACGCCAAGCGCGACGCCTGAATCCGGCGAAGCCGGAGCGGGCGAAGAAGTCGAAGCGGTCGAACCCGAAGCTGTCGAACCGGAAGCCGAAGCCGAACCAGCGCCTGAAGTCGCCCCCGAAACCGGCGGTGCCGGCGGCACCGCCGAAGGCGGCGGCACCGCTGGCGCCCCGGAAGGCGGCGGCACGACCGGCGGCGAATCCGGCGGCATCGGCCCCGGCTAGCCGCCGGGGCAATGCTTCCCCTGCTAAAGCCGAACCCGTTGTGCCATCGGGTGTAACGCTTTGTCCCCCTCCTGGGGGGCAAGCACGTTGCACCCGGGTCGCTCACACGGCTCACCGGTCGCCCACCCGGGCCGCCCGTGGGTTGCTCCTTGGCTCACCGGTCGCTCACTCGGGCCCGTCGTGGTCGCTCGCCCCGGCGCGTGGGGGTCGCTGCGGCTGGGTCCCCGCCTGAGTCGCTCACGCGGCAGGCCCCCGCCTGAGTCGCTCACGCGGCTGAGGACTCTTCCCAGGCGCCGTAGAGGCGCGAGTAGGGGCCGCCGGCCTCGATCAACTCATCGTGAGTGCCGTGCTCGGCGATCCGGCCGCCTTCGAGGACGACGATCTTGCCGGCGCGGCGGATCGTCGAGAGGCGGTGGGCGATGACGATTGCGGTGCGGCCGGCGAGCAGCCGTTCGAGTCCCTTCTCGATCGTCTTCTCGGTCCGCACGTCGACGTTGGAGGTGGCCTCGTCGAGGATCAGGATGCGCGGTTCGGCCAGCAGCGCCCGGGCGAAGGCGACGAGCTGGCGCTGTCCGGCAGATAGCTGCACGCCGCGCTCGCCGACCTCGGTCTCGATCCCTTCCGGCAGCGCCGCGATGAATTCCGTCGCGCCGACGGCTGCCGCGGCGTCTTCGATCTCCTCCAGGGTCGCCTCGGGCCGGCCGAAGGCGATGTTCTCGCGCACGCTGCCGGAGAAGAGGAAGCCCTCCTGAGGGACGATTCCCAGCTGCCGCCGAAGCGCCTGCTGGCGCACCCCGCGCACGTCGTGCCCGTCGACCAGCACCTTGCCCCGCTGCGGATCGTAGAAGCGCGCCACGAGCTTCGCGAAGGTCGACTTACCCGCCCCCGTCGTCCCAACCAGCGCCAACGTCTGCCCGGGCGGCACATGCAGGTCGATGTCCTCCATCGCCCAGTCGACCCGCGCGTCCCCCTCCGGCTGACTTCGCGGTTTGTTCCGCATAGCGGAACTAAGTGCGAACTCAGCGTCGGCAGCTGCGCCGTCAGCAGCCGTGCCGTCGGCAGCTGCGTCATCGGTATCTGCGGATTCACGATCCGCATCGTCGGCGTAGGAGAACCAGACGCCTTGCATCTCGATCTCGCCCTGGATCGTCTCGAGGTCGATCGCGTGCGGTGCGTCGACCATGTCCGGCGCGGTATCGAGCAGGTCGAAGATCTTGTCCAGCGCCGCCATTCCCTGCTGGTAGGTCGTGTACAGCTGGGAGAGCTGCTGGATCGGTTCGAAGAAGACGGTCAGGTAGCCGACGAAGGCGATGATCGTGCCGATCTGGATCGCGTGGTCGATCGCCTGCGTGCCGCCGTAGAGCAGGATCGCCGCGGTGCCGACCGAGGCGAGCAGTTCGACGCCGGGAAAGTAGGAGGCGTTGAGGAAGACCGTCCGCATGTTCGCCTCGCGGTTGGCTTCGTTCAGCTCGGTCATCGCTTTCATGTGCCGCGGCTCCTGACCGAAGCTGCGCACCACTCTCACCCCGCTCAGCGTCTCCTGCAGGTAGCCGGTGATCGCGCCGATTCGCTCGCGGGTTTCCCGGTAGGCGCCGTGGGAGACGATCCGGAAGACGACGCTGGCCGCGGCGATCAGCGGAAAGGTGATGAAGGTGACCAGGGCCAGCTTGACGTCGAGCACGAGCAGGATCACGACCACGCCGACCAGGGTCAGCACGCTCGAGAACATCGTTACCACGCCGTCGGTGACGAGCTGATTGAGCGCCTCGATGTCGTTGGTCATGCGGCTGATCAGAACTCCCGGGCTGCGCCGGGTGAAAAAGCCGATCGACATCGTCTGCAGGTGGGAAAAGACCCGCTCGCGCAGATCCTGCAGGGCGCGCGTGCCGACCCAGCCGACCAGGTAGGTCTGCAGGTACGTCGCCAGCGCGTAGAGCGTCGCGACGACGACGAAGGCAACGACGATCAAGTCCAGCGCGGAAACGTCTTCCGTGACGATGCCATTGTCGACCGCCTGGCCGGCGAGGTAGGGGGGAGCGAGCCCTGCTCCGGTGGCCACCAGCAGTGCGACGAACATCAGCGCCACCTTGCCCCGGTAGGGCCGCAGCAGCCCAATCATCCAGCGCACCTTGCGGGCGCGCTGGTCCTGGCCGCGGATCAGCTTCCAGACTGCGGCGAAGAGCAGCAGGATGCTGCGGAAACGGCCCGGCTCGGCGCTCATGAGAACTCCTCGCGCGCCCGTCGCCGCGGATTCGGACGCCCGAGAGTCACAGCGACGCTTTGCGCGCTCACAGTCGCGCCACCTCCTCGCGCTGCTCCAAGTCACGCTGCAGGAAGACCGAGTCGGCGAGACCGTGCTCGGCGATCTCGCGGTAGAAGCTGCAGCCTTGGAGCAGCTCCGCGTGGGTGCCGCGGTCGACGATACGGCCACCGTCCATCACGATCACCTCGTCGGCCAGGGAAACGGTCGAGAGGCGGTGGGCGATGATGAAGGTGGTCCGCCCTTCCATCACCTCGCGTAGTCCGCCCTTGATCGCCGCCTCGGTGGTGGCGTCGACCGAGGAGGTGGCGTCATCGAGGATCAGGATGCGGGGATCGGCGAGCAGCGCTCGAGCGATCGCGACGCGCTGGCGCTGTCCGCCCGAGAGGGTCAAGCCGCGCTCGCCGACGACCGTGTCGTAGCCGGCCGGCAGGTCCTCGATGAAGCCGGCGGCTTGGGCGCGCCTGGCCGCTGCTTCAATCTCCTCACGGGGAGCGTCGAAGCGCGGGTAGGCGATGTTCTCGGCGACGCTGGCGCTGAAGAGGAAGCTCTCGTCGCCGACGAAGGCGATCTCGGAGCGCAGCGACTCGACCTCGACCGAACGCACGTCGACGCCGTCGACAAGCACGACGCCCTCGCTCGGGTCATAAAGCCTGGCGATCAAAGCGACGAGGCTGGTCTTGCCGGACCCCGAAGGACCGACCAGCGCCACGGTGCGCCCATCTGCAACCTCGAAATCGACGTCGCTCAACGCCGCATCCGAGATTGACCCAACTCTGGTGTGGTCAACATCGGATGCGCCGGCGCCAAAGCCGTCGTAGCGCAGTGTCACGCCCTCCATGCGCACGCTGCCGCCGCCGGCGGGCAGCGGCGGCGCGCCCGGCGGACTCTCGATCTCCGGTTCGCGGTCGAGGATCTCGAAGAGCCGGTTGCCGGAGGCGATCGCTCGCTGCGCCATGCCCATCGCGACGCCGAGCATCCGCATCGGGCCGGCGAGGATCACCAGGTAGGTGTAGAAGGCGGTGAAATCGCCGAGGCTGAGGCTGCCGTTGATCACCTCGCGACCGCCGACCAGCAGCACCAGAGCGATGCCCATCTGCGGCAGCAGCCCGATCAACGGCGAGAAAAAGGCCTGCAGCTTGGTCGAGTAGATGCTCTGATCGAAGACCCTGCTGACCGCCCGTTGGAAGCGGTGCAGTTGGTATTCCTCGCGGGCGAAGGCCTTGACGATGCGGATCCCGGAGATGTTCTCCTCGGCCTCCGCGGTCAGCTCCGCGATCCGCTGCTGGACCTCCTGCTGGGCCGGCCGTGAGATCCGGTTGTAGCGGGAGGCGGTGAAGACGATCAGCGGCGCCGGGATCAGCGCGATCAGGGCAAGCACCGGGTTGATCGCGACCATCACCACGGTGACGAGCGTGATCATCAGCAGGTTCTGGGTGATGAAGATCAGGCCGTAGCCGAGGAAGAAGCGGATCGCCTGCAGGTCGACCGTCGCCCGCGACATCAGCTGCCCCGTCTGCTGGGAGTCGAAGAAGCCGAGCTCGAGGCGCTGCAGGTGTGCGTAGAAGAGCTGGCGGAGGTCAAATTCGACGGCGAGGGAGACCCGCCCGGCGACCAGGCGCCGCACCACGGTCAATCCCAAGCGCAGGATCCCCGCAGCGACGATTGCGAGGGCCAGCGGCAGCAGGTCGGGCTTGTCGCCGTCCTGGATCGCGTTGACGGCGCGCCCGATCAGCCACGGAATCAGCACCGTCATGCCCATCGCCGCCCAGGCAAACGCCAGGGAGCCCCAGAGCTGACGGCGGTAGGGCCGCAAAAAGCCCATCAAGCGACGGTAGGTGCCCACGGCACTCCACTATACAAAGTGAAGTATTGACCCCCGCTGCCTTGGGAAGGTCAGAGCTGGGTGGCGATCATTCCGATCAGCGCCGCGCCGAAGGCCGCCGCCATGCCGGCGCCGACTTGAATGATCGTGCGCTGCAAGGCGTCGAATCGCGCGTCCATTGAGTTGAAGCGGGCATCGACTGCATTGATGACCCCGTGACTCTCTGTCTGCAATGCGTGGTGCGAGGAGCGCGCTTGTGCGACTCAAATCGCACGAGAGGCAGCGCAGGCAAGGCTCAGCCGAAGGCGGCGGCCTTGGCGCTTGGCACCTTGCCTCCCGTGCACTTCGGCCCGTGGCCAGGGCGGGGGAGGATCTGGAAGTTGGTCACGGCGTGGAACGGCGTGGTCGAGCCGTCGTTCTCGGCAAGGGTGATGACGAGCCGGTAGAAGCCGGGAAGCAGGTCGTGGTAGTAGATCTCGGGCCGGGTTGCGGGCGAGTAGCTCCCCTCAGAGCCGATCCGCTCGGCGAGAACGCCGTTGGGCCCGGCGAACTCGCGAAAGTCGAAGGAGGCGCCGACGAGGCGCCCGTTGCCGAAGGGGCTGTCGATCGCGCGCTGCAGCTTGACCGGATCGACGCAGTCGGGAACGCGATTGAGTCCGAAGCGAAGGTGGCCCTCGCCAAGCTGCGGTTCGCCACCGAAGTGGCGGGCGGAGAGCTGGAAGTTGCCGACCTCGACCTTGACCACGACGGCGCGGCTGGTTTGGCGCGCGCCGTTGCGCGGCGAGACCACGGTGACGGTTGGGACGCCCTGCCGAGCCGCGGGTGCTGCATCGGCGCGCGTGCCTTCCTTGCCACCACCCAGCGCCAGGACGGTTGCGACCGTGGCCGCGGCGGCGACCAGGACGGTGAGGATGGCGGTTCGGCCGCGCATGGCTGCGAGAACCTTAAGCGAGCGCACCGACCGCATGCCCAGCGGAGTCTCGTTCGTCCCTGCAGCGTTATTTCCATCCGCTTTCCGGAGGGAAATACGAACGCATGTCTAACGTTCACGTCTTGATCCGACGCGCAGGCATCGTCATCGCGGCAGCGCTCGTCCTCCTCGCCCTCTCCGTGCCGGTCTCCCGGGGCGCGAGCCTGACCGACCACGTCCACGTCCTTTCCGGCACCAGGCCTGGGCCGGGCACCTTTGGCGGCGGCCACGACTTCCCCGGTGCGACCGTTCCGTTCGGCATGGTCCAGTGGAGCCCCGACACGACTCCGTCGGACCGCAACGGCCGCGGCGGCTACGACTACCGCGACTCCCACGTCAAGGGCTTCAGCCTCACGCACCTCGCGGGCGCCGGCTGCTCTCTATATGGGGACTTCCCCTTCCTGCCCACGACCGAGCCGCTCGAGGGCTCGCCGGCCGCCGCCGGCTCCTCGCTGGATGGCAAGTTTGAGCCTGGCTTCTCCCACGCGCACGAGACCGGGCGGCCTGGCTACTACTCGGTGCGCCTCAACCCCGTGGGCGGCGCCGATATCGACGTGGAGTTGACCGCGACCACCCGGACCGGCATGGCGCGCTTCACATTCCCGCGCAACCCGCATTCCAGCGTCCTGATCAACGCCGGCGGCAGCGCCCAGCCCGACGACTTCGCCGCCGTCCAGGTCGATCCGGCCCGCCGAGAGATCGACGGCACCGCCTCCAGCGGCCTCTTTTGCGGCCAGCGCCCCCGCTACCGGGTGTACATCGCCGCGATCTTCAACCGCCCCTTCGGCGAGTACGGCAGCTGGGAAGAGGAAAAGGTGACCGCCGGCTCGAGCGCCGCCGGCGACAGCCAGTCCCCGCCCGCCAACCCGAAGACCAGCGCCGACGCGGGCGCCTACGCGACCTTTGACACTCGCCACAACCGCGTGGTGACGGCCCGCGTCGGCCTCTCATTCGTCAGCGTCGAAGACGCTCGCGCAAACCTCGCCGCCGAAAACCCCGGTCTCAGGTTCAACGAGGTGAGGAGCCGTGCGCAGGGCACCTGGAACAAGATCCTGGGGCGGATCCGGGTCAAGGGGGGCTCTCACCGCCGCCTCGACACCTTCTACACAGCGCTTTACCACGCCTTCCTGGCGCCACGCACCTTCAGCGACGTCGGCGGCGCCTACATCGGCATGGATGGCTTGCTGCACCAAGCCGAAGACCGCATTCAGTACGCCGATTTCTCAGGCTGGGACACCTATCGGACGCAGATCCAGCTGCTCTCGATGCTGATGCCGCAGCGGGCAAGCGAGATGGTGCGCTCGCTGCTCGCCGATGCCGCCGAGAGCGGCTGTCTGCCGCGCTGGCCCTACGCCAACGGCCAGAGCATGACGATGGTCGGGGATTCGGCCGACCCGCTGATCGCCTCTGCGGCCGCCTTCGGCGCCACCGCGTTCAACCGCCAGGCTGCCCTCGCCGCGATGCTGAAGGGCGCCGATGAAACGTGTCGCAGCGCCAACGGCGAATATCTCGAGCGCCAGGGCCTCGCCTCCTACCTCACGCTCGGCTACGTCCCCTATGACCTCGACACCAACGTCCGCAACGCCAACTCGATCTACGGCAGCCCCGACGACGTCTGGGGCTCCGCGGCGACGACGCTCGAGTACACGGCCGACGATTTCGCGATCGCCCAGTTCGCCGGCCGGTCGCTGAGCGACAGATCCACCTACAGCCGCTTTATGAATCGTTCAGGCAACTGGCGCAAGCTGCTCAACCCGGGCAGCAGCCAGATCGAGCCCAGATACGAAAATGGCGCCTTTCCAGCTGATTACGACAACCTCCACGGCGGTGGCTTCGTCGAGGGCGACTCGGTCCAGTACAGCTGGATGGTCCCGCACGACCCTGCCGGCCTCTTCCGCGCGATCGGCGGTCGGGTGAAGGCGACGGCCCGGCTCGATCAATTCCTGCGCAAGCTCAACGGCGGCCCCGGCGCCACCCACACCGACCATGCGCTGCTCGGCAACGAGCCGACCCTGCCGGTTCCCTGGCTCTATGACTGGAGCGGCAGCCCCTACCGGACGCAGGCGGCGGTCCGCCGCGCCCTGCGCCTCTACAGCACTGCCCCTGCCGGCTATCCCGGCAACGACGACCTCGGCACGCTCTCCTCCTGGTACGTCTTCGGCGCCCTCGGCCTCTACCCAGAGGTGCCGGGAGTCGGCGTACTGGCAATCGGCAGCCCGCTCTTCGGCCGTGCCTCGATCGCGATCGGCCACCACAGAAGGGTGACGATCTCGGCAACCGCCCGGGTGAGCGAGGGCCATGGCAAGCACAAGCGACAGGTCGCTCTCAGGCCGGCTCAAGCCCCGTACGTCAAGGCGCTTCGGATCAACGGGCACAGCCACACCAAGCCCTGGACGACATACTGCGCCCTCGTCCGCGGGGGCGACCTCGCCTTCCAGCTGAGCCGCCACCCCAACCGCCGGTGGGGCAGCTCCGCCGCCGCGGCGCCGCCGTCCTACGGCCCTGGCCGGCCGATGCCAAGACAGACCTGCGCGCCTTGACCCTCACACCCACCCGCTCCGGCGCCCTCGGGGTGCTGGCCATGCTCACCGCGCTTGGCGTCGCGATCCGCTTCGCCAGCCTCGGCGTGCAGAGCTATCACCACGACGAGGTGATCACCGTCGCCCGGGTCATCCCGGGCAGCTTCGCCGACATGCTCCAGCAGGTGAAGGGGAGCGAGTCCAACCCACCCCTCTACTACGTCCTTGCCTGGGGCTGGGCGAAGGCCTTCGGCACCGGTGAGGTCGGGATACGCTCGCTCTCGGCGCTGTTTGGCGCCGCCACCGTGCCGATCACCTACTGCATCGGCGCCGAGCTCTCGAGCCGCCGCGCCGGTCTGATCACGGCGGCCCTCGTCGCGGTCAGCCCGATGCTGATCTGGTATTCGCAGGAGGCCCGCTCCTATGCGCTGCTGGTCTTCTTCTGCGCCGCGTCACTGCTCTTCTTCGCCCGCGCCCTGCGCAGCCGTCGGGGACGCGACCTGGCGCTCTGGGCGCTCGCTTCCGGGCTCGCCCTCTGCAGTCACTACTTCGCCTTCTTTGCGGTCGGGATCGAGGCGCTCTGGCTGCTGGTCGCCCTGCGCTCGCGTTGGCGAGCGATGCTGCCGGCGGTCGGCGCCGTCGCCCTCGTCGGCCTCGCTCTGCTGCCGCTGATCTCCGCCCAGGTCAACCCGACCCACATCGGCTGGATCGAAGAAAGCCTGCTCTCCACGCGCTTCTTTCAGGCCGGGATCAGCTTCCTGATCGGCGAGACCGGGCATGTCATCGCGGAGCCTCCGCGCGAGCGCTACGCGCTCTTGCCGGTGATCCTGATCGGCGTCGCCCTGCTGATCGTCGCCGCCCGCGGATCGAGACGGGAGAGGCGCGGCGCGGCGCTCGGCCTCGTCGTCGGCCTCGGCGTGCCCGCGCTGGCACTGATCGCGGCCCTGATCGGCAAGGACTACGTGGTCGAGCGCAACCTGCTGCCGGCGCTCGTGCCGCTCGCCGTCGCCGCCGGCATCGGCTTCGCGGCCGAGCGCGCCCGGCGCGTCGGCCTGCTCCTCGCCGTCGTGCTCAGCGCCTACTGGGTCGCCTATGACATCCACGTCACCCAGACGCCGAACCTGCAGCGACCCGACTTCCGCGCGATCACCGAAGCACTCGGCTCGCCGCGCGTCCCCCGCGCGATCGTGACCTGGAAGCTCGCCGCAGATCCCGTTCGCTTCTACCTCCACGACAAGTCGCTGCGCATTTTCAGCGGCGAGACGCCGATGCGTGAAATCGACGTGATTAGCAAGTCTGCCGTCGGGGAACCAGAACGCGTGCCAGCCAAGTTCCACCCAGTCGCCCGGATAAGGTTCGAGCGCCTCACCCTGACCCGCTACATGTCGAGCCGCGTCCGTGAAATCCCCTTTTACCTTCTGCGCGACGTGCGCACCGGCTTCGGCGTCAACGCCGTCGTAGCCGACAACCCCCGGGAAGCCGCCGAATGAGCGCCACCGAATTCGCCTATCGGCTCAGTGCCGCCGCTCGCCGTCCAGCCAGCTGGTGGGAGTTGTTCAAGTTTGGCCTGGTCGGCGGCTCCGGCTACCTGATCAACCTCGCCGTCTTTGCCCTGCTCAGCGGCAACCTCGGCATCCACCACATCATCGCCGCCATCGGCGCCTTCTGCGTCGCCTTCTGCAGCAACTTCTTCTGGAACCGGCACTGGACCTTTGCCGCCGGAGACGGCCACGCCGGCTTCCAGGCGGCGCGCTTCTTCACCGTCAGCGTCGCCGCCCTGCTGATCAACCTGGCCGTGCTGCAGGCATTGATAGGGGGGACCTCACTCGGCGAGCTCACCGCCCAGGCGATCGCCGTCGCCGTCGCGATGCCCTTCAACTTCCTCGGCAACAAGCTCTGGACCTTCGCTTAGCGGCAATCGGTACCCGAGCGTCTCTCGCTCGCTAATATTCCTGAGCAATGGGGGAGGCAAGCGCAACCGAGGTTCCACAGGATTGGTATCGCTCCGCGTTCCCGCCCGAGGAGACGCTGAAGCGACCCTGGGCGGACCGCACCGGCGTCGAAGTCGATCGGGCGCTGGCGATGCTGGGGGCGCAGGGCGGCGAGCGGGTGCTCGACATGGCCTGCGGCACCGGTCGACACTCCCACGAGCTGGCCCGCCGCGGCTTCGATGTCGTCGGCGTCGATATCTCACCCGACCTGCTGGCGATCGCGGAGGCCGATGCGGAGACCGAGTCACTCACGGCCTCCTTCGTTGCAGCCGACCTGCGTGAGCTCGACTTCGACGAGGAGTTCGATTTCGTCCTCAACCTCAACGACGGCGCGATCGGGTATTTCGAGACCGAGGAAGAGAACCACCGCACCTTCGAGGTCATCGCCGCGGCCCTGCGCCCCGGCGGCGGCAACCTCCTGCAGCTTCCCAACGTCCTGTATGCGGAAACGCATCTGCCGCAGACGACCTGGATCGCAGGCGAGGGCATGGTCGAACTGATCGATCACCGTTGGGAGCCCCGCAGTCGCTACTTAGAAGGGTCGACGATGCCGATTCTGGTCGGCGAGGTCTTCGAGGGCGTCTCGCCGATTCCCTTTCGTCAGCGGCTCTACTCGGTCGACGAGCTGACGCAGATCTACGAGTCGGTCGGCATGTCGCTGGCCAACGTCTTTCGCGGCAGCGGCAAGCCCCGCCCGCCGAAGGACACTCAGTTCGAGGTTTTTATCGCCGGCCGTAAGGCCTGACCGGGCCCCTACCAGGCCCCCTCCAGCCAGCGCAGCAGCTCGTCGGTGCGACCACGCAGATCGGGAGCCACGGAGCTCAGCTCCGCGCTCGCGATCTGAATCGCGGCACCGATCGCCAGCGTCGCCCGCGCCGGGCTCATCTGCAGGCCCGCCTCGAGGCGCTGCAGGGACACGGAGTCCCCGCGCAGCGACCACAGCGCATCGCGAGCCGCTTGGGGGTCAGACTCGGCAATATCGATTGCCGTCTCCACCGCGTCGCGGACGCGTTCCGCGGGGGGGCCGGCGGTTGCGGACTCCAGCATTCTCTCAACGAGTCGGTCGTCCAAGCGGCTCTCGACAACAGCCACCGGACCTCTGCCCTCTGTCATTCTGGGGTCTCCCTTCGATCTCAGCCAGACCCCGAAGTTCCGCCAAGTCCCGCCGGGGCCAAGCGTTGCAGACATCAGTGTAGACGTCGATGAAGACCATAAGCCCCCGTTGTCCAATGGTCAAATGTTTTTTGAAGAGGCGCAAGTAGGCTCGCGGCGAATGGGAAGATGGAGAAGATGAGCACCTCACGACCGAGCTACGACGCGGGCCAGATCGAGACTTCCCGGCAGGGGGCCTGGGCTGAGCGACGCGCTTTCGCGACCCCGACACCGGCCGAGGGCCAGCGCGCCATCTACATCAAGCCGTCAAGTCCGTTCACCTCGGGCAAACTCCATATGGGCCATGTCCGCGATTACGCGATTGGCGACGCCTACGCTCGTTTCCGCCGCGCCCGCGGCGACGCGGTCCTCTTCGGCTTCGGCTTCGACGCCTTCGGCTTGCCGGCTGAGATGGCGGCGATCGAGCGAAAAGTGCCGCCCGCCGAGTGGGTAGAGGCCTGCGGTGAGCGGATGCTGGAGCAGATGGTCCGGCTCGGCTTCTCCTTCGACTACGAGCGCGTCTTCTACAGCTCCGACGAGGCCCAGTACCGCTGGTCCCAGTGGCTCTTCGTCACCCTGCTCGAGGCGGGCCTGATCTACCGCGACGACACAACGGTCGATTGGTGCGATCACTGTCGTACGACGCTTGCCGCCCTGCAGGTCGAGGACGGGCGCTGCTGGCGCTGCCACAACGAGGTCCGCCTGATCCGCCGGCCGACCTGGTTCCTGCGCATAACGCCCTACCTGGAGGAGAACGACCGCCGCCTCGCCGAGCTGGCCGATTGGGACGAGATCTCGCTCTCCACCCAGCGCTACATCCTCGGCCGCAGCGACGGGGTGGAGGTGGACCTGGGTCTCCCGGGTGCGGGCCTCACGGCCTTTACGCCCCACGTGGATTCGGTCAGCGCGGCCAGCTTTGTGCTGCTCTCCCCGCGCCATCCGCAGCTGGAGGAGTGGGCAAGCGACCCCGCCGTCAGCGCACAGCTCGATGAGCTGCGCTCGGGCGGCTGGGAGCGCAGCGCTCGCGACGCCAAGTCAGTGCCTCTCGTCGACACCGGCGCCTCGATAAGCGCCCCGTGGAGCGACGGCGAGCTGCCGCTGCTGGTCTCGCCGCTGGTCGATGCCCGCTATGGGCCGACGGCGGCCCTCGGGATCCCAGAGGTCGATGAGGCCGACGCGACGATCGCCGCACGGATCGAGCGGGTGGGGGAGACGGCGCCGGCCGCAGGCCCCGATGCCCCGCAAATCCGGCAGGCGGTCCGCTACCGCGCCGCCGACTTCTCGATCTCACGTCAGCGTTTCTGGGGCACGCCGATCCCGATCGTCCACTGCGAGAGCTGCGGCCCGGTGCCGGTGCCCGAGGAGCAGCTGCCCGTGGCGCTGCCCCGCGACGTCGAGCCGACCGGCGAAGGGAATCCGCTGGCCGAGCGGGCGGATTTCGTCGAGGTCGCCTGTCCACGTTGCGGTGAGCCGGCCAGGCGTGAGACCGACACCCTCGATTGTCATTTCGATGCCCTCTGGCTCTGGGTGCCGTCGGCGGTCCCACCCGAGGCGCGGGCCGACTCGATGTTCAGTCACCCGGACCTGCAGCACTGGCTGCCGTCCGAGCGCCTCGTCGCCGGCTCTGACAGCGGTGGCTTCGTCTTCGATCAGCGCGTCGTCACCAAGGCGCTGCGCGATATCGGCCCCTTCGCCTTCCTCGAGCGCGGCGAGCCGTTCAGCGGCTGCCTTTTCCACGAGATGGTGATTGCTGACGGTCGCAAGATGAGCAAGCATCTCGGCAACGTGGTCGACCCCGACGAGCTGGTCGAGCGCTACGGCGCCGACACCGTTCGCCTCGCGATCCTCTACGCGGCCGGCCCCGCCAAGACCCTGAACTGGAATGACGGCGCCCTGCGCTTCGCCGGCCGCTTCCTGCGCAACGTCTGGGCCTACTCTCAGCAGCGCTTTGCAGCGGTCGCCGACGCGCCCGAGGACGACGAGGCCGCCGCCGACACCGAGTTCCTGCGCGAGCGTTTGCGCAAATGGTGCGACAACGGCCTCGAGCGGATCACCGCCAGCCTGGAGGACCTGCAGATGCACACAGCC
>JAJKHV010000107.1 GCA_021154855.1 Solirubrobacterales bacterium
ACTTCGAGGCGATCCGCAAGGGCAAGAAGTCCAAGGCCCAGGTCAAGCGAGAGCTGGCTGGGATTCGGGAGAAGGCGAAGAGCCAGATCGTCAAGGACTACGTTGCCTGGCCGCTGCTGAGTGGTTTGGCGATGGCGGCGCTCGATCTGGCGCTCGGGGCGCGCCGCCCTGTCGGACGGCGCCGGCGTGGCGGAGTGGCGGGTGCTTTGAGGGGCGCCCTGCGAAGCGGCAGCAGCTCCTTTCGCTCGACCGCAAAGGCAAATGCCTCGGCCAACATCGTCCGCAACGTCTGGTCCTACGCGATCATTTTCTGCGGCCACTTCCCCGACCAGACCTACACCTTCAGTCCCAAGGAAGTCGAGGACGAGAGCCGCGGCGGCTGGTATGTGCGTCAGCTAACCGGGGCGGCGAACATCGAGGGCAGCGCGCTGTTCCACGTCGCCAGCGGCAACCTTGGCTACCAGGTCGAGCACCACCTCTTTCCCGACCTGCCGAGCACCCGTTATGCGGAGATCGCCCCGCAAGTCAAGCAAATTTGCGAGCGCTACGGCCTGCCATACAACAGCGGTCCCTTCGCCCAGCAGCTCGGGATGGTGCAGCGCACGATCCTGTGGCTTGCCCTGCCCGGTGGCGCCCCGCGCCCCAAGCCTGGGCCGTATCGCGGGGAGGATCACCCGGCTCTGTGACAAGCGTCACGTCTATCCCTTCTATGTAGAAGCGATTTCCAGCCGTCTCGCGGCCTAGCTTTTCCGCCTCAGATCAAACAAATGACCCCCGCGCTGGTGGAACAGCCGGGGGCCGTGGCACCGAAAGGCGGAACCTTCCGATGCAGGCCAACCCTAGCCAGCGCTCGCCTGATGAGCGCGAGGACAAACCGACGCAACGCGCCGTGCTGTCGCTGCTCCTCCACGAGTTCCCGGCGCAAGTGACCAAAGAACAACTCCGCTACACGCTCGGCACCGACAAAGGCAAAGAGATCTGGCGGGCCGTGGGGCACCTCGGCCAGGTCGATCTCGTCTGGTGCGAGGGCGATTTCGTGCTGCCAACTCTCGCCGCTCGGCACTTCGACTGGCTAGAACTCTCATGAGCGTTGCTGAGCAGTTCGGAGCCAACCTCTCTCGCCTCCGCGAGCAGGCGGACATCACGCAGGAGGAGCTTGCCTTCCGGGCTGCGTTGCACCGCACCGAGATCGGGTTGCTGGAGCGTGGTGGCCGCTTGCCCCGCATCGACACTCTTGCCAAGTTGGCGGGGTCACTCAATGTAGATCCCGCTGCCTTGCTCGCGGGAATCGTCTGGGAGGCAGGCGAGATACGACGTGGGTCATTCATAGGAACGATCGACGATTCGTCGAAGTAGCTTGTCTATGCCATCGCTGCGGGGAGTCGGAGAGAACGTCATAGCGGGGCTGCTAGGCCTTTTGATCCTGGCTGGGGTCGCTTGGGCTGTGTCGACCTTGGACGTTCCGGTTCCTCTTTGGGCGGTCCTGCTTGTTGCGATCATCGCTTGTGTCGCGGGGGTTGCCATCGGCCGACTGCTGCGCTTTGGGGAGGACCTGCTCGCCTATCAAGCCGATCTCATCGGAGAGGCGATTCTTGCTCTTCGCAACGTGGCAGCCGGGCAACTCGACGTCTCGTTTGAGGACTTCATTGAGCGGGGTGTTTTGGCTCCAGCCCGGTTCGGCCTTAGCGCCGTCAGCGGTGAGGAAATTCGTCTCTCCGTTCTTGAATTCGACGACGACGCCCAAACGTTCCGGATGCTCTATGAGTCGGGGCACTCGCTTGGGCGCAAGAACAACTTCTCGCTTCCTAAGGCGTCGTTGGCGGGACACGCATTGGAGTCCGGTGATCTCCAATGGACCAACAATGTCGATGAGGACAACCGTTGGAGTCGCCATCCCCTTGCAAACGACAATCGCAGCTATCGCTCGCTCGCCTCGATGCCGATCATTGTGGGAGACACAGCGGTGGCCGTGCTGAACGTCGTTTCAAGCGAGAAGGGAGCTTTTTTGACGAGCGATCTAACCTATATAGAGCTTCTTGGCGGATTTATTGGGCTCGCTTGGGCGATGGATAGCGACGCCGGGCAGTCGCATAGACTCGGCGCATCTGAGGAGCCAAGCGCTCCCGAGAGAAAGGGAAACTGATGGCACATGGATCAATACCAACCGGACCGTCCGATCTCTATCTCAATCTGCTCAAAGGGACTATCTCGCCCGAGGATTACGCCAAGAAGGCGAAGAAGCGGGTCCGCGAGGATTCTCGTAAGCCAGCAAAATCAGGCGCTCAGCCTCAGCAAATCTAGGTCGAAGTCATGCCAGAGCGGTCAAGCAGGTCCAAGCAGAAGACTGCCAAGGGGCTAGAGATTCCGGTCCCGACCAAAAGCGACTTCGACGCCAACCTGGCTAAGGTCGCTCCGCCAGCAAGTCGTAAACGCCCTGGCGGGAAAGACCGGCCTCAGAAGCAATCTGGGTGATCGAGACCCCGGCCTCGCGCGCCGCTTCGCAGTAGCGCCGTAGATCCTCGGTCGCCTCATGCCGGGCGGCATCGGCTTTCGCACGGCGCTTGGCAGCACTGCGGATGCTTCGCAGGATGGTCGTCTGCTCGCTCATCGCGCGGCCTCATCGAGCAGGGCGTGGAACATCGCGCGAGGGCCATAGGTCCGGTGGTTGTAGCGCCAGGCGTACTCGTCAAGGTAGGACTGAAGCCATTTCTGGGAGACCGCCTTGTAGGCACCGCGCATCCCTGTCTTCAGGTTGCCAAAGAAGCCCTCAATCGTGTTCGTATGGATGTCGCCCCAGACGTAGACGCCCGCCGAGTGGTTGATCACGTTGTGCCCGGCGTACTCGCGGGCCAGCGGCTTATAGGCGCCCCAGTCGTCGGTGAACATGATCGCGTCGGGATTGACGTTGGCCCGCACGGCTCCACTTAGCGGCTCGCCTCGGCGGGACTCGATCACGCGCAGCTTGACCCGGCCGCCGCGCTCGACCATGCCCAGCACTGAGACTTGGCGCTCGCGCCACTGAGCCGCTTCCTTCTTGGTCATCTTCGGCCCACGCGGGCGGCCGTGGACGCCGGTCTCATCGATCTCGACATTGCCCTTCAGCGGCAAGGCGTCGTCTTTCATCAGCTCGGTGCGAATCTTGTTGAACATGCGCCAGGCGGTCTTGTAATGGACCCCAAGCTCCCGCTCTAGCTGCTTGGCAGATATGCCGCACCGAGTGCTCGTCATCAGATACATGGCGTGGAACCAGAGCTTCAGAGATGTTGAGGACTTGGCGAAGATCGTTCCCGCCGTGGGATGGACGTGAAGGCCGCAGGCCGTGCAGGTCCAAGACTGTCGCCCCTGCTTGGTCGCGTAGCGCTTGAAGACCTTCTCGCCATCGCAGCGCGGACAGTGCGCGTGTTCGCCGTCCGGCGAGTAGCGAGTGCGCCACAGATGCTCTAGGCAGGCGGCATCGTCGGGGAACTCCGCAAGGAACTCGGTGACCGAGTAGTCCGAGTGCGAGGACTTGGCTCGCTTCGGTTCGTGGCGGTTGGCCGGGGGCATGGTGTAAAGCTACTTGACAGCCCGGTCTTTTGTCAAGCTGGTTGACAGTCTAACCGAGCCGATCACCCATAGAATTCACCGACACATGCCAGGAGTATGAGCCAGAAGGAAGAAGACGACGCCTACAGAGCGATAGGGCGCTACATCGTTGAGTTCTCGGGGTTGATCGCTGCGATGCGGACGAGTATTGAGGCTCAATTTTTTTTCCATGACGATCCGGACGCCATCAGGCTGGTTCTTGGAGGGGCGCTCGCCGACCAGATCACTAATATTTTTTCGCGGTCTGCGAGCGTGTTGTGAACCTCGATGACGAAGAACGCCAAGTTGCCGCGCGTCTGAAGACCGAAGTCAGGAATGCGATCAGGGACCGGAACGATGTTGCTCACGGAGACTGGGCGACGGATTTCGAAAGCGGCAACCCTGTCGTTCTGCGCACTAAGCCGGGTCGTAAGGCTGGCCCATGGGTGCGGAAGATACGGACGATCCAGCAGCTCAATGACATGGCGGATGCGCTAGCGAAGCTCACCGAAACGGTACGCGAGTTCGCATGGCTGACCCTCGGAGGCCATCCACTCGAAGAGCCCGTCGGGATGGATTGCAAGCTAGACGACGACTACGGCGAAGCCTCCGAAATTAGGGTCCGAGAAATCTTTCGCTTCCAAAAACAACGAATTGTTCGAAAGGGCCGTCGCGCGAAAGAGTGGCCAAATACGTCCCATACCTAGCTCCGTTCTTCATCTAGGTCCCAATCGTCTTCTGTCTCAGCCTGAGCCTCCGCCATTTCGCGCTGTTCTTCTGACCACCGCTCGTCGTCTTCTGGCTCAACGGAATCCCCAGTTGGCTCTGCGCCATGGGTCTGAGCTTCTACAGAGAAGGGATATACGTGACAAGCGTCACAGCCGCAACTATTTCTCTTTCAGAATAATTGTCTGTATGCAACTATTGTCGGTATGCAAGCGAGCGACATTGCGGCACTCGTCAACGAGGTAGCTTCGCCCGAGGCCAGTCCGGAGGCCCAGGACACGGCGGCACGGATCAGCGCCCTGCTGCGCCATCTCTTTCTCTACGACCGCGGCAACCTGCTGCGTGTGATCGAGCAGAGCGGCCTCTCGATGACCCAATCCAAGGCTCTGCTGGAGCTGGGCGGGCTGGGGGAGGCGACGGAGGCGCACCAGGTCGGCGATCTCGCCGAGAGGCTCGGGGTCTCCGTGCCCTCGATGAGCCGCGCGGTCGATGGCCTGGTCAAGAAGCGGCTCGCCACCCGGGTCGAGGACCCCGATGACCGGCGCGTGCGGCGTGTTGCGATCACGGCCAAGGGCAAGCAGATCGTCGACACCCTCGTCGTCGTGCGCCAGGCGGGGATGGAGACGTTCGCGGCCAGCCTCACGGCGGCGCAACGGCGCAAGCTCGATGCCGCGGTCGATTCGCTGATGGACCGCGAGGACATCGCCGAGGCTTACGAACACTTGAAGGAGGTCGGACCGTGAACGCACAAATCGACACAGTCGCAGCCGGTTATTCGAATTCGTGTCGGTTTGGGCGTGAACCAGGGGCTGTTCTATGACCCGTTACCGGCACCTGATCACCGACGACAACCGCAAGTGGTGGACGCTCGGAGCGATGTGCTTCGCGCTGTTCATGATCATGCTCGACAACACGGTGGTCAACGTTGCCCTGCCGTCGATCCAGAAAGACCTGGGGGCCTCGATCTCCGGCCTGGAGTGGACGATCAACGGCTACACGCTCTCCTTCGCCGTGCTGCTGGCGACCGGCGGCCGGCTCGGTGACATCTTCGGTCGCCGCCGCATGTTCCTCTTCGGTGTCACGATCTTCGCCCTCTCCTCGGCGACGGCCGGTCTTGCTCCTGACGCGACTTCGCTGGTCGTCAGCCGCGTCGTCCAGGGCGTCGGCGCAGCCTTGATGATGCCGGCGACGCTCTCGATCATCACCAATGCTTTCCCCGCTCACGAGCGCGGCAAGGCGATGGGAATGTGGGCGGGCGTCTCGGCCCTGGCGCTCGCCGTCGGCCCTGTGCTCGGCGGCTTCCTCACCGAGAGCGTCAGCTGGCGGGCGATCTTCTACCTCAACATCCCGGTCGCGATCGGCGCCGTGGCTGCCTCGCTTTTCGCCGTCCGCGAGTCGCGCGACACCACGGTCGGCCGCGAGGTCGACTACGCCGGCGTCACGGTCCTGACCGGCGCCCTCACGGCGCTGATCCTTGCTCTCGTCGAGGGCAACAGCTGGGGCTGGGGATCGACAGAGATCGTCGCCCTGCTGACCGGGGCCTGCCTTGGCTTCGCGGCCTTCGTCGCGATCGAGCTGCGGGTCAAGGTGCCGATGGTCGAATTTCGCTTCTTCGCCGATCGCAACTTCCTCGGCGCGGTCGTCGTCGCCCTGATCGTCTCCTTCTCGATGCTCGGCGTCTTCTTCTTTCTCGCCCTCTACATGCAGGACATCCTCGGCTACTCGCCGCTGGAAGCGGGGGTCAGGTTCCTGCCCTCGACGCTGATGATCGTCCTGGTCGCACCGGTCGCCGGGCGTATGGCCGACCGCTTCGGGCCGCGCTGGTTGATCGCGACGGGCCTGGCGATCGTCTCGGCCTCGTTGTTCAGCTTCAGCGGCATCGCGGTCGATTCGACCTACCTAGACCTGCTGCCCGGCTTCATGCTGCTCGGTATCGGCATCGCCTTGACGATGTCGCCGATGACCAGCGCCGCGATGAACGCGGTCGCGGTCGAGAAGGCCGGGATCGCCTCCGGAGTGCTCTCGATGTTCCGCATGGTCGGCGGCAGCCTCGGTGTCGCCGTTACCGGGGCGATCTTCCAGGGCCTGATCAAATCCAAGCTCGACAGCGACCTGGCCGGCAGCGGCGTCTCCGCGGCGCAGCGCTCCGAGCTCGCCCACCAGTTCGGTGGGGGATCGACCGAAGCGCTGCAGGGCATGGCGCCCGGACAGGCAAGAGAAGTGGTCCTGGCCGGACAGGATGCGTTCGTCTATGCGCTTGGCCACGCGATGACCGTTTCAGCGGCTGTCGCGCTGACCGGAGCGGTGGTCGGCGCCACGGCGATCCGGGCGAGGCGCAAGGGCATCAGCACGGAGGCGGCCGAGGCGGCGGTCAACCCCGGCGGCTCCGATCTTGCTGCGCAAGAGGCGATGGCCGTCGGCGAGCCAGTTGCCTGACCCTGCAACGTGCTGATCCTTCTGCCGCCCTCCGAGGGGAAGGCCATGCCGGTCCAGGGCAAGCCTCTAGACCTTGACTCCCTGGCCTTTGCCGAGGAGCTGAGCCTGCTGCGCAGCAGGCTGCTCGATGCGCTCGAGCAGCTGGGCGGCAAACCACCTGGGCGGGCGGTGCAGGCGCTCCGCATCTCGGACGGGCAGGCCGGCGAGGTGGAGCTGAACGCGGCCCTGCGCGAGGCGCCCGCGGCAGCGGCGGGCCGGCTCTACAGCGGCGTTCTCTACGAGCGCCTTGACCTGGCGGGGCTGCCGGCAGCGGCGCGTCGCCGAGCCGAGCGGCAGGTCCTGATCGCCAGCGCCCTCTGGGGATTCGTGCGCCCAGAGGACCGAATCCCCTACTACCGCTTCTCGGCCAAAGCGAGACTCGAGGGGGTCGGGCCGCCGGCGGCTTGGTGGCGAGATGCGCTCGTCGAGGCGATGCCAGACCAACCTGGCGATCTGATCGTCGATATGCGCTCTGCCGCCTACGCCGCCGCCTGGAAGCCGAAGCAGGCGACGCTGCTTTCGGTGCGGGCGTTCACCGACACGGCCGGCGAGCGCAAGACGGTGTCCCACATGGCGAAGGCGGTGAGGGGAGACATCGCGCGGGCGCTTCTGCTGGCGAAAAAACCACCGGCCGATTCCGAGGCCGCCGCCGCGATCGCGAGCGAGGCTGGCTTCGAGGTCGAGCTGACCCCCACCAGCCTCGACGTAATCGTCTGACTCCCCAAGCCCGGGCCTGAAGCACCCGCTAGATAGTGGGAGATCAGCCTGTAGGCGGATGGAGCGAAGGCCAGGTCTCGAGGGCGTCCAGATCTATAGGAGGCAGGGTTTCGACGGTCACCCTGCCGAGGGCTTCGATCGTCTCTCGATTCGATTGCTCGATCTGGCTGGGCTCTTGCTGCCATGGCGTCAGGACCACGGCAGCTACCTCGAGCGCGGCTGCCCGTGCCGCCTCGATCGTCAACAGCGTGTGGTTGATCGTGCCGAGGCCCGGTGAAGCTGCGATCACCAGTGGCAAGGCCAGCTCCACGGCGAGGTCGCGGATCAGGTAGTCGCGGGTGAGCGGCACGAGCAGGCCGCCGACCCCCTCGCAGACCAAGGCGTCGGCGCCTGCGGCTGCTCCCTGGGCCGCAGCGACAAGTCGTCCGGAGTCGATTTCCTCGCCAGCCTGTGAGGCGGCCAGGTGTGGCGAGGCGGGCGGTCCGTAGCGATAGGGCGCAATCTCCTCGTCACTCTGCTCAGACCTCGCGGCACGGCGGAGCAGTACGTGATCTGGCTCATCCTCGCATCGATGGGCCGGAAAGCGACCTATATGTCCGCTTTTAGGCCGATCGGCGGGGTGTTTGTCGAGACCCGTCACGGCCGGCTTGAACACTGCGACGCGGCTGCCCTGCACGGCGAAGGTCCGGGCGATCGCTGCGGCGACGACGGTCTTGCCGACCTCGGTGCCGGTGCCGGTTACGAAGACCCCCTTCAAGGTGCTCAGGCAGCGACTGCCACTGGCTTCGCCGAGCCGCTGATTCCAAGCTCACGCGCCGCCGCTCCGGTCAGCTTCGCGGCTCGCTCCAGCTCTCCCCGGCGGTGGGTCGACATCACCGTGAAGCGCAGCCGCGAGGACCCGTGCGCAACGGTGGGTGGGCGAATTCCCTGGGCGAAGACGCCGCGCTCGAGCAGACGCTCGCTCAGCTCCATCGTCCGCGTGGAATCACCGACCTCGACCGGGACGATCTGGGTGCTGGAGTCGCCGGCAGAAAGCCCCTCGGCGAGGAGTGCGGTCCGCAGGGTCACTGCGTTCTCCATCAGTCGCTCAACTCGGTGCGGGTGAGATTCGAGCAGCTCCAGCGCCGCCAGGCCGGCGGCGATCACGGGCGGCGGCGGCGCAGTCGAGAAGATGAACGAACGCGCCGTGTTGAGAAGGTGGTCGGTCAACTCGCGGCTGGCGCACACATAGGCGCCGTAGGAGCCAAGGGCCTTGCCGAGCGTCCCCATCACGACGTCGACCTCGCCGCTGAGGCCGGCCGCTGCGACCGAGCCCCGTCCGCCTGGGCCGAGCGCGCCGGTGGCGTGAGCCTCGTCGATCATCAGCCGGCAGCGATGGTCTCGAGCGAGCGTCGTCAGTTGCTCGAGCGGCGCGATATCCCCATCCATCGAGAAGACGCCGTCGCTGACGATCAGCGAACCGCGCCCGCCGGCCTCGCGCAGGCCCCAGGCCAGATGCTCGACGTCGCCGTGACGGTAGACGAACGTCTCGGCCCGTGAGAGCCGGCAGCCATCGATGATGCTGGCGTGGTTGAGCTCGTCGGAGAAGATGATCTCGCCCTCGCCTGCCAGGGCGGCGATCGTGCCGGTGTTGGCGAGGTAGCCGGAGCCGAAGAGCAGCGCTGACTCGTATCCCTTGAATGTGGCCAGCCGGTCCTCGAGGCTGCGATGGAGCTGCATATTGCCGCTGATCAACCGCGAGGCGCCCGCGCCCGCGCCCCAGCGCATTGCCGCCTCGGCGGCGGCCCCACGCACCCGTGGATGGTCGGCGAGGCCGAGGTAGTTATTCGAGCAGAGCAGCAGCACCGGCCGTCCGTCGAGCGTTACGCGGGGGCCCTGGGGGCCGCTGATCAGGTGCAGTCGCCGGTAGAGGCCTCGGTCGCGAAGCTCCTCCAGCCGCTCCGCGATATCCGTCATGCCGTGGCCGCGCCCGGATGCGCGAGCGCGAGACCTCCGGTCACCATCAGTGTGTCCGCGCGGAAGCAGGGGAGCCGGTGCCGGCAGCCGGATACGGCGGGGGCTTCTTGCTCTTCTTGATCACGCGCAGCTGTGTTGAGGGATCCCAGAAGTTGGCCTCGTCCTGGTGGTCGATCAACTCGTCGATCGGCGTCATCGGCGTTTCGCCATCGAGCCAACCGTCGCGATTGTCAGGGCGTGGGTTGGCCCCATTGTCGGGCTGGCGCGCGACGTTGAGCCCGAGCTCCTCAAACATCGCCCGGTCGTCCTCGGGCTCGGCCCCGAGCGTGGTCAGGAAGTTGCCCATCATCACTCCGTTCAGCCCTGCCTTCACCGCCAGCGGCTGCAGGTCGCCGAGATTCTCGACCCGGCCGCCGCAGAGCCGGAAGAGGGCGCCGGGAATGATCAAGCGGAAGATCGCCACCCACTGGACGACCTCCATCGCGTCCATCAACGGCCGGTCGCCGAACTTGGTCCCGTCGCGCGGGTTGAGCAGGTTGATCGGCACCGAGGTTGGATCGATCTTGGAGAGCTCAAAGGCCATCTCGACCCGCTGGCGCTTGGACTCGCCGAGGTTGAGGATGCCGCCTACGCAGGTCTCCAGACCCGCCTCCCTGATCGCGTCGATCGTGCGCAGTCGGCCCTCGTAGCGGACGGTGCTCGAGACCTCGGGGTAGTAGGAGCGTGAGGACTCGACGTTGTGGTGGACGCGCTGGACGCCAGCCTCGCGCAGTTTCTTCGCTCGCTCCGCCGACATGTGGCCGATCGAGGCGCAGCGCTTCAGGTTGGTCTTTTCCGCAACCAGCTTCGTCCCCTCGAGGATTTTCTCGAAGTCGCGCTTGGAGAGCCCTTGTCCCTGGGTGACCATGCAGAAGCGGTGCGCGCCCGCGGCCTCGGCGGCCCGGGCGTGCTCGAGGATCTGCTCGGGCTCCATCATCGCGTGCATCGGTGTATCGGCCTCGGCGTAGCGCGACTGGGCGCAGAAGCCGCAATCCTCGGCACAGCCGC
>JAJKHV010000108.1 GCA_021154855.1 Solirubrobacterales bacterium
CGGGCCGAGATGCCGTTCTTGTGCGTCGCCATCAGCCAGGCGGCCAGGAACCAGGTGCGCAGGCCGAGGTGGCTGCCGTGCAGCACCGTCCCGGCGGTGACCGAGACCTGCCGTTCGCAGGCCGCGCACTGCACGGTCGGCCGCTCCCGCCCCAGCTCCCAGCCCTCGTCGTGGCCGCAAGCGGGGCAGCGGAACCCCTCGGGCCAGCGCTTCTCGAGCAGCCAGCGGGCGCAGGTCGCGTCATCGGGGAACTTGGCCTCGAACTCGGGCAGCGATCGCGGCAGCTCGGTCATCTCGTCCCCCTCATGTCCCTGCACGCAACCTATAGCGCGACAGGAGCCAGAGGGATGAGCCATTGGCCGAAATACGGACATTGACGTTTCGGTTGCAGGATCGAGTAGGAAACTCGCGTAAACGCGCGCGCGTTCCTCCATCACCCAAGACGCCGCGTGTAGGGCGAAGGCGGTACTCTCACACCGGCCCATGCCCTGCCGTCCAGGCGTCCCGGCCCTACCCTGTCCCGTCTCCTCCCTCGACCGTGAAGCTCCCTCCCGATGTCCAAGGTCCGTCTGATGAGCTACGACGGCTGGCTCGCCCTGCCCGCCGACGTGCGCGAGAGGCTCGGCCTGTCCACCGGCCACCAGCTCGAGCTGGTCGGCGGGGCGATCGTGCTCCGCCCGACCGGAGCCGCCGCCGGCATGGACGGCGGCACCCGGACGTGGGTCAGGGACACGATGGCCGCCTTGCCCCCGTCCGGCGGGACGATGTGGCAGACGATGCCGCCCTCGTCGCCCAGGTACGACACCTCGGAGACCGTCTGCCGGTCCCCGGGACCGAGGGCGACCTGCTCTTCCCGAAGGAGGCGGGCGAGCGGCGGCGTCAGATGGACCCCGAACGGCAGCGCCACGCCTTGCACGGCCACCAGCAGCCGCGGGGTCTTCCCCGGATCATCCAGCATCGGACTTCCCGCCACGCGCCATCCGCGTCAGGTGTCGACCGGCCCGGGCGGCCTTCCAGGTCCAGGGCAGGAGCATGTCGAGCTGGCCGCTCTTGGTGCGGCCCGAGACCATGCGTTCGAGCACGTCGGTGAGCCGCGCCTGGGGTCAGCCGGAAACCTTCGGCTGCATGATCACCACCGGGCACGCCGCCCGGTGGATCAGGCGATCCACGAACCACGGCGGGGTCGACAGGTCGATGCGCGGCGGCGTGTCGATCACGATCAGGTCCGCGTCCTGCGCCTCCGCCGTCGTCAGCAGCGCCTTGGCCTTGCTGCCCTGGACCAGCCTGACGTCGGCCGGGTGGTCGGCGCCCAGGACCCCGGCCACGTCCGCGGCCAGCGACTCCCGTTCGGCGGCCTCGGCCGCCCCGAGGTCCGGGGTGGCCACGGCGGGCGTGCCGCGCGAGGCGGTTCCTGGCAAGAGCGGCCGCCAGGCCCGGACCGCGACCAACCGGCCGCCGCGCAGGGCGGCCTGCGCGGCGGCCCAGCGGAGCGCGGTGGGCGATTTGGAGGTGGCGCTGACGCCGACCACGATCGTGTAAGGCTTGGTCTGGTCTCCCATCCGGCTCCTCCCTCAGGCCCGTGCGGGCTCGGCGCCCGCTGGGACGTCCACCCGCGACAGCGGATCGGCGATGTCCTCCAAGCTCTTCTGCTCCGCGTCGACGCCGTAGACCAGGGCAATGATGCCGCCGACAATCATGATGCCCGCGCCTAGCAAGTAGCCATAGAACAACGGCAGACGTTCCGTGCCGTTGCCGATCAGCAGTCCGTAGATCGCCGGGGCGATGGCACCGGCCACTTGTGCGACGGCGAAGAAGTAGGAGATCGCTTGGCCTCGAACCTCCAGAGGAAAGATCTCACTCACGGTGAGGTAAGCAGCCGAGGCACCAGCCGACGCGAAGAAGAAAGCTATGCACCAGAACAGCGTCTGCGTGGTGGCCGTCAGCACATCGGCTTTGAACAGGAATGCTGAAACAGTCAGCACCACACCGGCAAGCCCGTAGGTCACAAAGACCATTTTCCGTCGACCGATCGTGTCGAACAGTGGCCCGAGCAGCAGCGGACCGAGCAGGTTGCCGATGACGAACGGAAAAAAGTAATACTGCGTGGAGGAAGGAGTGGTTCCGTAAAAGTTTTGAAGTACCAGCGCGTAAGTGAAGAAAATAGCATTGTAGAGAAACGACTGTGTCACCATCATCGTGATGCCGAGCACGGTGCGGGTTGGGTAATCTTTGAAGAACACCTTTGCCAGCTGACTGAGTGATTGTTCTTCTTTGGCTCGTACCAGGATCGCCTTGTCCTCGGGCACCGGTTCGAGACGGATGCCCTGCGCGCGCACCGCGGCTTCCGTCTCTTCGACGATTCGCTCGGCTTCTTCGGCCTGGCCGTGCGTGAGCATCCAGCGGGGGCTTTCGGGGATGTGCTGCCGGAGCCAGATGATGACCAGACCCATGACCGGTCCGATGAAGAAACCGATGCGCCAGCCCCAGTTCTCGTCGACATAGGCAGGATTCAGCAGCCATAGGCTGCTGAACGCTCCCACGCCCGCGCCCGCCCAGTATGTGCCGTTGACGGCGATGTCGACCCGTCCGCGGTATTTGGCCGGAATCAATTCGTCGATGGCAGAATTGATGGCGGTATATTCCCCGCCGATGCCAAGGCCGGCGACAAATCGCCAAGCATAAAGAAACCAAACGCTCGTCGCCAACCCTGCTATGCCGCTGCCAATGAGGTAAATGGCTAACGTGATGATGAAGAGCTTCTTGCGGCCCCAGCGATCGGTCAATCGTCCGAAGGTGAGAGCGCCAACGACTTGGCCAATCAGGTAAATTGTGCCAGCAAACGCTACCTGTTCCGTGCTCATTCCGAGCGTCTTTTGGAAGCCGGCGGAGGCGACCAGCTGGATCTCCAGGCCGTCGAGGATCCATGACACACCCAATCCGACGACCACCATCCAATGGAACTTAGCCCACGGCAATCGGTCCAACCGGGCAGGGATGAGGCTTCTGACGATGTCGGTTGAACTCGCGCTCGACATTGGCCCGCGCCTCCTTTGATTCGATATTCCTTGGATGGGCTCGGTCGACACCCGGAACCCTGCTCCTCGGCCGATCCTCGGTCAATGGGAGGGCGTGTCCGGCGGCTGATCTCGGGTGAGAGGAGCCGTCGAACCCCGGCCCGCGACCGATCCAGGTCGCCCTCGGGTCGCTTGCCAACCTTCGCGTGGTTCTCCCCCTCGGCTCGAGCCGCGCCGTGGTCCGCTCCCGTCGGGCCATCGCGACGGGCGGACATCGCAACCACTCGATCTGGCGTAGGATTGCGGCGAACAGGGCACGTGGCAAGCACGTGCAAAGGGACCACGTCCCGCTTGGGTATACCCATGCGAGATGGCTTGGGTCAGTGGAGCGGTGCAGCCGGGCGGCACTCTTTCGGCCCACTCGCCGTGATCTCGCGCGGGTGGTCTGTCAGCAGAGCGTCGAGGGCGTCCCCGTGCTGGCGCCGGACGGCCGCTTGCAGCCGTCGGGGCTCGAGGTCGAGCCAGCCGCAAATCCAGTCGCGGTCCCGCCGCCCGACCGGTCCGAATAGCCACGCCGCTGCGGCACGGGCCTCCCTCAACCGCTCGCGGCGCTTCGATGCTCTGTCGGGGCTGGGCGCCGGTCCCCCACGCAGGATGCGCAAGCCGGCCTCCACGTCCGCCAGGACCTGAACGACGACCCCTTGCCACAGGCGAAGGCAGGCCGGGTTGGTCGCGGTTCGGATCAGATCGTAGCCTGTCGGTTCCCCGTCCGCGGCCCGTGTCGGCCCCACGGCTCAGCCTCCCGTCCATTCTTGGTCCGAGCGTCCCTACCGCCTTCACCTCGGGGTGCCTAGACCGATTGCGGCCGGCGCCTTGATGGCTTCCGCTGGCACCAGCCCCGCATCAGCCGATGCGGTCGCTCCCCGACGTGCTTCGAGCCGACTCACGATCGCCTCGCGCGCGGTGGCGCCTACGGGACTTTACCCGTCACCTGGGCCTCGACGTTCCGCGCCATCCGGAGGTGCTGAAGGACGACCGGCAGCGTTTCGGACGCGAAGCTCTTGAGCTCCGCATCCTGGCCCGAACCGATCTCCCATTCCAGGAGCTGCGCCGTCTTCTGGTGCTCCTGCACTTGCCCCTGAACGTAAGCGCGGTCGAACTCGTCGCCGCTCGCCTTCTCGAACTCGGCGCGCATCGCCCTGTGCTCCCGGTCGAGCTCGTCCGGCGGCACGATCCCGTCCTGTTTCGCCAAGCCCAGCAGTCGGTCGTTCGCCTTCGTGTGATCCTCGACCATGCGCCGGGCGAACTCCTTGACGGCGTCACTGCGGCCCTTCTGAGCCGCCAGCTTGCCGAGCTCGACCTCCGCCATGCCGCCGATGGCGGCCTCGCGGACGAAGAGCCGGTCCGGCTGATTCGGCTGATGCGGGGCGGGCACTCCCGGGGCGGTCTGCGGCGTGCCGGGCGTCATGCCCGCAGGGTTCCCGGTCTGCGCCCAGGCCGGAGTCGCCAGCAGGACGGCGATGGACGACACGGTTGCGAGAAAGTGCATCAGGCATTCCCTCCGTCTCTCGGGCACCTCGTGCGCTCCTGCCCGCCGATAAGCGGGGTTGGCGTGCCGGGAGGTCTCACAGCGCGAGCAGGTACGCGACCAGGGAATCCTTCTCGGGCTGCGTCAGCTTCAGTCGAAGCACCAGGCTGAAGAACTCGACGGTGTCGGCGAGCGTCAACAGTCGGCCGTCGTGCAGGTAGGGCGGCGAGTCCTTGACCCCCCGAAGCGTGAACGTCTTGATCGCGCCATCGGGCAGCATCACGAGGTCGTTCACGGTATGCCCGATCTCGTAGAAGCGCTCGAGCTTCAGGTCGTGCATGTTGTTGTCCATGAACGCCGTCTGCGGGATGTGGCACTCGCCGCACCGCCCTTTGCCCACGAACACCTTCTCGCCGGCCAGCTCCTGCTCGGTCGCCTGGCTCGGATCGAGGTGTCCCAGCGGATCGAGCTTCGGCGCCGGCGGGAAGTCGATGATGTTCTGCATCTGCGCCATCATCGCGACCTGGTTCGTCCGGTCGGGCAGGTTCGCGCCCTTGCGGGTCGCGCTGACGTGGTCGCCGTTGAAGTAGGCCGTCCGCTGCTCGAACTGGGTGAAGTCCTCGACCGAGCGCAGCGAGCGCTTCGAGCCGTGGATCTGCTGGTTGAACAGGCCGCGCAGGCTGACCGTGTCGAGCCGGAAGCGGGCCGCCTGGGGGCGGACGTCCGGCGTCTGGTGGAAGGCGGCGTTGGTGTGGAAGTTGGCGTGGCAGTCGAGGCAGGTCACGCCCAGGCTCTGGTCCGCGCTCTTGCGGTCCTCGGTCTGGTTGAACTCCTCCTGCGGGAACGGCGTGAGCAGGAGGCGCAAGCCCTCCATCTGCACCGGGGTGATGATCCCCACCATCAGCTCGTAGTAGTTCTTGATCGTCAGGAGCTGTCCGCGTGAGACGTCGCCCAGCTCCGGGTGGCTGGTGAGGAAGATCGGCGGCGGGAACTCCGGCGTGAACCGGTCGGGGAGGTCGAAGTCGACGTCGAAGCGGCGCAGGTCGCGCCCCTCCTGCCGCCTGACCTCGTCGATCTCCTGGTTCGGGAACACCTGACCGCCGGTCGCCTGCTTGACGTGGGGCAGCGGCATGAGGCCGGCGGGCAGGAGCCCCCTCTCGCGAATCTCGTCGGGGCTCATCGCGGCCAGGCTCTCCCACGTCACGCCGGGGGGAAGCTTGACGCGTACGCCTCCCTGGACGGGCTTTCGCCCGCCGGACATCATCACGCCGGGGATCGGGCGGTCCGACAGGTCGTAGCGCTGCGCGAGCAGATCGGCCTGCCGCTGCATGACCTGCGGCTTCTCCGCCTCGTCGTTCGCCTTCACGGCCTCGAGCGGGAGCGTCGGCAGCGGCCGGTAGGTCGCGTCGGGGGGTAAAGGACCGGCCAGAGCGGCGAGGCTGCACAAGATCGCCCCGGCCACCGGAGGAATTCCTCGAAGGAAGCCCGACATCCACCCCTCCCTGTCCTGCAGGTGGTAAGGTCGCTCAAGGCTCACGGGATGGCCACGGCACCAGGATCGTCGGCCACCGCGCCACGCGTCCCGACCGACATTCCTGGACGGCCTCCGTCGGCGGATGAAAGGCTGCTCCTTCGCCGAACCGTGGTCAATCGGGACCATGCCCTGTCCGACTCGCGGTAGGTGAGCAGCCGCCCAACGGGCGTGAGGCAGTGCTGCGACATTTTTCGCCCGTCTATTCCGTCGCGAGGCTGCCTGGAACCTGATCGCCGGTCATCAAGCGCAAGAGATGAGTCCCAAAAACCTCCGGATACTGCTGCGAAAATGAGGGCCGGGGCGCGGCCCGAACTTTCTCCCGACGATGGTGCACGCCGGCGCGCGGCGGATCTGCTGGCGAATTCGACGGAACAGAAATCATGCGGGAAAATCTGCTCGCATCGTGGCGCCAATCTGGACAATGATAGGATATTAATCCTATTTCACTCAGC
>JAJKHV010000109.1 GCA_021154855.1 Solirubrobacterales bacterium
GCTGACCTGCGACTGGCTCTACGGCTGCACCGGCTACTTCCGCTACGACGAGGGCTTCTCGCCCAAGTTCGAGGGCACGGAGCGCTTCGGCGGCCAGATCGTCCACCCGCAGCATTGGCCCGAGGATCTCGACTACGCCGGCAAGCGGGTCGTGGTGATCGGCAGTGGGGCGACCGCGGTGACACTGGTTCCGGCGATGGCCGAGAAGGCGGCGAAGGTGACGATGCTGCAGCGCTCGCCGACCTACATCGTCTCGGTGCCCGGTGAGGATCCGATCGCCACGCGCCTACGGAGAGCGCTGCCGATCAAGGTCGCCTATGCACTGGTCCGCTGGAAGAACGTCCTTCTGCAGATGGGCACTTACAAGCTCAGCAAGAGCCGCCCGACCTTCGTCAAGAAGCTGATTCGAAGGGGCAACGAACGCGCCCTGCCGCCCGGCTACGACGTCGAGACCCACTTCAAGCCTTCCTATAACCCATGGGACCAGCGGATGTGCCTGGTGCCCGACGGGGACCTCTTCGAGGCGATTCGCTCGGGCAGCGCCGAGATCGTCACCGACCGGATCGAGACCTTCGCCGAGGCCGGGATCACGCTCGAGTCAGGCCGGGAGCTGGAGGCTGACGTGATCATCACCGCCACCGGGCTGAACGTTCTCTTCCTCGGCGGCATGGAGCTGGCCATCGACGGCGAGCCGATCGACTTCTCGAAGCGCATGGCCTACAAGGGAATGATGCTCAACGGCGTCCCAAACTTCGTCTTCACCCTCGGCTATACCAACGCCTCCTGGACCCTCAAGGCGGACCTCACTTCGGAGTATGTCTGCCGGCTTCTCGATCACATGGATGCGCGCGGATACACGCAGTGCGCGCCGGAAATCACCGATCCGTCGGTAACCGAGGAACCGATCCTCGACTTCAACTCCGGTTACGTCCTGCGTGCCCTGGAAAAGCTGCCCAAACAGGGCTCGAAGGAGCCGTGGAAGCTGCGCCAGAACTACGTGCTCGACAGCAGGGAGATTCGGCGCGGCGCGATCGATGACGGCACGATGCGTTTCGCCAGTGCGGCGCGGCAGCACCAGCCGCCGCTCGAGCCCGTCGCCGGCTAGGCGGATCCTTGGCCATAAGCTGCCCCGGTTGCCTACCCGACCGAAGTGGAGAGACGAGTGACCGAGCTGACCGAGAAGCAGGCCGATCTATGCGAGCAGAGCACGACGGACTATTCGGATCTGCGTGCCTTCTTCGTCAACTGCACCCTGAAGCGCAGCCCTGAGGTATCAAACACACAGGGATTGATCGACATCTCGATGGAGATCATGCGACGCAACGGCGTCGAGGTCGAGTCGATCCGCGCCGTCGATCACGAGATCGCCACCGGCGTCTGGCCAGACATGACCGAGCACGGTTGGGAGCGAGACGAGTGGCCGGCGATCTTCGAGAAGGTGATGGCGGCCGACATCCTCGTCCTCGGCATGTCGATTTGGCTGGGGGAGAAGTCCTCGGTCGCGACGCAAGTCGTCGAGCGGCTCTACGGCAATTCGCACCTGCTCAACGAGGCCGGCCAGTACGCCTACTACGGCCGGGTCGGGGGCTGCCTAGTCACCGGCAACGAGGACGGCGTCAAGCACTGCGCGATGAACACGCTCTACTCGCTGCAGCACCTCGGCTACACGATTCCGCCCCAGGCCGACTCGGGATGGATCGGCGAGGCGGGCCCCGGGCCGTCTTATCTGGACGAGGGCTCGGGCGGTCCCGAGAACGACTTCACCAACCGCAACACGACCTTCGCCGCCTGGAACATGCTGCACCTGGCCCGCATGCTCAAGGACGCCGGCGGAATCCCCGCTCACGGCAACCAGCGGACCGAGTGGGACGCGGGCTGTCGCACCGATTTCCCGAATCCAGAGCACCGCGCCTAGCGGCGCATCCGACATTGACCCCCCTCTGGCGTGGTCAATGTCGGGTGCGTTATGGAAGCACCCCGATCGCGCGGCCGGGGGCTCCGCTGGCGATGGCGATCTTGACTGGCAGGAAGACGAAGGAAGCGCCGCGCGGCGGCAGGCGGTCGAGGTTGGTAAGTCCCTCGATGAAGGCCATTTCGCGACTGAGGCCGGCTCGGTGCACTTCGTTGCCCTCCTCGGCGGAGCCCATGCTTGGGGCGTCGATGCCGATCGTGCCGACGCCGCGCTCGTGCAGGAAGACGGCGACGGCCGCCTCCGGGGCAGGCCAGGCGGGACGCGATTGCAGCACCACCGGTTCGTGTAGGAAGGCCTTGCCGGGCTCGCCTCTTACGTAGTGCTTGGACCAGCCGGTCAGCAGCAGCGCGATCTCGCCGGGCTGGAAGCGACCGTGCTCGGCCTCCCAGGATTCGAGGTGGGCGACGGTGATCGGCGGGCTGGCGCCGGCGTCAGCTTGACCGTCGAGGTGGCGGACGTCGATGACCGCGGCTGGGCCGATCAGCTTCGAGATGTCGAGCGTCTCGGCGCTGGCCTTGCCCAGCGGTCCCTCGCCCTCCAGGCCGGAGCCGGGCGGCGGGACGTAGTGGGAAGGCGCGTCGACGTGGGTGCCGGCATGCTCGTCGAGGATGATGAAGTGGGTGACGTAAGGGCCGAGGGAGCAACTGCTCGCGCCGCTTGGCAACTCTGTTTCCTCGTGCCAGCTCCAGTTCTTGTGGGCGAAGGGCATGTGCTCGGGCCAGGTCGCCGGCAGGTGCTCGGAGAGGGTCATCGAGAGGTCGACGATCTTGTCTGGGTCAGCTTCGATCACGGAGATCGAAGTAGTACCACGGCGCCGCGATCAGGCTTCGGCGAGCAGGCGTTCGGCGAGCCGCGTCATGCCGCGTTCATGGGCCGCCTTGGCGGCACCGACCCAGTCGGTCTCGCGGTCGGGTGGCGGCTCGACGCCGGCATCGCGAAGGGTGGCGATGTCCTTGAAGGCACGCAGGTCATCGGCCGCTTCGAGCAGGGCGCCGCGCAGCGCCGGGCGGCGCTCGCGGATCGCGTTGTCGAGGACTGCCTCCAACGAGCCGTGGCGGCGCAGCAGCTCGGCCGCCGTCTTCGGACCGACGCCCTTGGCGCCGGGAAGGCCGTCGGAGGGATCGCCGCGTAGGGCGATGAAGTCGGGCACCAGCTCCGGGCCGATGCCGTAGCGGCGCTCCACCTCCTCGGGGCCGACCTCTTCGGCGCCTTTGCCTTTTGCGCCTGTCTTTACATAGAGAACCGTGACCCGCTGAGCGGCGCACTGGTACATGTCACGGTCGCCTGTCATCAGCAGCGCCTGTCCGCCGGCTTCAGCCTCCTTTTCGGCATAGGTGCCAAGCAGGTCGTCGGCCTCGAGAGAGTCGCTTGTCGCCACCGTCCAGCCAAACGCCTCGAAGAATTCTGGGCAGGCGGTGAACTGCGGTGCGAGGTCATCCGGCATCGCCGCCTTGCGCTCGGCGTGGTAGGCCGGGTAGAGGTCGGTGCGGTAGGAGGCGGCGTCGGGACCGAAACAAAGCACGACCGCCCGAGGCTTGTGGTTCTCGATCTCCCGCAGAATCAGGTTGGCCGTACCGAGCAGCGCGTTGACGGGCTTGCCGTCCGGACCGACGATCGAGTCGGGAAGCGCGTAGAAGGCGCGGAAGAGCAGCGAGGGAGTGTCGACTGCGAGCAGCGGGCCGGGCACCGGCGCAGCCTACGCCGTCCCAGCCGCCACGAACTTGTCGAGGGGGCGCAACTCGACCAGACGGTCCGATGGCCAGACCGCGCAACTCGACCAGACGGTCCGATAGCCAGACAGCGCAATTCGAACAGACGGTCCGATAGCCAGACCGCTGGTCCTCTAGGTTTTGTCGCCGTGCCCGAGGACGCCCTTCGCATCGAGGATCTGGTCAAGCGCTACCCGACTGGGGTGGAAGCGCTGCGCGGCGTCTCGCTCGACATCGCGCCGGGCGAACTGTTCGCCCTGCTGGGCCCCAACGGCGCCGGCAAGTCGACCCTGATCCACTGCACGACGGGCCTTGCACAGCCGACCGCGGGTTCGATCCGGGTCTTTGGCCACGATGCGATCGACGACTACGGCAAGGCTCGCCAGGCCGTTGGCCTCGCGCCGCAGGAGCTCAACCTCGACTGGTTCCTCACCGTCGAGGAGACGCTCGACTACCACGCCGGCTACTTCGGCATGCCCAAGCGCGAACGGCGAGAGCGGACGAAGGAGCTGCTCGAGACCTTCTCGCTGACCGAGAAGCGCGACGAGCGCACCCGCACCCTCTCCGGCGGGATGAAGCGGCGGTTGATCCTCGCTCGGGCGGTGATGCACCGGCCGCGGCTCTTGATCCTCGACGAGCCGACCGCTGGCGTCGACGTCGAGCTGCGGCTCGAGCTCTGGCACTACGTGCAGCGGATCAACCAGGAGGGGACGACGATCCTGCTCACCACGCACTACCTCGAGGAGGCCGAGCAGCTCTGCGATCGGATCGCCTTCATCAACGACGGCCAGATCGTCGGCGAGGGGACCAGCTCAGAGCTCGCCGGCCGCTACGGCGTCGCCAACCTCGAGGATGCCTACCTGGCCCTGGTCGGCCGCAACGAGCTCTCGCGCTCGAAGATCGAGGTGGTCTCATGACCGCCGCGCAGATCCGCTTCGCCACCCTCTGGCGCCGCGAGGTCAACCGCTTCATGAAGATCAAGAAGCAGACCCTGGGCGCGCCGCTGCTGGAAACCTTCCTCTACATCTCCGTCTTCGGGGCCGCGCTCGGCTCGCGAATCAAGGAGCTGCACGGGATCGAATACGTCGTCTTCGTGATCCCCGGCCTGATCATGATGTCGTTCGCGATCAACTCCTTCGCCAACAATTCCTCATCGATCCTGCAGCAGAAGTTCCAAGGCGCGATCCAGGACCAGCTCTCCTCGCCCGCTTCGCCGCTGGAGCTTCTGCTCGCCTTTAGCTTCGGCGGATTCATGCGCGGCCTGATCGTCGCCGGGTTGACCTTCATCGCCGCCTCGCTGCTCGTCGACCTGCCGGTCGACCACATCCTCGTCCTCGTCCCGTCGCTCTTCCTCGTCGGCTTCTTCTTCTCCCAGCTCGGCGTGCTGACCGGAGTGCGGGCCGAGCAGTTCGACGACGTCGCCTTCGTCCAGACTTTCGTCCTGACCCCGCTGATCTTCCTCGGCGGGGTCTTCTACTCGGCGACGCTGCTTCCGCAGCCCTTCGAGACCCTGACCCACTTCAACCCGATCTACTACATGATCAATCTGGTCCGCTACGGCTTCGTCGGCTTCAGCGAAGTCAGCATTCCCCTCTCCCTGCTCGCGCTCACCGCCGCCACCGCGGGACTTTTCGCGGTCAACCTGCGCCTCTTCTCGCGCGGCTACAAGCTGCGCGCGTAGGCTCGTTAAGCGTCGGCGAGCGGCAGCCGCTCGGAGAGCCCGGTCAGGTCGAGGACCCGTGCCACCGCGGGCGCGTCGCTGGGGATGAAGCGGACCTTCTCTTCGTTGCCGTTGTTGCCGAGCGCGGCGACGAGCAGTGCGATCCCGGTCGAGTCGATGAACTCCAACTCGCGCATATCGATCACGACCTGCGACGGGTTCTCCGCGAGCGAGGCTTCCAACGCGGTCTCCGCGGTGCTTGCGTTGGCGAGGTCGAGCTCTCCGCAGAGGGAAATCATGTGGGTCGCACCATCCTTCGACGTTCGCACGACGAGGGTGCCGTCGGCAATATCGCGTTGCTCGCTTGACATTCCAATGCCTCTCTAGCGGAAATTTTGACTCCGTCAGCCTACGACAGTCCCGATTGAAGCACGGTCGTCCGGGTATCTCGCAAATGCACTGCAAGCGAGACAGGAGCGGAGCGCCGATGCCACCACGAGGAGTCAGGAAAGGCAGTAAGCGAGCACGCCAGTACGAGGAGGTAAAGAAGAGCGAGAAGAAAGCCGGTCGCTCGGAGAGTCGGGCCGAGCAGATCGCCGCCCGTACGGTCAACAAGGAAAAGGCGCGCTCGGGCGAATCGAAGAGCAGCTCGCGCAGCTCGACCCGGGGCAGCTCGGCCAGCTCTCGCGGTGGCAAGCAATCCGGCAAAGGGCCCGGGGGACGCACCCGCGACCAGCTCTACAACGACGCCCGCAAGCTCAACATCGAAGGCCGCTCGAAAATGAGCAAGAGCCAGCTGCAGCGCGCGGTCGCCGGCGCGAGCTGAGGGCCCCTCGATGCGCTACTTCCACTTTTGCGCCCATGAGCAGTTTCCGCCATCGGACCTCCTGCGACAGGCGGTCGAGGCCGAGCGGGCCGGCTTCGATGGCCTCGGCTGCAGCGACCACCTGCAGCCCTGGTGGGAGCCGGGCGAGTCGGGCCAGGCCTGGATCTGGCTAGGGGCGGCGGGCCAGGCGACCGAAGGACTCCAGCTCGGGACAGGCGTCACGCCGGCCGGGCCGCGCTACCATCCGGTCCTGATCGCGCAGGCGTGGGCGACGCTCGAGGAGATGTTCCCCGGCCGTCCCTACCTCGGCATCGGTTCGGGCGAGTCACTGAATGAGACGCCGCTCGGCGCCCAGTGGCCGCCGGTCGGCCAGCAGATCGAGCGGATGGCGGAGGCGCTGGAATTGATCCACGCGCTCTTCGAAGGCCAGCGGATCAGCGGCCAGGGCGATCATTTTGCGAGCGACAGGGCCTTCCTGCACACGCGGCCGGAGCGCCGACCGCCGATCTACGTCTCTGCCTTCGGGCCACAGGCGGCCGCGGTGGCAGGGCGGCTTGGGGACGGCCTTTGGACACTCGCCGATCCCGAATCGGTGCCCGAGATCCTCGACGCCTACCGGGGTGCCGCTGAGGACGCCGGCCGCGAGGCGGGCGAGATCGTGCTCCAGGCGGCGTTCTCCTGGGCCAAGGTCGACGACGCGGCCCTCGAGGGCGCCCGGGTCTGGAAGGGCTCCCAGCCGAAGGAGTTCTACACGGACGATTGGCACGACCCGAAGGCGATGTACGAGCATGGCGCCGAGCAGGTCTCCGACGAGGCACTGAAGGAAGCGATGATCATCAGCTCCGATCCCGACGACCACGTCGCCAGGATTCGCGAAGTCGAGGAGATGGGCGCGACGACCGTTGCCCTGATGAACAACTCGGGCGCCGATCCGCACGCAGCGATCGAGGTCTACGGCCGCAGCGTCCTCCCCCAGCTGGCGCGGAGCGGCGTGACTTGAGCTGAGTCGAGTGCGTGGAAAGTGCAACGCGAGTGGAGGTGCAAGGTGCAACGCGTTGTCACCCCGCCAGGGGGACAAGACGTTGCACCAGGTCGAGCGAGCGGGGTGCAACGCGTTGTCACCCCGGCAGGGGGACAAAACGTTGCACCTCGAGGTCTTTGGTGGGCTACCAGGCGTCGATGAAGCGGCCGCAGCCGCCGGCGCGATAACGGGACGCGGCGGCGGCGAGGGTTGAGGCGAGCAGGGACCGCGTCTCGGCTGGGTCGATCACGTCGTCGATCTCGAAGAGAGCTGCCGCGTTGAGTGCCTTGGCGTTCTCCTCGGCAGCGGCCGTCAGGTCTCGGACGCGCTGCTCGCGCTCGCCTTCGTCCTCGATCGCGTCGAGCTCCTTGCGCAGGGCGAGCCTGACCGCGCCTTCGAGGCCCATCGGGCCGACGTGCGCTGAGGGCCAGGCGACGGTGAGCAGCGGCTCGTGCAGGCTGCCGCCGGCCATCGCCTGGGCGCCGAGGCCATAGCCGCGACGCAGGATCACGGCGACCAACGGAACGCTCAGTGCTGCCCCCGCGATCAGCAGGCGTGAGGCGTGGCGGACCAGGCCGGTCGCCTCGGCCTCGGGGCCGACCATCATCCCCGGCGTGTCGATCAGCGAGATGACCGGTAGACCGAAGCTGTCGCAGAGCTGCAGGAAGCGCGCCGCCTTGTCGGCGGCGTCGCTAGTGATCGCCCCGGCGACGTGGCGGGTGTCGTTGGCAATCAAGCCGAGCGGGCGTCCCTCGATGCGGGCGAGGGCGGTGACCATCTCCGGGGCGAAGCGCTCGCGCAGGAAGGTGACCGAGCCCGCGTCGGCGAGCGTCTCGATGATCGGCTGCACCGCGTAGGCGCGGCGCCGGCGTTCCGGAACCGCTTCGCGGAGGAGGCTCTGATCCGGCGCCGTGCCGGCCGGCGTTGAGCCCTGGAAGTAGCCCAGCAGGCGCTTCGTCGCCTCGGTCGCGGCTGCCTCGTCTGCGACGACCATGTCGACCACGCCGTTGCCGGCCTGCATCGCGATCGGTCCCACCTCGTCGGGATCGACCTTGCCGAGGCCGCCTCCCTCGATCATGGCCGGGCCGCCCATGCCCAGCGAGATGTTCTCGGTGGCGACGATCAGGTCCGAGCAGCCGGCGATCACGGCGTTGCCGGCGAAGCAGCGCCCGGCGACGACGGCGATCCGCGGCACCAGTCCGGAGAGCCGCGCCCAGAGGGCGAAGGCGCGGGTGTCGAGGGCCGAGACGACGGGGTAATCGGTGTCGCCCGGACGGCCGCCGCCGCCCTCGGCGAAGAAGACGGTGGGCAGGCGCATGCGCTCGATCAGCTCGAAGAGGCGGTCCTTCTTGCGGTGGCCAAGGGCGCCCTGGGTCCCGGCGAGGACGGTGTAGTCGTAGGAGAGCACGGCGCAGGCGCTGCGCTCGCCGAAGAGGTCGCCGTTGATGCGAGCCGTCCCGGCCACCAGCCCGTCCGCAGGCGTTTTCGCGATCAAATCCTCGATCTCGCGCCGCCCCCGCTGAGCGGCGATCGCGAAACGCCCGTACTCGACCAGCGTGCCGGGATCGACGAGGTCGGCAATGTTCTCGCGTGCTGTGCGCGCCCCAGCCGCGTGGCGGCGCTCGACGGCTTCCTCGCGCGCCTCGTCGCGGGTCAGCTCCTGGCGCTCGAGCAGCTCGGCGAGATCCGGCTGGTCACTATCGCCGCTGGTCGGCTTCTCATCGGGCACGCGCGGCATGTTCCCAGACGGCGGGCGGGCTCCGCCTGTCTCACTTGGGGCTTGAACGCTCGCGGTTTCCTATGTAGCTTGCTGGTCTATTCATCCAGGCGCCCTGCGGGATTGGCAGGCGCCGAAAAGGAGGCACGTTGAAGCAACGACTTTCCCGTTTCGGTTCCATAAAGGGCACGATCGCAATCGCCACTGGGCTAATCGCCTGTATGGCTCTGGTTCCGGCCCTGGCCAGTGGTGCCACTGAACTTGGCCCCGCCAACACCGTCTACATCAAGGCGGGCAAGGGCGGCCTTCGCTTCGAAGCGCCGAAGACGATCGCCTCCGGCGCGGAGCTCGAGGTGCTCAACACGACCAACCCGCATCAGGTTGGCCCGCACACCTTCTCGCTGGTCACCAAGGGCTCGATTCCAAAGACGCCGAAGGCGCGGCAGACCTGCTTCACCCCCAAACACATCTGCATGGCGATCGCTCATTGGCACGGCACTAACGGCAATGGACCGATCACGCAGAATCCGGCCAAAGCCGGACTCGACGGCTGGGACACCCTTGGCAGCATCACCAAGAAGGGCGATTCCTGGTTCACCGGTGAAAAGAAATCGGGAACCTCGATCGAGCAGCCGGTGTCGGCAGCCGCCGGGACCACGATCTACTTCATGTGCGCGATCCATCCGTTCATGCACGGGTCGATCGAAGTGGTGCCTCCGACCCCGGTTGTTCCAGGGGCCTAGAAGCACGGCTGATCCTTCGTCAGATTCGTCGCGCCTGGGGCGCCGAGCTTTCCTCGGCGCCCTGGGCAGCGGTGCTCTCGCCACGGCGCTGCCCCTGGGAGTGCGGCCCGCCGCTCTCCTCTCGCGCGGTGAGCAAACGCCGAGGCCCTCCGTGGCCGAGCCGTTTCGCGCTCGTCTGCCGATTCCGGAGGAGCTGACCGGCGCCCGCCTCAGCATCCCGGTCCGCGAGGCCGAGGTGCCGATCATGCCCGGCGCGCCAACGCGGATGTGGACCTACGGCGGCACCTTCCCGGGGCCGACGGTGCGCCGCCCCGCCGGCCGCCGGACCGAGGTCACCTTTCACCACGAGCTGCCGCGCTCGGTCGGCGAGCTGACCGTCCACCTCCACGGCGGCCACAACCGCAGCCAGTTCGACGGTCAGCCGGGAGGGTTGACCCCGGCGCACGCGCGCTCCTTCTTCTGCGACGTCCCCCGTGGCCTCTCGGCGCGTCAGTCTGGCAACGACCTCCTGCTCGAGCCAGGTGGAAAACGCACCTACGTCTACGACCTGATGGAGGACGGTAGGCCCGAACGGGCGGCTTTCCAGTGGTACCACGACCACCGCCTCGACCACACCTCCCGCAACGTCTGGCACGGCTTGGCGGGGATGTGGATCGTCGAGGATGAGCTCGAAGGGAGCCTGCCGCTGCCGCGTGGCGAGCGCGACATCCCGCTGATGATCGCCGACCGCTCCTTCGATCGTCATAACCAGCTCACCGACCCCTTCACCAATCGCCGCCCACCGAACGACGGCATCAACGCCCGCGACGTTCTCGTCAACGGGGCCTACATGCCCTACCACAGGGTGACGGCCCAGCGCTACCGCTTTCGCATCCTCAACGTCTCCCAGTTCCGTCCCTACAACCTCTATCTCTCCAACGGTGCGCCGATGGTTCAGATCGGTACCGAGAGCGGCCTGATGCCGCGGCCGGTGGGGCGGAGGGAGTTGATGCTGGGGCCGGCGGAGCGGGCGGAAGTCGTGGTCGACTTCGCCGGCGCCGGGGGGGAGATGGTGGAGCTGCGCAGCGGTCCGCGCCACGGTGCCAGGAACCCGCTCGGCACCCGGCCCTACATTGGCGCCCTGATGCAGTTCCGGGTTGGCGCCCGGCGCCTGCCGGACCGCACTCGGCTGCCGCGCCAGCTGCGGCCGCTACCGGCCTGGACTCAGCACGTCTCGGACAAGCCGAAGCAGAGCTGGGAGATCTCGATCGGCGGTCTCTTCAAGACGACCTGGCTGATCAACGGCAAGACCTTCAACCCGGCCCGCGCCGACGCCCATCCGAAGTTGGGAACCACCGAGACATGGGAGATCGTCAACCGCACCGACGTCGCCCACATGATGCATATCCATGCGACCGACTGGTACCTGCTGTCCCGCAACGGCAAGCCACCGCCCGCCTGGGAAGACTGCCTGAAGGAGACCTTCTTCGTCTACCCCCGCGAACGCCTCCTCCTCGCCGGCCGCTTTTCCGACTACACCGGCAAGTTCGTCATCCACTGCCACATGCTCGACCACGAGGACCACGGCCTGATGACTCAGTTCGAGGTCACTAAGCCCTGAGGCCCACCTCCGCCGAGGAAGCCATTGCGGCAGCCTTTCAGGCGCCGATCAGCTCAATGCGGTAGCCATCGGGATCGCGGAGGAAGCA
>JAJKHV010000110.1 GCA_021154855.1 Solirubrobacterales bacterium
ACTCGCGGGTCCTCAGTGGGCGTTTCCCGTCGCGCCTGTTCGCCGGCAAGATCGCAATCGTCGGCGCCTCCGCGCCGACCCTCCAGGACCTCCATCAGACGCCCATGTCGGGCAGCTCGCCGATGGCGGGGCCCGAGGTTCTCGCCAATCAGGTGACGACGGTTCTCGGCGGCATTCCGCTGCGCCCGCCGGCGGGCGCGGTGACGATCTTCCTGATCGCTCTGTTGGCGCTGGTCGTCCCGCTCGCCGGTCTGCGGCTGGGCACGCTGTCAGTGGTATTGACCGGCGTTGGCGTTCTGGTCGTGTGGTCTCTCGTGGCCCAGCTTGCCTTTGACTCGGGCAGTCAGCTCGACTACGTCGACCCGGTCGCCGCGCTGGCTCTCGCCACGCTTGGGACCGCGCTCGTCGGCCTCTGGTCCGACAGCCGCGAGCGGCGCCAACTGCGCGATCTCTTCGCGGCCGACTCGACCGCGGTCGTCGAGGGGGTGCTCCACCCCTCAGGCCCGCCGTCGCTCGAGCCGACGGCGATCATCGCCGGGTACAGGATCGAGGCCGCGATCGGGCGCGGCGGGATGGGGGTCGTCTATCGCGCCACCCAGCTCGCTCTCGAACGCTCAGTGGCGGTCAAGCTGATCGCAACCGAGCGCGCCCACGACCCGGCGTTCCGCGTGCGCTTCGAGCTGGAGTCGAAGCTCGCTGCGTCGATCGAGCACCCCAACGTGATCCCGGTCTACGAGGCAGGGGAGGACGACGGCCTCCTCTTCATCGCGATGCGCTTGGTCGAAGGCACCGATCTGGGACAGGTGCTGGCGTGCGACGGGGCGCTCGAGCCGGCCCGGACCATGCGGCTGATCGGGCAGCTGGCCGATGCGCTCGACGCCGCCCACGCCCGCGGCCTCGTGCACAGGGACGTGAAGCCGGCGAACGTGCTGCTGACGCTCGATCGGCCCGAGCACCTCTACCTGACGGACTTCGGTGTCGCCAAGAGCGTCGATAAAGGCGGGGACATCACTGCGGACGGGCAGTGGGTCGGCACTCTCGACTATCTCGCCCCCGAGCAGATCCGCGGCGAGGCCGTCGACGGCGCCGTCGACGTCTACGCGCTGGCCGGCCTGCTGCACCACTGCCTGACCGGCGAGGTTCCCTTTCGGCGCGACACCGATGCCGCCAGGCTCTGGGCGCACGTCAACGCGCCGCCGCCCGCACCCAGCCGGGTGCGGGAAGGCCTGTCGCCGGCGATCGACGAGGTGGTTGCCCGAGGAATGGCCAAGGACCGGGGTGCACGTTACGCCACCGCCTCAGAGCTTGCCCGTGCTTCGGCGCGGGCCCTCGGCGTCTCGATTCCGATCGCCAGCAGAGGGGAGGGCACGGATCGCCCCCCGGGTCCGGGCCCGACACCGGGTGGCTTTGCGCCCACGGTTGTCACCGATCGGCCCGCCGACGAGGCTAGCCGGAGCCGAGGTCCCGCCGACTGATCACGCCGTAATGCAGCGCGCATTCGGCGAGTCGCGCTCGCTTCTCGTTTTGGGCGAGCTCTCCCAGCTCGAACTTCCCGAACAGAGTCCGCATGTGCATCTTGACCGCGTCGACACCAAGGAAGACCTCTGCGGCGATCTGCTGGTTGGTTGCCGGCGTGGCGAAGCTGTTGCCGTCGCGGAAGGGACGACAGAGAGCGATCAGGACGCGGCGCTGGGTCTCGGTCAGCTCTTGGAGGGCGGCCCCCTCGCCGGCAACGGCGGTCGCCGCCACTTGCTCGGGCGAGCCGCATTTGTAGACGAGGACGGTCCGGCCGACCAGAATCCGGTCACCGTCGCGAAGGCGCTGACGACCGTTGATGCGCTTCGCGTTGACGTAGGTGCCGTTGGTCGAGAGCCCGTCGTCCAGGATCGTCCACTCACCTCCCAGGCACTGAAGCTCGGCGTGCAGGCCTGAGACCTCCTCGTCCCAGCCGATCGAAACGTCTGCCTCCTCTCGCCGCCCGAGCGTGTGGGTCTGCCCGCCGCCGGTCGCAAAGAAGACAAGTCGGCCCGCCTGATCCCTGAAAGCGAGAAACGGCTCTCCGATCCGCTCCGCGGCGAGCAATTCCTTCAGCTCGCCCGCGGAGAGCGAGTGACGGGCAAGGGGGTCGATCTCACTGTCGGGGGCGCGATGTGTCATGGACCGATGGACCGCGGAGGGCGTGACCGCAGACCATAGTCCGCTTGCGGCAATCCGACCGCCCAGCCGGTCGCACCGATCTCTTCTGGCGCTCGGCGCTGAATGCCCGGAGCCGTCGGGGTTAGCCGCCGAGGCCGCCGAAGATCGCGAACGGGTTTGGTGGAAGCTCGTTGTATGCCGCCCTCCAGGTTCCCTCGACTTTCACCTGGCTGCCGGCCGGTGCCTCGTTTTCGATCCGAGCGGCGAGGGCCTTGGCGTTGTCCTCATCGGTGGCGTCGACGAGGAGGAAGTTCCAGCAGGCGCCAATCGTCGTTCATGCGCCCGCAGCCTACTGGCGCCGCACTGCATCGGGCCGCTGTAGATTCCGGGCCGTGGCAGCGAGCTTTGAGATCGGGACGCGTTACGAGCGCCCACCTTCGGAGGGACCCGCGTGGTTCCACGACGTCCTGGAGCGGATTCGCGCCGAGCGCGAGGGAGACGTCCCGATCAGGGTCGAGGCGACCACTGGCCACCGGGTCGATGGGCTGCTCACCGAGGCCGATCCCGCGATCTCGCCGGGTCCGCATGGCAAGGTGAGCCTCAACTCCCACGGCGAGGACCTCGTGATCGCCGCTGAGATGATCGCCGCGTTCACCTTGCTGCCGGGGACGTCGCCGCGCAAAGAAGAGGCCGACGAGTAGCGGCTATCCGGTCGTGAGGCGGGCGGTAACGGCGTCGCGCCGGAAGTCGAAGATTCGCTCCAGGTCGCGGCGGACGAAAAGCCGGTGGGCGAGCGTGCCGAGGGGACCCAGCGGGATCGCGTAGCGGACGCGGTCGCGGATGATCGTCGCGCCGTCGCCGTCTGGCTCAAACAGATGGGTGTGCTGCCAGAGGGTGTAAGGGCCGCTTGCCTGACAGTCGACGAAGCGCAGCGGCGGCTCCCAGGCCTCGATCAGGGTCCTCCAGCGGATCGGCACGCCGTGCAGTTTCAGCTTGTAGTCGAGCAGTGCACCGGATCGCAGTATCAGCGGCCCGGGCGTCGTCACTTCGAAGTGCAGCCAGGGTGGGGTCAGCGGCTCGAGATTGCGGCTGTCACCGAAGAAAGCAAACGCCCGGTCGACCGGCACCTCGACTCGCTGGCTTCGCTCGAGCAGATGGACCTTCGTCAAACGCGCTCCAGCACGACCACCGGGATCTCGCGCTCGGTCTTCTGCTGGTACTCGTCATAGGCCGGCCACTCGGACACCATCGTCCTCCAGAGCTCCGGCTTCTCCTCCTGGCTCGCGGTGCGGGCTCGAGCCTTGAAGCTGTCGCCCTTCACCTGCACCTCGACCTCGGGGTCCTCGGAGAGGTTCAGGTACCAGGCGGGCGGCGCGTCGGAGCCGCCCTTCGATGCAATCACCGTGTAAGCGTCGTCGCCGTGCGGTGCATAGATCAGCGGCGTGGTGCGCGGCTCGCCAGACTTGCGCCCTCTTGTCGTCAGCAGCAGCGTCTGGGTGCCCTGCCAGTCGTGACCCTCCTCGCCGTCGGTGGCCCGGTAGCGCTCGATGTGTTCCCGGCCGAAGAGAGGCATGCCTCGATGCTAGTGGAGGCGTTGCGCCGCCTGGGCCAGCTCAGGCTGTCGTGCGGCGGCGCTCGGCGCCCCGCTTGACGGAACCAAGGATGCGGCGGGTCATCAACACATGCATGCGGGTGCCGATGACCATCGTTCGGTAAGCGCGTCCCTGGAGGCCGGGGAAAGCGGCCCTGGTCTCGGCTCGCAGCATCGTGCGATTGCCGTCCTCCTCGCCCAGCCGGAAGGTCAGCGCGTAATCGGAGAAACGGTGGCGGCCGGCGAGCGCGAGTTCCTGCGGGCGCTCGGCCGCCTCGACGTGGAAGCCTGGAAAGGTTGAGCCGACGGCGAGCGGACGGGGACCGGAGGCGGCGACGTCCGCGCAGCCGAGCAGTCGGGCGCCCCTCGTGCTTGCGCCCGACCTAGACGAGCCGTCAAAGGCTCGCAGCAGCGCCTCCCAAGTGGCGTCGGGCGGTGCGTTGATCGCGACCGTGTGCTCGTCGACGTAGGGAAGCTCATCGGCGCTCATCGGCGAAATCCTATCGACCGCTCTCTTCCAAGACGGCTCTCTGGAGCCGATTGCGTGCTGCTCGACGTCGATCTGTTTACCAGGACGCGAGCTAGAAGCGTTGCGGATTTCCCCGCTTGAAGCCGGCGGGTAGAGGGGAGTACCGTAGAGGCGCGGAGAGGTTCAGCGCCATGCGCAGGGACGGGTTACGTCCAATGCGAATGAGGAGATATGGATGACTAGGCGCTCGATCGCTTTCGTGGTGATGTCGTTGTGGCTTGTACTTGGGGTGCCGGCCGCGCGGGCCGACACCGGAGACATCATCGAACCGCAGCACAATCCCCCCACTGCTGAAGACGGCTGGCAGGCCGGCACATGTACCGAAGATCCAATCGCGGACCAGTGCAAGCCGGAAGATCCGGTCACGCGGTTCTTCAGGGTCGCCGCCGGCCATCCACCGATCGGCTTCACGCAGTACATCGTCAAGCAGGAAGAAACCTCACCTGGCAGCGGACTCTTGATCCCTATCGGCCCGGTGAAAACGATCCACGTCGATCTTCCCCCAGGTCTAACGGTCAATCCTCAGGCGACCGAAACGCGTTGCACGATGGCCGAGTTCAACACCGCACTTCCGCCAGCCCTAGGCGAAGGCCCCAGTTGTCCGGCGTCAAGCCAGGTCGGCGAAGAGCGCTTGACGGTCAAGATCATCGAAGGCGCCAACACAGGAATGGCGGTTCAACCAACCCCAGGCGCAACCAGAGTGCCGCTTTACAACCTCGAACCGGAATTTGGCGAACCGGCACGGTTCGGTTTCAAAGTAGGCGCGCCCGGCAGCAAGAAAACCGTCATCCTGAACACAGCAGTCGCCTGGGAGAGCGACTACCACGAGAGCTTCACGATCCACCTGCCGACGCCCAACCCCGGCACGCGGAGCTGGAAAAGCCGCCTGGTCAACTTCGGCAGGTCGGGAGACGGCACCTACATCACCAACCCGACCACCTGCTTCAGCTCGCAGCTGCCTCCGTATGAGGGCATCTACACAACCTATCTGCGAGCCGAGTCGGTGGCGCTGCCCGAAGCGGACTTCCCCAACAGCGCCACGCCGTTCGCATCGGACCTGGCTCTTCCCGAAGGCCTGACGCAGACCGGCTGCAACAGCGTGCCGTTCGATCCGGGGCTCAACGTCGCGCCGGGGACGACGCAGGTCGATTCGCCGGCAGCTCCGACGATCGCGACGACGCTGCCGTTCATCGCCGGCGGTGAAACGCAAAGCGAGTCGCACCTGCACAATGCCCAGATCAGCCTGCCGGAGGGAATGGGCTTGAACCCGTCGGCGGCCAATGGACTGGAGGCATGCACCGACGCGCAATTCGGCAAGGGCACGCGTAACCCGGTCGCCTGCCCGGCCGGCTCGAGGATCGGCACAGTCGAAGTCGAGACGCCGCCGCTTCCCGCTGGGACGCTGAAAGGCACCGCCTACCTCGGCCAGCAGCTCAGCCGCGAGCCGACCTCGGGTGAAGAGTTCCGGATCTTCGTCGTCGCGGAGTCGGCGCAATACGGGATCTCCGCACGGCTGATCGGCAACACGTCGGCCAACCCGAAAACCGGGCAACTGACGACCACGTTCGCCGAAACTCCGCAGGTGCCGTTCACCTCGGTGAAGGTCCACCTCGACAACTCCAAGGGCGTGCTGAGCAGCCCGCCGACCTGCTCGCCGGCGACCACGACCAGCACGATGGAACCATGGTCGACACCGAAATCGACGAAGCACCCCTCGAGCGGATTCACCCTCTCGACTGCCCCCGGCGGTGGCACCTGTCCGACGACAATGGCGGCGAGGCCGTTCGCTCCCAGCTACACAGCCAAATCCGACAGCACCAAAGCCAACGCCTACAGCCCCTTCCGGGTCAACATCGTTCGCCCCGATGGCCAGCAGGAGCTGAAGAAGGTCGACGTGACCCTGCCCAAGGGGCACGCCGGCAATCTCACCGGCATCCCTTACTGTCCGGAGTCGGCGCTGGACGCAGCCGCGGCAAGCAGCGGGGTGGCCGAGCAGGCCAACCCGAGCTGTTCCAGCAAGAGCGAAATCGGCACCGCCTCGACGCTGAGCGGCACCGGATCGGGCCCGATCAAAATCGCCGGCAAGGCCTACCTCGCCGGCCCTTACAAGGAAGCCCCGCTTTCGCTGGCGATCGTCACCCCGGCCGTGGCGGGCCCGTTCGACCTGGGCACCGTTGTGGTCAGGATCGCCCTGTTCGTCAACCCGGCGACCGCCCAGGTTCACGCGGTCTCGGACGCGATCCCCGATGTATACGGCGGGGTGAAGCTGGACATCCGTTCGATCGATGTCAACGTCGATCGGAAGAAGTTCATGCACAACCCGACCAACTGCGCCGCCCAGGCCACCAGCGGTTTCCTCAGCGGCGGCGGCGCCAACCCGACCGACCCGGCGCTGTGGAGCTCCTACCCGGTCAACTCGCCGTTCCAGGCGACCGCCTGCAACAAGCTTGGCTTCAAGCCAAAGCTGCACACACGACTGCTCGGCGGCAAGAGCACCACGACGCGCGGCAAGCACCCGAAGCTGCGGGCGATCCTCGAAGCCCGCGAAGCTGATGCCAACGTCCTGCGCAGCGCCCTGGCACTGCCACATGCGCTGTTCCTCGACCAGGGCAACATCAGAACCGTTTGCACGAGGCCACAGCTGGCCTCGGGGACCTGTCCCAAGGGCGCGATCTACGGGCACGCCCAGGCAAGGAGCCCGCTGCTCGGCAAGGCGCTGAAGGGGCCCGTGTACCTGGTTTCCTCCAACCACGAATTGCCGGACCTGCTCGCCGATCTGCGCGGTCAGGTGAACGTTCAGGTGCGCGGCGTGATCAGCTCCAAGAACGGCGGGATCAAGACCGTGTTCAACGATCTGCCGGACGTCCCGGTGAAGAAGTTCGTCCTCCGCATGGAAGGCGGCAAGAAGAAGGGCCTCCTGGTCAACTCCAGGAACCTCTGCAAAGACCGCCTCTCCTCGGTGATGAGCATGAAGGGGCAGAACGGCAAGAAGGTCAAGAACAACCACTTGCCGCTGAAGGTGAGCGGCTGCTGAGCGGGCGGCTGTAGAGGACGCCGAAGGCGCGGAGCGGCGGGTCCATTCGGCCCGCCGCTCTTGTTTCTACGGCCTAGGCGGCCACTGCCAGCGCCGCTGCGGCGGATCGCCGCGAGGGAATCAGCAGCGCCGAGCCGCAGACCATCGCGAAGGCGGTCGCCTGCAGGGCGAGGCCCAGGGGATGGGTCGAGAGCGGGTCGCCGAAGACGAGGACGCCGCCGATGATCTGCGCCGCGTTGGCGACCAGGCCGATCAGGCCGATCGTCTCGATCGCGCCGCCGCGCTGGAGTGCCGCGGCCGCCGCATACTGGGCGAGGGCGCCGACGAGCACGGTCAGCAGGATCCAGGGAGCGAGGACCGCGACGGAGACTCCCCCCGCCCCGGTAAGGCCCTTGATCGCCACACCGGCGAGGGCGAAGAGGATGCCGGCGATCGCGGCGAGCAGGACGTTGCTGTGGTCGGCGAGGCGCTCGGAGCGATGGCCGAGGACGAGGCCCGCGGCGAGCAGTGCGAGTCCACCCTCGAAGCCGAGGATGGCGCCGGCCGCGAAGCCGGAGTGGCTGCCGCTGAAGTGGGGGACGGTGAGCACGAGCAGTGCCAGCCCGGCGCCACCGAGCAGCAGGGCGAACCACTGGCGCCGCTCGACCGGATCGCCGAAGATGCGCTGCGCCATCACCGCGAGAGTGACCGCCCCGCCGGCGAGCACGGCCTGGACGATCGAGATCGGCGCCAGCGAGAGGGCGGCGATGTGGACCAGCCAAGCAACTGCCGCCAGTCCCCATCCGGCGGCAAACCATGGCGAGCCCGCCAGGTCACGGGCGCTGCGCAGTGGGTTGCGCAGCGAGACCGGATCAGCGCGGTGGCAGCCGCGATGCTTGAAGAGCGAGGCGAGGTTCGTCAGCAGCGCCGCTGCGACGGCGAGGCCGATCCCTATCTCCATGCTGACCCCGCCACAGTCCTGCTATCGGCTCGCAACCTCGCGTTGCTTAGCCCTCGACGCTTGCGACGGCGGAGGGGGATCGGGCAGGTTCAGGTTGCGCCGCGCCTTGGTCACCGCCGACACCGAGGTTCGGCAGGCCCGCGCGATCACGCCGTCGGCATGTTCGGGCGTGCGGCTGACCTCGAACTCGATCAGCGCCGTGCGGCGGCGCTTGGCCCGCTCCGCAACCGGGCTGTCGCTGGGGGTCGAGTCGAGCGCGGCCTCGGCCGCCTGCTCGCGCCTGCAGACCAGGCAGAACTGGCCGGCCGCCGAGCTCTCCCAGGAATCCGGGGCCTGCGCTGCCTCGCCGTCGATGCGGCTGACGGTCACGCCACAGCGATCGCAGGTCCATTTCTTCGAGATGGTTTGCGTCTGGCTCATGCGGCCACCTTTCGCCTGCGCCTGCGCCGTCGCTGGCCGGGTGCTCCGGACGGCCTCTGGCCAGTCGACTTCTTTTGCGGGACGACGTGGCCGAGGCTCTGCTCGAACTCCTGGCTGAGGCCGAGGTCACGGGCGATGCTGCGCATCTCGGCGGCCTGGTCGGTGAGCACGAAGCTGGTCCCGGCCCCGGTGCGCCCGGCGCGGCCGGTGCGGCCGACCCGGTGCACGTAGGAATCGCGTCCGTCGGGAACGTCGAAGTTGACCACGTGGGCGATGTCGGCGACGTCGATGCCGCGGGCGGCCACGTCGGTGGCGACCAATACTTCGACGTCGCCGCGCTCGAAGCGGGCAAGTGCCCGTTCGCGCTGTCCCTGGCTCTTGTCGCCATGCATCGCGACGGCCTCCAGTTCGCGGCTGCGAAGCCGCTTGACCAGCCGGTCGGCGCCGCGCTTGGTGCGGACGAAGACCAGCGTGCGGCCACCGTCGGGGCCGGTCAGGTGTCCCGCCAGATGGTCGAGCTTGGCCGCCTGGGAATCGACGTGGACGAAGCGGTGTTCGATCTCGGCCTCGCTGCGCTCAGGCGCGGCATGGGTGTGGCGGCGCGGCTCACGCGTGTAGGCGGCGGCGAGCTTTCCGGTCGCCCCCTCGAGCGTGGCCGAGAAGAAGAGCGTCTGGCGGTCGGCCGGCGTCTGGGCGACGATCCGGCTCACCGCGGGTTTGAAGCCCATGTCGAGCATGCGATCGGCCTCGTCGAGGACGAGCACGCGGACCTTCTTGAGGCTGATCGCGCCGCGCGCGATCAGGTCCTCGAGTCGGCCTGGGGTGGCGACGACGATGTCGGCGCGCTGCGCCGCCTTGACCTGGGGGCCGAAGCCGACGCCGCCGTAGACGGCGGCCACGTGCAGGTTGCGGGAGCGGACGATCGCGTTGAGCTCATCGACGATCTGGCTCGCTAGCTCGCGGGTCGGCGCGAGCACCAAGGCGGAGAGGCCCTTGGTGTTGGGCTCGATCAGGTCGGCAAGCGGGATGCCGAAGGCCAGCGTCTTGCCGGATCCAGTCGGCGACTGGACGAGCAGGTCGTGGCCGGCGAGCGCGTCGCGGATGACCAGCTGCTGGACGGGGAAGGGCTGCGTGATGTCGCGCTCGGCGAGCGCGCGCACCACGGCTTTTGAGATGCCGAGGTCGGCAAATGACACGATGTTGTGACTCCTTTTTATGCGATTCAGGGGAGATCCAGCGACCCCTAAATGCAAAGCAGAGCACGGAGGGAACGGAACCTCTCGGGTGGCGAAGCGCCTAACCCGACCCCTCAACGGTAGCAGTCGCGCTGAATTTGGCTGGTGCGCAGCCGATATCCGCGTACACTCGATCCAGCCGGATCGGGTGTCCGGTGAAACGTGTTTTCCCCTGCAAAGGGGGTCAACGCGTTGCAGCGGCGACTGGAAGGAGCGGTATGTACGACTACGTGATCGTCGGCGCGGGCTCGGCCGGCTGCGTCCTCGCGGCGCGACTCTCCGAGGATCCCGACGTGAGCGTCCTGCTGCTCGAGGCCGGCCCGCCGGACGTCAACCAGAACGTCCACGTGCCGCTCGGCTACCTCTCATTGGCCCGCACCGAGGTCGACTGGGACTACAACTCCGCCCCCGAGCCAAACTGCGACGGCCGGCGCATCTCGCTGCCGCGCGGCAAGGTGCTTGGCGGCTCCTCCTCGACCAACGCGATGATCTACATCCGCGGCAACCGCCGCGACTACGACGATTGGAACGCGCCCGGTTGGTCCTGGGACGACCTCTTCCCCTACTTCCTCAAGGCCGAGGACAACGAGCGCGGCGCCTCGGAGTGGCATGCCGTCGGCGGGCCGCTGCCGGTCTCCGACCAGCGCTCCGCCAACGCGATCTCGCCGGCCTTCGTCGAGGCGGCGGTCGAGGCGGGCCTGCCCCGCAACGAGGACTTCAACGGCGCCGAGCAGGACGGGGTGGGCATGTACCAGCTGACCCAGCGGGGCGGCCTGCGGGCCAGCGCCGCGGTCTCCTACCTGCACCCGGCCGGCGAGCGTCCCAACCTGACCGTGATGCCCTACATGCACGTCAACCGGATCATCTTCGAGGGCAAGCGCGCGGTCGGGGTCGAGGCAAGCCAGCTTGGCCAGGCGCAGGAGCTGCGCGCCGAGCGCGAGGTGATCCTCTGCGGCGGCGCCTACAACTCACCGAAGCTGCTGATGCTCTCCGGCGTCGGTCCCGCCGAGCACCTGGCGATGCGCGAAATCGAGCTGCTGCTCGACCAGCCGGCGGTGGGCGAAAACCTCGGCGATCACCCCGCCACCTACACAGTCTTCACCACACCCGAGCCCGAGAGCTTGCTGCTTGCGCTCGAACCGGCCGCGATGGCAGAGTTCGAAGCCTCCCAGACCGGCCCCTTCGCCTCCAACCTCGCCGAGTCCGGTGGCTTCGCCCGGGTTGGCGCCGGCGCCGAGGCGCCCGACGTGCAATTTCACTTCGCCCCGATCCACATCGTCGAAGAGGGGATGGGCGACCCACAGGCGCATGGCGTCTGGGTCTCGCCCTGCCTGCTCACCGCCGAGAGCCGCGGCTCGGTCCGGCTTGCCTCAAATGATCCGACCGCGAAGCCGATCATCCGCAACGCCTTCTACGACGCCGAGGCCGATATGTCGCGAATGATCGACGCGGTGCGCCTGGCCGAAGAGATCTGCGCCCAGGCATCGCTCGAGCCCTACTGCGCCGAGCCCTTCACGGTGCCCGACGACGACTCCGACGACGCCCTGCGCGCTCACATCGCCCGGACCACCTACGAGATCTACCACCCGGTCGGCACCTGCGCGATCGGCTCGGTCGTCGACTCAGAGCTGCGCGTCGAGGGCCTCGAGAGCCTGCGCGTCGTCGATGCCTCGGTGATGCCCACGGTGCCGCGCGGCAACACCAACGCGCCGACGATCGCGGTTGCCGAGCGCGCCGCCGACCTGATTCGCCATGGCAAGGCGCTTGCCGCGGGCGAGCTCGCCGCGCAGGCTTGACGGAGTCGTCGATCCCGGCTGGACCGGCCTCCTACACTTGAGCAATGGCCGCAGAGCCAGAAGCTGACTCCACCTTCACGCTTTACCGGCGTGGCATCGAGCTGCTCGAGGAGGAGGACTTCGAGGAGGCGGCGGCGCCGCTCGAGGAGGCGGCGCGGCGCGCTCCCGAGAAGGCCTCGGTCCGCGAGGCGCTGGGCCGTGCCTACTTCCGCTCCGGCCGCTTCGCCGCAGCGGCGGTCGAGTTCAAGGCCGTGGTCGAGCGCCACCAGGTCAACGACTACGCCCACTTCTGCCTCGGCAGGGCGCTGGCCAAGACGGGGGAGACCGAGCGCGCCCGCCATCACCTCGCGCTTGCCTCCAACCTGCGGCCCGATCGGCGCGATTACAGCTTCTACCGCGCGATGCTCGGCGCCTGAGGTCTGAGGGCCTGAGGGCGGCGCATATCGGCGTCTCGCTCGCTCGCGTGCAGAGCACGCCGCGCTCCCTGCGTCCTTGATCTGCTTGGCCTCAGGCCCTCAGGCAGCTTTTTGTGCCTCGTTTTCGCGGTGGGTCGCGGGGAGGATGGCGAGGATCGTCGTTCCTTTTCCGGGCGCGCTTTCCAGCTCCAGGGTGCCGCCGGCGAGGGTTACGCGTTCACGCATTCCAACCAGTCCAAAGCCATCCGTCCGGGCGCTGGGATCAAATCCGCGACCTCGGTCGGAGACTCGCAGGCGAAGCTTCTCACCGCTCTCGACCACTTCGACTTTGGCCCGGTCCGCTTCGCCGTGGCGGGCTGCATTGTTGAGTCCCTCCTGGACCAGGCGATAGGCGGCGTCCTCGATCTCGCGGACCAGGCGGTGCTCGGCGCGCCCGGCGTGGAAATCGAGGTTGACGTCGAGGTCGACCTCGATCGTCCCGCCTACGGTCAGACGTTCGCCGAGCGCCTCCAGGGCCGGGCCGAGGCCCAGCTCGTCGAGGGCGGTCGGTCGCAGGTCGGAGATCAGGCGCCGCATCTCGGCGATCGTGCTGTCGACCTGCTCGATCCCCTGCGCGAGCAGCCTCTCTGCCTCTTCGCTATTGCCCCGCCGTGCGGCGGAGAGCATCACCCGCAGGCCGGCGAGGCTCTGCAGTGACTCGTCGTGCAGCTCACGCGCCCAGCGGCCGCGCTCGCGCTCGGTCGCGGCGATGCTTTCACGGGTGCGCTCTTCGGCAACGGACTGCGCCGTCGCTACCGCGATCGCAGCGCTGGCGGCAAACGAGACGAGATCCTGCTCGTCGTCGTCGCTGAACCCCAGGTCCCTCGCCAGGGGATCGCGCGCGACGAGGACGCCAAGCGCCTGACCGCGGAAGACGAGCGGGACGAGCAGCGAGATGACCCCGGCCTCCGGGCGGCTGGGACGGGCCATCAGGCTCGGGTCGAGGTCGATCACCCTGCGCGGCTGCCGCGCTTCCAGCACCTGGCCGGGGATCGACCCGGCGATTGGGATTCGAGCCTCGGCGAGGTGGTCCTCGCGCTCGCCGGCGATAGAGGCGGTGGCAAGGTCGTCGCGATCACGAAGCAGGATCAGCAACGAGCGAGCTTCAACCAGCGCCCGGCCGCGCTTGACGACGATCTCGAGGATGCGATCGAGGTCGGTCTCGCCGCCGACTGCACGGGCGATCTCGGTTGTCGCTTCCAGTCGGTGCACGGCCCTCGCCATCTCATTGCCGCGGCTCTCGACGCTGCGGTAAAGGCGGGCGTTGTCGATCGCGATCGCCGTCCACTCGGCGAGGATCACCGCCGACTGCTCGTCGGCGTCGTCGAACTCACCCTCCTTCTCGGTCAGGTAGAGGTTCCCCCAGGCGTGGCCGCGGATCACCACCGGGACGCCGAGAAAGCTCGACATCGACGGATGGCCAGGGGGGAAGCCGTAGGAGCGCGGATGAGTGCCGACGTCGCCGAGGCGCAGCGGCCGCGGCCGCTCGATCAAGAGGCCAAGGACTCCATGCCCGCGTGGCAGGTTGCCAATCGTCCGCGCCGTCGGCTCGTCGATGCCATGGGTAATGAAGCGCTCCAGTTCATGACGGTCATCGTCGAGCACGCCGAGTGCCGCGTAACGGGCCCCGGTCAGCTCGCAGGCGACCTCGAGCATGCGGCGAAAGACGACCTCGGGATCCAGCTCGGCAACGAGGCTGCGACCTATGTCGATGAGCTCCCTCAGGCGAGGCTCATCGAGAGCCCCGCTGTCATGCCCCTGTGCCATTTGCCTAGCCCACCTCCGAGCTCGTTGGCATTTCGCATCGTACTCGCCTGCTGGGTTTTGCTCAAACGCACTCGACTGAACACATTCGCGGGAAAACCCCGATGGCGCAGTCATTCTCGGGCGGTTAGATGAAGTCATGACATCTATTAACGGGACTGGAAGCAACGCTAATCTCGTTGCCGTGATGCCCGATGCGGTCGCCGATCGCGCGCAGGAGCCGGCGACGACGACGATCGTTTTGGCCGACGATCACACCGTGATCCGCAACGCCCTGCGCATGCTGCTCGATGCCGAGCCCGGCTTCGAGGTGGTTGCGGAGGCCGGCGATGCCGACACAGCGCTGCGCTACGTCCGCGGTCACAAGCCGGCCGTCCTGTTGCTCGACCTCAATATGCCGGGGCGCTCCAGCCTCGAGGCGGTGCCCGAGATCCTCGCGGCCTCGCCGCAGACCGAGATCGTCGTGCTGACGATGCAAAACGAGCCGGCCTTCGCCCGCCGGGCGCTGCAGGCCGGCGTGCGCGGCTATGTGCTGAAGGAGGCGGCAGACGCCGAGTTGGTGCAGGCGGTGCGCAGCGCCGCGGCGGGCGACACCTATCTGCAGCCGGCCCTGGGCGCGCGGCTCGCTGCCGGCGGCGAGTCGCGCCAAGCGGACGAGCTGAGCGAGCGCGAGCGCGACGTCCTGCGCTTGATCGCCCTGGGCCACACCAACGCCGAGGTGGCCGAGCAGCTCTTCATCAGTATCCGCACGGTGGAGAGTCACCGCGCCCACATCCAGCAGAAGCTGCGGCTCTCGAGTCGCGCCGAGCTGGTTCGCTACGCGCTCGAGCGGGGGCTGGTCGAAACCTGAGGGACGGAAAAACTCCGCTACACGACTCCGCTCACCTAAGGAGCGGAATCACGCAGCGGAATTTGTGGGGGCTGGAGAAAGATTTGAAATCAAGGTCACCGCCAGCAGAGACCGTGACGACCGAGAAAATGTTTTCGTCAGTAAAGATTGGAATGTCACTCGTCCACTCTGCCCCGTTGTCCAGCACCACACCCGGTTGCTGAGAGAACGCCGCAAGCTGGAGTGCCTCCGGCAGCGTCCCGCCCTGTACGGCGCAGGAGTTTGCCGCGGCCGGTGCGCTCACCGCCGTTTCGCTCGCCGAGTTCTGCCAGCAGGCACCGGCGAAGTCCTCTGTGCCGGGCAAGCAGCCCGCTTCGTGGCCGTTGACCGACTGTGCCGTGATTGCGTTGACGGCGTTGAGGGCGGTCTGGGCGTCGGTCGCGCTTTTGGCGACGTCGGCGGTTTCGGCGTGGGCGGCGTTCGGCACCTGGCCGAGGCTGAGCTCGTTGATTTCAGCGCCGGTGATCAGCGTCCCGTTCTGCGAGTCGGCCGCCCCAAGCAGGCCCGGCTTCAACCTGTTGGCCGGAATCGAGCGCAGCTTCAGGCGGTTGCCGGGGAGGGACTTCACTTTCACCGTCCTACCGTCGATCTTTGCCCTCTTCGCCGCGTAGACGGTGCCGCCGAGGGCGAGGAACAGCGCTAAAACCGCGACGGCCAGCGCCGGTGAAGGTCGTCGTGTCCCCTGCCTCATCTCTCCCCCTTCGGTCAGAACAGCTTGCGGCGGTGAGCCTAGCCACGGTCCGGGGGAGAACCAAGAACGCTGGACGAACATTCAGCGATCAGTGGACTTCGCGCGGTTCGGTCAGGACGCAATTGGGCCGTGGCGCCGTCGCTGGTCGTGATTGCCGACGACCGGAGGTGTCTCAGGCTGGGGCGATCGCCTCCCGTCCAACGGATAGACTCGGTTGCGTAATCGGTCGGTGGTCAAGGGAAGTCCGGTGAGAAGCCGGCGCGGTCCCGCCACTGTGACCGGGTCAAGGACGTCGCAGGCGCTGTGCGCCAGCCACTGGGGAGGACACAGATTCCCCGGGAAGGTGCGGCCGACTCACCCCGGGAGCCAGGAGACCTGTCCCCGACCAGCCATGACAACCCTCGAGGAAAGGGTGGCTTAAATGCCAAGACTCGTTCCATTCCGGCTGGCCGCTGCGTGCGCGCTGGCTCTTCTGCTGTTGTTCTCGACCACCGCGCTGGCCGCTGCAAAGGCGCCTCGCGTCAATCTGCGGGTGGTCGGCAGCGGCGGCAAGACGCTGGCCGAACAGTTCGTAGGCGCCAAGACAACCTCGATCAAGACCAGCCCGAAGGCGACCTGCCTTGGCAAGGGCACCGGCGGCAGTGGCAAGTCGGTGCAGATCAAAGGGCCGACAGCGCTCGGCGTGCTCGCTCAGGCGTCGAAATTGACGCCCTCGTTGCGTCCCTTGCTGGCCACCGACCACTTCCTCTCCGAATTTGGCCTCGGCCTCTGCGGGATTGGAAAGTCGCACACGACCAAGAAGCTCTCTTGGTACCTCAAGGTCAACCACAAGAATCCCAACAAGGGCGGCGAACTGGTCAAGCTGAAGGCGGGCGACGAAGTGCTCTGGGCACTCGAGCCATACCCCTACCCCGACGAGCTGGCCCTGACCGCGCCACACGAAGCCGAAGCCGGCAAGCCGTTCACGGTCAGCGTCTCCTCCTATGACGAAAAAGGCAAGAAGACACCGGCTGCCGGCGTCTCGGTGACCGGCGCCGTCGCGCCCACCGGTGCTGACGGCACAACCACGGTGACGCTCTCGGCGCCGACGGTGCTGGTCGGCACCGACGCCGAGGACATCCCGTCCAACCAGGTCGCGGTCTGCGTCAGCGGGGCCTGCGGCGGGGGCTGATTCGATGAGAGGCCCCGGCACGGCGGTCGCGATCGCGCTTTGCATAGCGTTCGCGGTCGCCGGCTGCGGCCTCGGCCCCGGCAAGGGGTTGGGCGACGTCGAGCTGACGGTGACGCGGGACTTCGGGACCGTGCCGCTGCTTCACCGTCAGCTCGACGACGTCACCGAGGCGGACACCGTGATGCGCGCCCTCGAACGCAGCACCGACATCTCGACCGCTTACGGCGGTGGCTTCGTGGAGTCGATCGAGGGCCTCGAAGGTGAAACTCGGGACGGCGAACGGTTCGACTGGTTGTTCTATGTGAATGGCGTCGAGTCGACGATCGGGGCAGCCGCATATGACCTGAAGGGCGGCGAGTCGGTCTGGTGGGACTACCGCGATTGGAGCGCGGCGCTGCAGGTACCGGCCGTGGTCGGAGCCTGGCCGCAGCCTTTCCTCGACGGCTACGACGGCAAGCGGCGGCCGGTGGCGGTCGAGTGCCTCGGTGGCGGCGAGGCCTGCGCGACCGTGCGCGACAGCCTCGAAGGGGCCGGTGCCTCGGTGGCGGCGGGATCGCCCGACGGGGCGATTCGGGTCTTGGTCGGGCCATGGGCGCAAGTGCGACGCGACCCGGCGGCGGCGCAGATCGAGGACGGGCCGCAGACGAGCGGAGTCTTCGCCGACTTTCAAGATGACGCCAGTCGCTACTCCTTGCAGGGGCTTGGTGAAGATGGACGGGTGGGACGGACCTTCGGGACGGACGCCGGCCTCATAGCGGCGACGCGCCGCTATGAGGCGCCGCCGGTGTGGGTCGTCAGCGGCACCACCCCGGCCGGGGTGGCCAGCGCCGCCGGCCGGCTCGACACGGCGG